>JAKEIC010000303.1 GCA_022614695.1 Planctomycetales bacterium | reverse complement strand
CGGCGCACCCGGCTTCGCGACCTCCACAGTGCCGGCTACAATCTCTCACGCATCCGCTCCTGCATCCTCGCCCGCGGCCCATAGCGGAGTAGGACTAGGGGTGGCGGCCCGGACCTGGATCGGCGCCGGGCTCCTCACGGCCGCGCTCGCGGGCCCGGGGCCAACGGAGGCGCGGGCGCAGGAGAGGGCGGCGGCCCCGGCCGAGGGGGCGGCGCCGGCGGCGGGCGCGGCGGAAGGGCTCGCGGCCCTGCTCCCGGCCGACACGACCCTCGCGGTCTTCGCCGAGAACCCGGCGAAGCTCCTCGAGAGGGTCGAGGAGCGATTCGGGGCCGAGGCGGCGCGCGCGTTCGCCGGGGACCGGGGGGGGGGCGGGCGGCGCCGCCGGGCGCCCCCGCTTCGGCGGGGGCCGCACGCCGGTCGCGCTGCTCGCGACGGCGGTCCAGGCGGTGCTGGGGGCGGAGGGTCCCCGCGAGGCGGCCGCCCGGATCGCGGGGCCCTGCGCGCTCGCCCTCGCCTCGGTGCCGCCGGAGCCGTTCGCCCTCGCCGGGCCGGGGATCGCCTCGGCACCCGCGACCCTCCTCGTGGAGGCGGGCGAGGCGGAGCGCGCGTCGGGCCTGCACCGGGGCCTCCTCGAGCGCCTCGAGAGGGGGCCCGGGGCGGGCGAGGCCCGCGAGGTGGAGTTCCGGGGCGAGACCATCCGCGTCTTCGAGGAGAAGGTGGCGGCGCCCCCCCGGCGGAGGCCCCGGGGCGGCGCGGGCGGGGCCGGCGCGGGAGGCGGGGACGAGACCGTGTCCGTCACGCGGGCGGTCGTCCTCCTCGGGACGCTCCTCGCGGTCGCCCCGACCGAGGAGGCGGCGCGGCAGATCGTGCTCCGACGCGCGGGGGGCGAGACCGAGGGCGATCCCCTCTCCGCCGCCACCGACTTCCGCGCGGCGTTCGAGCCGATCGAGCCGGGCGGGGACGTGCGGACGTTCCTCGCCTCCTCGCGTCTCGCCGTCCCGGAGGGATTCGGGCGCGTCGGGGCGGCCGAGGGAGGGCCCCGGACGGCGCGCGCCCGCGCCGCTGTCCTCCGGCTCGGGGCGGAGGGGATCGTCGAGGACTCGGTGGCCCTTCTCGGGGAGGGCGAGGCGCGCGGGGGGGCGAGGGCCTTCCTCCGTGCGCCCGAGGGGCCGCTCCCACAGCCCGGCTACGTCCCGGCCGAAGCGACCGACGCGGCCCTCATGAGGGTCTCCTGGACGGAGATGTGGTCCGCGATGAGCCGGGGCTTCCCCGGCGCGGGAGGGCCGGGCGCGCCGGACGCGGGCGCGGCGCTGGAGGAGCGGCTCGGCTTCAACCCCGAGCGGGACTTCTTCGGGAAGCTCGGCGACCTCGTCGTCACGTGGGAGGTCCTCGACGCCGCGGAGGCCGAGGCCGCCCCGGCCGCGCGCGGCCCGCGGGGTCGCCGCAGCTTCGCGGCGGGCCTCCGGGACGGGCCGGCGATCTCGGGCGTGCTCTCGAAGCTCGCGGGGCGCGAGGGGAGCGGGCTCGAGCGGGTGGACTTCCAGGGGCGCGAGATCTTCGTGGCGAAGAAGGGGGGCGGGTTCGGTCTCCCCGGTCTCCCGATCGGGCCCGACTCGGGGCTCTGCGTCGCGGGCGACCTGCTCATCTCGGCGGGCGGCGGCGCGCAGGGCGTGCGGGACGTCATCGGGCGGCTCGACGCCGAGGGCTCGGCGTTCTTCGGCGACGAGGCGTGGGCGGCGCTCGCCGCGCGGATGCCCGCCGCCCTCTCGGGGCTGCACTACGCCAAGCGCGCCGCCGGACGCCTGTCGGCCGGCCGCGGCCTGCCGCCCGGCGGCATGTCTCCGGCCGAGAGCTTCCTCGGCGTCGACATGCGCTGCTCCGGCGAGCTGGTGGGCGCCCGCTGCGACCGAGCCCTCGAAGGCATCGTCGCCGGAGAGGACCGGATCCGCGAGGTCCTGGCGGCCCGCTGGGCGCCGACCGAGGGGAAGAAGTGAGGGCCGTGCCGGGGCCGTGAACTCCCGGTGGCGGGGGGATGTACACTCCCCGGGCCCCGGGCGACGGGTCCTACCCTGCGATCCGGTACGGATCTTGCGCTGCCCGAGGGTAAGCCCTTCCATGAGACCGCTCCCGTGCGCGCTCGGCCTCGCCCTCCTCGCCTCCCCGGGCATCGCCCCCGGCCAGGAAGCGGCCGGGAAGGCGCCTCCCCCTCCTCCGCCCAAGGAGGAGCCGGCCATCCACCTCGGGCTCGCCGAGAGGGTGAAAGTGTTCGTCGCCTCGAAGCGGCTCGAGATGGACGGCGAGGTCTGCGTGAACCGGGGCGCGATCGAGTACGTGGCCTGCGCCCGCGGGGGCAAGGTCCACGAGGCGATCCTCCTCGTGAAGTGCCGTCCCGAGCACCTGAACACGGGCTTCATCCTGCTCGGGTTGAAGGACGGCGTCGGGCCGGCGTTCGTCACGGACCCGACCAAGCCGCAGGGAGACCGGGTGGTGGTCGAGGTCGAGTGGAAGCGGGGGGAGGAGGCGGTGAAGAAGAGGCTCGAGGACCTCGTGTGGGACGTCCGGTCCGGCGCGCCCATGCCCCGGGTCACGTGGGTGTACGTGGGCTCCGAGTTCGTGCAGGACCCGCGCACGGGACGGGAGGTCTTCGCCGCCGAGAGGGAGCGCGACCTGATCGCGACGATGCACGACCCGAGCGTGGTCCTCGACTCGCCGCTCCCGACCGGGGCCGACGACACGGCCTACGTGGCGAACGCCGACGTGCTGCCCGCGCGCGGGACGCCCGTAAGGGTGACGGCCCGGCTCCCGACCGAGGCCGAGGCCGCCGAGAGCAAGCGGAACGAGGAGAAGGCCGAGAAGGAGTGGGCGGAGAGGACCGAGAGGGACAAGGCCGAGCAGGCGCGGCGGGACGCGGAGGAGCGGGCCGCCCGCGAAGGCGGGGGCGCTCCGCCGGTCCCTGGGGCCGGCGAGGAGGCTCCGCCGGACGCGAAGGCGCCCCCTGACCCGAGCCCGGACGCGAAGAAGGGCGGCCGGTGAGCGCCGGGCCCTCGTCCCCGCCCGAGACCGTCGCGGCCCTCGTGGCGGCCGTCCGGCGCCGGGCGACGGCGGCGGAGGCCCTCCGGGGCGCGGCGCGCGGGCTCGCGCTGGCGGCGCCGCCGGCGGCGCTCGTGGCGGCGGCGGGGCTCCTCTCGGGGACGGCAGCCCCGGGGGCGCGCGCGGCGGCCCT
>JAKEIC010000302.1 GCA_022614695.1 Planctomycetales bacterium | reverse complement strand
GGGGCCGCCGCGGCCGCGGGGGCGGCCTGTGCCGGGTCGCCCGCCTCGTCCTTCGCCTCGCCCGCCTCGACCAGGCCGAGCCGGGTCTCCGGATCCTGGAACGTGGCCGCGATGGCCCAGGCGTCGAGCGCCCGCTGGAACCGAACGTAATCGGACTCGCCGACGACGACCGCAGGGGGCTCGCGCTTCGGATCGGCTGGACGCCTCGCCGGAGGGGGGCTCGCGGGCCGGGGGGCGGCCCCGGCCGCGGGGCGCGGTGCGGGCCCTCCGGTCGCCCGGCCGGCCGCACCCGGCGCCGCAGGGCCGCTGGGCGCCGTCGGAACGGCCGCGGTCGCCGATTCGCTCTGCGGGGTCCCAGCGAGATCGCGCAGCAGCTTCCGGACTTGTTCGGCCCTCGGATCGTTCGGGTCAAGCCGCGCGACGACCCTTACCGTGCGGACCGCCGGAGGCGCGCCGCCCCGTGTGCCCCCGGTCCCGCCCCCGGCGGCGCGCCGGCCCGCGGCCCCCCGCAGCCTCCCCCCGATCCCGTCGTCCTCGTCCGGCTGCGCCGCGGGTTCCCGGGCCTTCTCCTTCAGGTCGGCGGGAGCGGCCGGCGCCTCGGCGGCCGGAGGCGGTGCCGGCGCCGGGGCCGCGGGCGCAGGAGCCGACTCCGCGGGTGTGATAGGGGCGGGCTCGCCCGGGGCCTTGTCCAGGCCCTGCCGGGACTCCTCGACCCGCTTCTCCAGCTCCTCCGCCCCCGCCGCCTCCTTCCCCTCCGCCTTCATCCGATCCTGGATCTCGGCGTCGCGCTCCAGCGCCTTCCCGAGCTTCGCGCCCGCAGCGTCCTTCCTCGGGGAGATCGCGTCCTCGGGAGCGTCGGACCCCGCAGCCTGGTCGGCCTTGGGCTTCTTCTCGACGGCGAGGACCTCGCGCGCCCGCGCCGACTCCTCCAGGACCGGCTCCGCCGCAGCCGCGGGCCGCGAGGCCTGAGCGGCACCGCCGGGCGCTGGAGCGGGCGGCGGCACGTCCCTCACCAGAAGAGCGAGGACCAGGACCGAGGCGGCCACCGCGAACGTCGTGAGGATCGGTCCGGGTCGGCCGAGCTTCAGGATGCGGGGCCGCGCCCGAGCGGCGAGATCCGCGCGGATCGCGGCGGCGACGGCGGGCGCGAGGGCCGCCGGGGCCTTCACGGCCCCGTGGGCGCGGAGGAGGTCGCGGGTCGCCCGCAGAGCCTCCCGTTCCGCGGAGCAGGCCGCGCAGCCCGCCAGGTGGTTCGCGAGAGACTCCCTCTCCGCCCCGGCGAGCCTCTCGTCGAGGAGGTCCTGGATCTTCTCCCGAACCTCGGCGCAACTCATTCTCAACCTTCCATCCCCCTCTTCAGACGCGCCCCCCGGGCCACCGTTCCACGCAGTAACCGGCCTCGCAACATCATGGCGCCCTTCCATTTGAGGACGCAGGCAGGGTTCCTGACGGGGGAGCGCCCGACACGAACGGCGCCAGCGCCTCCCGCAGCATCTCCCGTCCCCGGTGGATCCGAGAGCGCACCGTCCCGACCGGGATCCCCAGGGTCTCCGCGATTTCCTCGTAGGAGAGCCCCTGGATGTCCCTCATCACGATGGTCGTCCGGAAGTCGGGGTCGAGCGCCGCGATCGCCCGGGTCACGGCCTGCCGCGCCTCCTCGCCCTCGAGGGCCGCGCCAGGGTTGCCGTCGCGGGAGACCGGCTCCGGGATCCGCCGCGGCTCGGCCTCCTCGCCCTCGGGATCCGAGCCGGTCTCGAGCGGGAGCGCCTTCCGGTCGGGGTGGGCGCGGTCGGACCGCCGTCGAGACAACGAGACGTTGATCGCGATCCTGTAGATCCACGTCGAGAACATCGCCCGCTGCTCGAACCGGGGGAGGGCCTGCCAGGCCTTCAGGAACGTCTCCTGCGCCGCGTCGCGCGCCGCCTCGGCGTCGCCGAGGAGCCGGAGGAGGGCGGAGTAGATCCGGTCCTGGTGGCGGAGGACGAGGGCGTCGAAGGCCTCGGGGTCCCGGCGCGCCGCCCGGGCAACGAGTTCGGCGTCGGGGTCGGGGCCCGAGGCCGCCGCGGGACCGCTCGCCCCCGCCGTCGCGCGCGGACTCTCCTCGGCCGTACCGCGGGCCATTCCCCGGCGATTCTACTTGACCGCGGGCCCCTGGACCGGTCCACTCGGCCCGTGGACCCGCTCGCGCCCTTCCACCCGGCCATCCGCCGCTGGTTCGAGTCGCGGTTCCGCGAGCCGACCGAGCCCCAGCGCGAGGGCTGGCCGAGGATCCGCGAGGGACGCCACCTCCTCGTCGCCGCCCCGACGGGGACGGGGAAGACCCTCGCCGCGATGCTCTCCGCGCTCGACTCGCTGCTCCGCGAGGGGCCCTCCCTTCCCGACGAGACGCGCGTCCTCTACGTCTCGCCCCTCCGCGCCCTCTCTCACGACGTCCAGAAGAACCTCGCGGCGCCGCTCGCGGAGATCTCGGCGCTCGACCCGTCGCTCCCCCCCGTCCGCGTGCTCGTCCGGACCGGCGACACGCTCCCGAAGGACCGCGCCGGGATGGTCCGGAGGCCCCCGCACGTCCTCGTGACGACGCCCGAGTCGCTCTACATCCTCCTCACGACCGAGGGCGGCCGGCGGATGCTCCCGACCGTGCGAACGGCGATCGTGGACGAGATCCACGCGGTCGCGCGGGACAAGCGAGGGTCGCACCTGGCGCTCTCGCTCGAGAGGCTCGAGGCGCTCTCGGGACCGTTCCAGAGGATCGGGCTTTCCGCGACGCAGCGCCCGGTCGAGCGGGTGGCGCGCCTGCTCGTCGGAGCGGGGCGCGCGTGCGAGATCGTGGACGTGGGGCACCGGCGCCCGCTCGATCTCGCCGTCGAGGTGCCCCGCTCGCCCCTCGCGGCCGTCTGCTCCCACGAGCAGTGGGAGGAGATCTACGGCCGGATCGCCGACCTCGTCCGCGAGCACCGGAGCACCCTCGTCTTCGTCCCAACGCGAAAGCTCGCGGAGAGGATCGCCCTCCGGTTGCGGCCCCTGCTCGGGGAAGAGTCCGTCGCCTGCCACCACGGGAGCCTCTCCCGCGCGCGGCGCCTCGACGCCGAGGCGCGCCTCAAGGCCGGGACGCTCCGAGCCCTCGTCGCGACGGCCTCGCTCGAGCTGGGGATTGACGTAGGGGAGGTGGACCTCTCGATCCAGGTGGGCTCGACCCGCTCGATCGCGACGTTCCTTCAGCGCGTCGGCCGGTCGGGCCACGGGGTGGACCGGGTCCCGAAGGGACGCCTCTTCCCGCTCACGCGGGACGAGCTCGTCGAGGCGGGGGCGTTGCTGCGAGCCGTGCGGCGCGGGCTCCTCGACACCACGCCCGAGCCGCCGGCGGCCCTCGACATCCTCGCGCAGCAGGTCGTCGCCGCGTGCGTCCCGGAGACGTGGGAGGAGGACGCCCTGTTCGAGCGCTTCCGTCAGGCCGGGCCCTACCGGGAGATTCCCCGCCGGGACTTCGACGACGTCGTCTCGCTGCACTCGACTGGCCGCGCGGCGCTCCTGCACCGGGACGGAGTCCGCCGTCGTCTCCGCGCCACGCGCCGGGCGCGGCTCACGGCGGTGACGGGCGGCGGGGCGATCCCCGACAACGCCGACTACCAGGTGGTCCTCGAGCCCGAGGGGACCCCGGTCGGGAGCGTGAACGAGGACTTCGCCGTCGAGTCCTCGGCGGGGGACGTCTTCTCGCTCGGGACCTCGTCCTGGCGGGTCCTCAAGGTCGAACGCGGGACGGTCCGCGTCGCCGACGCCGCCGGAGCCCCGGCGACGATCCCCTTCTGGCTCGGGGAGGGACCGGCCCGCACGCCGGAGCTGTCCGAGGAGGTCGCGCGTCTCCGCGAGGAAGCGGCGGACGCGGCCTGGCTCGAGCGCGAGACGGGGCTCGGGGCCGAGGCTGCACGCGAGCTGGCGGAGTTCCTCGCCGAAGGGCGCGGAGCACTCGGCGCGGCTCCCACGCGCCGCCGGATCGTCGCGGAGCGCTTCCACGACTCGGTCGGCGGGAGCCACCTCGTCCTCCACGCGCCGTTCGGCGGCCGCGTGAACCGGGCCCTCGGGCTCCTCCTCCGGAAGCGCCTCTGCCGCCGCTATGGCTTCGAGCTGCAGGCGGCGGCGACGGACGACGCGGTCCTCGTCTCGCTCGGTCCCTACCACACGTTCCCGCTCGAGGACGTCTTCGCGGGGCTCGACCCCGACGTGGCGCGCGACCTGCTCGTGCAGGCGGTCCTCCCCGGCCCGATGTTCGCGGCTCGCTGGCGTTGGAACGCGGGGCGCTCCCTTGCGCTCGAGCGCTGGCGGGGCGGGAAGCGCGTCCCGGCGGCCCTCCTCCGGATGCGGTCCGACGACCTCCTCGTCGGGGCCCTCCCCGCCGTCCTCGCGTGCGGGGAGACGCGGCTCACCCAGGACATCGAAGTGCCGATGGAGCACCCGCTCGTCCGGCAGACCATCGAGGACTGCCTCCACGAGGCGATGGACTTGGACGGTCTCCTCGAGGTGCTCCGCGGACTCCTGGACGGGACGGTCGAGCGCGTGCTCGCCGAGACGGCGGGCCCCTCGCCCTTCGCCGAGGGGATCCTCGCCGCGAAGCCCTACGCGTTCCTTGACGACGCGCCCCTCGAGGAGAGGCGGGTGCAGGCGGCCCTCCGGGCCCCGCTCCGCCTCGCGGGGGACGAGCCTCCCGGCGACCTC
>JAKEIC010000028.1 GCA_022614695.1 Planctomycetales bacterium | reverse complement strand
GGCGACGTCGCCGTTGCGGGCGATGCGGTCGGCTCCGACGAGGACCATCCGCACGCGGCCCGCCTTCATGGCCGCGCCGGCCATCGAGTCGGCGATCACCGTCACGGGGATCCCGGCCGCCTGCAGCTCGAGCGCCGTGAGACGCGCGCCCTGCCAGAGCGGGCGCGTCTCCCCTGCGAGGACCTTGAAGCGCTTCCCCGCCTCCCAGGCGGCGAAGAGGACGGCGAGCGCCGTCCCCGACCCGCCCGTCGCGAGCGCCCCGGCGTTGCAGTGGGTGAGGACGGTGCCGCCGTCGGGGACGAGGGGCGCGCCGTGCTGGCCGATCGCCCGGCAGGTCGCCCGGTCCTCCTCGTGGATCGCCCTCGCCTCGGCGAGGACCGCCCGGCGGACCTCATCGGCCCCGGCCGGTGCGGCGCCCTCCGCCGCCCGGACGACCCGCGCGAGCGCCCAGGCGAGGTTCACGGCCGTCGGCCGGGCGCTCCCGAGCCGCGCCGCGATGCGCCTGGCCTCGGCCGCCACTCCCGCCCCGTCGTCCGCCTCGGCCCGCTGCGCCCCGAGCGCGACGCCGTAGGCCCCCGCGATCCCGATCGCCGGCGCGCCCCGGACCGCGAGCCGACGGATGTCCCCGTAGACCTCCTCGGCCTCCGTCCGCTCGAGGACCCGGACCTCCCCCGGGAGGAGGGTCTGGTCGAGGAGCCGGACCCGGCCCGGGATGTCGCCGACCCACTCGAGAGTCAGGGGAAGCCCCACGCCCTTACTCATACCGGAGCGCCCTCACCGGGTCCACCCGCGCCGCGCGCCACGCCGGGTAGACCGCCGCCGCGAGCGAGAGGAAGAGCGCGAGCCCGAGCGCGCCCCCCGCGAGCCAGAGCGGCATCGCGAAGAGGTCCGCCGCCGCGTCCGGCCCCTGCTCGGGGACGATGTAGACCGCGTTCACGATCGCCGACGCCCCCTCGCCACCTCCCCAGCCGAGGAGGCAGCCGAGGACGCCCCCGGCGAGCCCGAGGAACGCCGCCTCCCCCACGAAGACGAGCGCCACCTCCCGGTCGCGCGCCCCGATCGCCTTCAGGATCCCGATCTCGCGGGTCCTCTCGAGCACCGCCATGAGCAACGTGTTGGCGATCCCGAGGCTCGCGACGAGGAGCGCGACGGTCCCGAGCGCCGCGAGGATGCCGTCGGCGACGAGGAAGATCAGCCTCACCCTCTGGAGGAGGTCCCCCAGGTACATCACTCGAAACCCCATCGCCTCGATCTTTTTGCGCACCGCTTCCGCGTCGCCCGGAGACCGCAGTAGGACGGTAGCCGAGAGCGTTGCGTCGGCCGGGATCTCGGCTCCCTCGGCCCCCAGCTCCGCGAAGGGAAGGAGGTCCGTGAGGCCCCGGAACGCGCCCCGGTACAGCTCGCGGGCCGACTCCTCCCAGACATACGAGTACCGGCGACTGCCCATCATGAGGGGGTTGAACGAGGCGAGATCCGAGAGTCGTTCGCGCGGCTTGAGCACGCCCGTCACGGTGAAGACGACGCCCTTCTCGTCGGAGCGACCGATCGAGAGCCGTTGGACGACGATCCGGCTCCCGACGACCGGGCCCCGGTCCCCGGTCTCGATCCGGCGAGCGGCCTCCTGCGACAGCACGATGCCCCGGACGTCGTCGGGGGCCGGGAGACCGCCCTCGGCGAATCGGTCCGCGGCATCCGCGGGGAGCGCCGCAGGGTGGAGCCCAATCACCTGGCACCGCCGCTCGAAGGGGGGGAGCTTCCGGCGGTCCTGCCCGTCCTCGCGCCGCATCACCGAGATGACCGAGAAGTCGAGGGACGCGTGGCGGACGCCAGGGAGGGCCCGCAGGGCCCGCTCCACCTCGGGCCCGAAGAACGAGGGAGAACTCACTCCGTCGACCGTCTCCGGCTTCGTCTCGTCCTCCCGGACCTCTCCCCTTTCGGAGTCCGGCCGCCGCGCGTTGCGCCACCGAGTGTCGAACTCCGAGAAGATCTTCATCGTCGTGAGCGTGTCCTCCGTCGCGACGATCTCGTTCACGACCTGCTGGACCCCGGCCCCGAACCCGACCATGAGGACGAGGACCGTGATGGCGATGGCGATGCCGGTCCCCGTGAGGACCGCGCGGAGCGGCGCCCGCGCCACCCCTTCCCCGGCGAGCCGCAGGGCGTCGCCGGCCGTCACGCCGCCGCGCTCCCGGTCGCGCCCTCGCCGACCAGCGCCCCGTCGCGGATCCGGAGGATCCGGGTCGCGACCGTCGCGAGCAGCGGCTCGTTGTGGGTGACCACGAGCACCGCCGCCTTCCCCTCGCGGGCGGGCCGCACGAGCAGCGAGAGGACCTCCTCGGCGGTCCTGCTGTCGAGGTTGCCGGTCGGCTCGTCGGCGAGGAGCACCCGCGGGCCGTTCGCGAGCGCCCGGGCGATGGCGACGCGCTGCTGCTCGCCGCCGGAGAGCTGCGAGGGCCGATGGTCGCCGCGGGCGGCGAGCCCGACCGCGTCGAGGAGGCCCGCGGCCCGCCCCCGCCGCTCCCCGCGCGGCACGCCTCCCACGGCGAGGGCGATCTCCACGTTGCGGCGGGCGGTGAACGTGGGGAGGAGGTGGAACGCCTGGAAGACCATCCCCACCCCCTCGCGGCGGTGGCGCGCCAGCTCCTCGCGCGACATCGTGGCGAGGTCCCGGCCGAGGAACCGGATCGAGCCCCCGTCGGGGCGGTCGAGACCGGCCAGCAGGTGGAGGAGCGTCGTCTTCCCGGAGCCCGAGGCGCCCACGAGGGCGACCACCTCGCCGGGCTCGAGGTCGAGGGAGACCCCGCGCAGCGCCTCGACGGCCACCGGGCCGACCCGGTAGGCCTTCCGCAGTTCGCGGACCTCGACCAGGGCCATCCCGGCTACCCCGTCTACCCCGGGTACTTCTCGCGGACCGTCTTGTCCTTCGCCCGGACCTTCTCGGCGTCGTCGGCGCGCCGCTTCCGGACCCGCTCGGCGAGCGCCGTGTCCGAGAGGGCGAGGATCTCGGCGGCGAGCAGCCCCGCGTTCGTCGCCCCGCCCGGGCCGATCGCGACCGTGGCGACCGGCACCCCCCCCGGCATCTGAACCGTCGCGAGGAGCGCGTCGAGTCCCTGCAGGGGCGGCGCCGGGACGGGGACCCCGATCACCGGGAGGGTGGTGTGGGCGGCCACGGTCCCCGCCAGGTGCGCGGCGCCGCCCGCCGCGGCGATCACGACCTTGAGCCCGGCTGCCTCGGCGTCCCGGAGCCAGGCCCGCAGGTCCTCGGGGGTCCGGTGGGCCGAGAGGACGCGGACCTCGACAGGGACCCCGAGCTCCTTGAGGACCGTCAACGTCCCCTCGAGCACCGGCAGGTCCGAGTCGCTCCCCATGACCAGCGCGACGGGCGGCCGGGCCATGCGGGGCATCATAGGGCCTGTCAGAGCCGGAGTTCCATCCCCCACTCCTCGGCCCGGTCCGGGTCGGGGCAGACCCGGTCGCCGATGGTGCGGAACCCGAGGGATTCGTAGAGCCGGTGGGCGTCCTTGAGCTTCTTGTCCGACCACAGGACGACGCGCGTCGCCCCCCCGGCCCGCACGCGATCGAGGAACCGCCGCACGAGCGCCGAGCCGATCCCGCGCCGACGGCAGGACGGCCTCACGTAGAGCCGGTGCAGCTCCCACTCGCTCCCCTCGTGCGTCCCGCCGATCGTCCCGACCACGGCGCCTTCCGAGACGGCCACCTCGAAGAACCCTCCCGCGCGGTCGTAGTGCGACTCGGGATCCACCAGGTCGGCGAAGTAGGGGTGCGAGAGGTCCCAGGTGAATCCGTACTCCCGGTACACCTCCTCGATCACGCCGCAGTGGCCGTCCCCGTGCCGGGCGCGGCTCCAGGGCTCGAAGCGCACTCCGTCCCCCGCGGTGGCCGGCCCCTCCCGGAACCACCCTCGCCCCTCGCGGTGAACGAGGATGAGCCGGCTCCCGTCTTCCAGTCGGACCCGGAACACCCGTCGCGACGCCTCCGTCGGGTCGCGCCCCGCCTCGGCCCACTGCTCCTCGACCGCCGCGACCTCGACGAACCTCCCGCCCACCTCGACCGCGGCGGGCCTCTCCGCCCCCCGGTACCCCTCGACGGCGCGCACCCGGACCGGCGTCTCCCCCGCGCGGTGGGACGGCTGGCCCAAGGCCTCACATCCCCTTCCAGTACGCCACCCAGGTCTCCTCCAGCTTGTCGAGGGCCGCGTCGGGGAGGTTCTTCGAGAGCGCGGCGTCGTAGTCCTCGCCGGCCCGGAGGTCGGCCAGGAACGCCCCGAAGCGCCGCCGGAACTCCGCGTCGGGTCCCCGGAAGAGGTAGTAGCACATCCCCCAACCCTGGGACGTCGTGGGGAACGTGAGGTTCGCCCCCCACCACTCGTTCGTGGAACGGAAGAACCGGCGCCACGGGACATGCGACCACGACTCCACCATCTTCTTGACGCACTCGAAGGGGGTCGGTCGTCCGGCGGGGTCCTTGCGCTTCAGGAGCCCCAGCTCCAGCTTGATCTGCCGCCCGCGGCCGGAGAGCCGGAACTCCGACGCGAACGCGCCGATGGAGCCCGTGAGCCACCAGGGGGAATCCGGGGCGTACACCGAGAAGAGCTGGGACGCGCTGAGGTAGACGAGGCCGTCCACGGTCCCCTCCCCGAGCCCGGTGCTGGTCAGCCGCGCGTCGTCCCGGAACGTCACGAGGGTGTTCGCCTCGTCGTCGAGCCAGCCCCGGCTCCGGTAGCCCCAGAGGCGTCCGCGCCAGTCCTTGAGGTCCGCCTCGTCCCGGAAGACCATCACGCGGAGGACGCGGCCGGCGGGCCAGTCCTTCGCGGAGAGGTTGAGCGCCGGGAGCATCTCGCGCCGGATCGTCTCGAGGAGGACGCCGAGCTGCTGCAGCTCCGGGGCCGGCCTCAGCAGGGTGTCGAGCTTCCTCTTCTCCGCCGGCTTCGACGAGTCGAGGAGGGAGGCGTCCCGCTCGATCAGGTCCATCTGCTCCCCGGTCAGGCCGAGGTTCGAGATGAGGTCGTAGTGCCCCTCCTCGGTCCGCAACTCGAGCTTGCGCGCGGCGTGGGGCCATCGCTCGCGGAAGGGCCCGGAGATCGCGAACCGGAGGGGTTCCGTCCGCCAGCTCTTCTCCTTGCCGGTCTTCACGTCGGTGCACGCCTCCAGGTCCGCCAGTGCCTCCGCGTATCGCCCGGCCCGCACATGCACGGCCGCGCGGACCTCCCGGCCGAGGCAGCCCGGCCGGAGCGCGATCGCCTGGTTGAGGGCCTCGAGCGCCTGCCCGTCCCTCGAGAGATCGAGGAGCGCCGTGCCCCGAAGCTCCCACCAGTGCCAGCGCGAGCCCTCCGGGACCTTGTCTTTGACCCCGTCGAGCGCCTCGAGGGCCTTGCCCGGGCGGCCCGCCTCCAGCAGCCGGATGGGCTCGCGCCAGTACTCCTTCTCCTGCGCGGGGGCGAGCGACGCGGGAGGGCCGACCAGGACGAGCCAGGCGATCCCGGCGCGCCTCCAGACGGCGCGCCCCCGGACGGGCGTTTCGCCGGTGCTGGCTGGCCGTGCCATGAGCGAGCAACCCGCGGGCGCGCCCGGCGCGCCCGCGGGGCGAGTCGAATGGTAGCCCCGAGGGGAATCGAACCCCCGCTACAGGCTTGAAGGGCCTGTGACCTGGCCGCTAGTCGACGGGGCCTCCGGGCCGTCTTGCGACGGCCCGGGCCGGATTCTAGCGAGTTGAAACGGGCGACGCCCCGCCTATAATCCCCGCGCTCCGAGGCCGTGGACGAGACCGCATCCAGCGCCCCACCCCCGGCGGCCCGCACCGGCGACCCACTTCCCCGTGGCGCCGCGGCGGTGCTCACCCAGTTCCTGCTGATCCCCTCGGCGCTCGCGGCGGCGGCGCTGGGGGTGATCGTCCTCTTCGGGCTCATCGCGTCCGTGGACAGCCGCTCCCCCGAGGAGTGCCTTCGGGAGATCGAGCAGCGCACGGGGCGCGACCGCTGGCAGGCCGCCCACGCCCTGGCCCAGGCGATCGCCTCCCGGAAGGGGCCCACCGCTGAGGACGGGAGGCTCGCCGAGAGGATGGTCTCGCTCTACCGCGAGTTCGGCCGGCGAGCGGGGGCCGACGACCCGGCGAGCCCGGAGTTCCAGGTGAGGCGCTACCTCGCCATCGCGCTCGGGCGGCTCGGCCACCCGGCGGCGCGCGAGCCGCTCGCCGACAGCGCCTCGGAGGGGCCGGCGGAGCTCCGGATCGCCGCGATCCTCGCCCTCGGCGCCCTCGGCGATCCGGGCGCGGTCTCGGACTTGGCCTCCCTCCTCACGGACCGCGACGGCGAGGTGAGGAAGGCGGCGGTCTACGCGATCGGCGTCCTCGCGAAGCCCGGGGACGGCGGGGCGGAAACGGCGCTGCGCGGCGCCCTCGGGGACGCGCGCGAGGACGTCGCCTGGAATGCGGCCCTCGCTCTCGCCCGCCGCGGCGACGCGGCCGGGGTCCCGGTCTTGGGTCGGATACTCGACCGCGCCCACCTCGGCACGATCGAGATGACGGACGCGCAGCGCCGCGAGGCGCTGCTGAACGCGCTGCGGGCGGTGAAGCACCTCTCGGCCGGGGCGCTTCGGGAACGGATCGCGGGGCTCTCGCGGGACGACCCGGACGGGCAGGTGCGGCAGGCGGCGAGCGAGGCTCTCGCGGCGCTGGCGTCGGGCGGTCTGGCGGTCGGCGAGGGCCGAGGGTAGGCTGGAGGCAGGAGGTCCCTCCCATGGCGGACGCGAAGGCGGCGGGGACGGAGACGACGCGGCGCGGGGCGCTGGCCTGGCTCCTCGGGGCCTGGGGACTGTTCGGCGGGGCCTGCGCCGTCGGGGCCGGGGCGATGGGCCGGTTCCTGTTCCCGAACGTCTCCTTCGACCCGCCGCAGACCTTCAAGGCGGGATACACGTCGGACTTCGAGGTCGGGAAGGTGGACGAGAGGTTCAAGGCGAAGTACGGGGTCTGGATCGTCCGCAACGACGAGGAGATCTACGTCCTCTCGACCACCTGCACCCACCTCGGCTGCCAGCCGAACTACCTCGAGGCGGAGGCGAAGATCAAGTGCCCCTGCCACGGGTCGGGCTTCAAGCCGACGGGGATCAACTTCGAGGGGCCGGCCCCGCGCCCCCTCGAGAGGTTCCGGATCGTGCTCGCCGAGGACGGCCAGATCCTCGTGGACAAGACGAAGAAGTTCCAGTACGAGCTCGGGCAGTGGGATCAGCCGGAGGCGTTCCTGAAGGTCTAGTCGGAGCGGGCCCCGGGGGGCCGCCGCGCGAGGCGGCGGGAAGGGGAACGACGTGCCGAAGCCGTTGAAGGAGCTGCTCGACCCGCGCCAGGCGGCGGAGTCGGTCGCCTCGACCCAGGTCTGGAAGTCCATCTTCCGGCACGGCTACCCGGACAGCCCTCGGAACCGCGCGCTGACGATGATCAGCAACGTGTTCCTCCACCTCCACCCGATCCGGATGAAGAAGCACGGGCTGCGACTCCGGTACACCTGGTGCATGGGCGGGCTCACGTTCTTCCTGTTCCTCATCGAGACGATCACGGGCCTGCTCCTCATGTTCTACTACCGGCCCACCCCCGAGTACGCCCACTACGACATGCAGTACCTCCGGGAGGACGTGCCGGTCGGGATCACCCGCGAGATCCACCGCTGGGCGGCCCACGCGATGGTGATCACGGTCTGGCTCCATATGTTCCGAGTCTTCCTCACCGGCTCCTACAAGCCGCCACGGGAGTTCAACTGGGGGATCGGCGTGTTCCTGCTCGTCTTCACGCTGCTCCTCTCGTTCACCGGCTACCTCCTCCCGTGGGACCAGCTCGCCATCTGGGCGATCACCGTCGGCTCCAACATGGCCCGCGCCACGCCGTTCCTCGGCCACGAGGGGCCGGGAGCCTCGCTCCTCAAGATCGGCGACCTGAACCTCGTCCACGCGGGGGACGACGCCAAGTTCGGCCTTCTCGGCGGCCGCTTCGTGGGCGCGCCGGCGCTCCTCAGGTTCTACGTCCTCCACTGCGTCGGGTTCCCGCTCCTGCTCGCCACCCTCATCGCCGTCCACTTCTGGCGGGTGAGGCGCGACGGCGGGATCTCGGGGCCGGCTTAGGGGGGCCTGATGGGCTTCCTGCGCGATCTCGTCAACGCGATCTTCACGGGCCCGACGCTCGGGCCGGTGCTGATCTTCACGATCTCGGTCGGCGGGGTCCTGGCGCTCCTGCGCTGGTATCGGGTCCTGACGCGGCCCAAGGTCGCGGGGGCGGCGCTCGTCGCGGCGGTGGTCGCGTTCGCGCTCTCCCTCGGCGATCACAACTTCCGCCTGATCGTGGCCAAGCCCGACAACGTCCCGATCGTGATGCTCTTCTTCCTCGTCGGCTTCTTCACGTGGCTGGCGCTCCGGCAGGCGGCGCTGAACGACGAGCGGATCGAGCAGGGCAAGCCCCCCCGCGAGGCCGAGGAGAGCGAGAAGTCCCTCACCTGGCCGGACCTCGTCTACATCGAGTTCCTCTCGACCGTCTTCGTCACGGCGGCGCTCCTCCTCTGGTCCATCCTGCTCAAGGCGCCGCTCGAGCCCCCGAGCAACCCGACCGAGACCCCGAACCCCTCGAAGGCGCCGTGGTACTTCCTCGGCCTCCAGGAGATGCTCGTCTACTACGACCCCTGGATGGCGGGGGTCGTCCTCCCCTCGATGATCATCGTGGGGCTGATCGCCGTCCCCTTCATAGACCCCAACTCCAAGGGCTCGGGCTACTACACGCTGAAGGAGAGGAAGTTCTCGATCGGGATGTTCCTCTTCGGGTTCGTCTCCCTCTGGTGCACGATGATCATCCTCGGGACGTTCCTGCGCGGCCCGAACTGGAACTTCTTCGGCCCGTTCCAGCGCTGGGACCCGCACCTGCTCTTCCCGCTCGTGAACGTGGACCTCTCCGAGTACGTCTGGGTCCACTGGCTCGGGGTCGGGAAACCCAACTCGATCCTCCTGCGGGAAATGCCGGGGTTCCTCGCCGTGATCGCCTACGTGGTCCTGGTGCCCCCGCTCTTCGCGAAGCGCCTGATCCCCGTGGACATCGCGGCGAAGATCCGCGGGTCGGGGCTCCCGAAGGCGCTCGGGGAGGTCCTCGCGGCGCCCTTCGCCGCGAAGGCCTTCTTCGCCGAGATGTACCAGCGCCTCGGGTTCGTCCGCTACAACGTGCTGATGCTGCTCGTGCTCTCCATGATGAGCCTGCCGATCAAGATGGTGCTGCGGTGGACGATCAACCTGAAGTACATCGTTTCGATCCCGGAGTACTTCTTCAACATCTAGAAAGGGAGAGGACGCGATGCCAGCCCCCGAGGAGCGCGGCGCATACGTCTACGGGCCCGGGCTCCACAGGATCTTCGCCGCCGGGGGCGCCTTCCTGCTCGCGACGGTGGTCTGGATGATCGCCCAGGACTTCAACCGCCCCTGGAAGGTCTACCAGAGGCACTTCCGGGAGCTGAAGAAGGAGAGGCTCGAGAAGGAGCTGGCAGCCGAGAAGCTCCGGACCGACGCGGAGGTGAAGAGGCTCACGAGCGAGAAGCAGACCGCCGAGTCCAACCTCGAGAAGCAGGCGGAGACGATCCGGAAGCTCGAGGCCGACCTCGACGTCCACCGTCGGCAGGCCCTCTACAAGGCGAAGCAGACGTTCCAGTTCGCCAAGGCCGAGTACGACACCGCGCGGTACTTCTACGAGCAGGCCGCGGCGCAGCCCGACGCGGGCGCGGCCGGCCTCTCCGAGAAGGCCCAGATGGACCGCCGGCAGGCCGAGATGGAGGCGTCGCAGGAGGAGCTGAAGAAGGCGGAGCTGCAGGAAAGGGACTTGAAGGCGAGCCTCGACGGGCACCAGGAGGCGCGGAACCGCGCCGAGAAGAACCTGAAGGAACTCACCCGGCAGGCCGAGACCACCCAGAACAACATCGCGAAGCTGAAGATGTCCCTTGCGAACCTGATCCGCGACCTCCCGATGCTCGACTTCGTGGACCCGAACTTGAAGGTCCGGCAGAAGGTCCTCGAGGACCTCCGCCTCGACTACCACTTCGCCACGGTCTACACCGTGGACCGCTGCGAAACCTGCCACGTCGCCATTGACGACCGGGACTGGGACCGGAACGACCCCCGCTGGCAGGGCAAGGGCGAGCAGCCCTACGTCGCCCACTCCCGGCTCGACCTCTTCCTCCACGCGGCCTCCCCGCACCCGGCCGATTCCTTCGGCTGCACGTCCTGCCACATGGGGCGCGGCCCCGCGACCGACTTCGTCCGCGCGACCCACATGCCCGACTCGAAGGAGGAGGGAGAGGAGTGGGAGAAGGAGCACGGCTGGTCCCTCCACCACTGGGACATCCACTACTGGCATCGGCCCATGCTCCCGGCCAAGTTCACGCAGGCGGGCTGCCAGAAGTGCCACGGCACGGACGCCCACCTGCCCGGGGGCGAGAAGCTCCTGCGCGGCCGCGCCCTCTTCCGCGACTTCGGGTGCTACGGCTGCCACAAGACCGAGGGCTTCAACGACGCCCCGGTCGTCGGCGAAATCCCGAAGCGGGGCCCCGACCTGATGCACGTGCAGGCGAAGCTCAAGCCCGGCTGGATGCTCGACTGGATCTGGAATCCGAAGGCCTTCCGGCCCTCCACCCGGATGCCCCGGTTCTTTGGCCAGGCCAACAACTCGAAGCCGGAGGACGAGGCTCGCGAGAGGACCGACGTCCGCGCGATCGTCGAGTTCCTCTGGAACAAGTCGAATCCGCTCCCGGCATATCCGGCGGTCGCGGGCGGCGACGGGAAGCGCGGCGAGAGGCTCGTGAAGGAGTTGGGCTGCCTCGGATGCCACCGCGTGACCGACCCGCCGGCCGAGACGGAGCGCACGGCAGGGAAGGGTCTCCGGGACCACGGGCCCGAGCTCTCGCGGATCGGCGCGAAGACCACCCCCGAGTGGATCGCCGCCTGGGTGCGCGACCCGCGCCACTACTCGAAGAACTCCCGGATGCCGAACCTCCGGCTCACCTCGGACGAGGCCCGGGACGTCGCGGTGTACCTCGGCGGGCTTGTCGGGGCCGGGCGTCCCGAGGAGAGCCTCCCTCCCCGCACCGACGCCGAGCTCCGGGAGCTGGACAAGGCCGTGCGCCGCGTCCTGGCGGCCGACCAGACGGAGATCCGGCCCCAGGCGAGGATGGACGAGGAAGTGCGGACGCTCTCGGTCCAGGCCAAGGTGGACCTGGTGGGCAAGACGGCCGTCCGGCGCTACGGCTGCGCAGGCTGCCACGACATCCCGGGGTTCGAGACCGAGAAGAAGATCGGGGTGGAACTCTCCGGGGCCCAGCCGATCGGGAGCAAGCCCCTCGACAAGCTCGACTACGGGCTGATCGGCGAGGGCCACGGCGGGGAGGAGTTCGAGGGGAAGGCGGGGTTCCCGAAGCCCCCCGTCCCTCACACCCTCCACGACTGGATCTTCCGGAAGCTCAAGAACCCGCGCGTCTACGACTGGGGCAAGGAGAAGCCGCCGGAAGACCGCCTCCGGATGCCCGACTTCGAGATGAGCGACGAGGAGGCCGAGTGCCTCATCACGTTCCTCCTGGGGCTCACGCGCGACCAGGTCCCGGCGGCGAAGCGCGCCCCGACGAGCGGGCCCACCGCGGCGGAGCAGCGTGGCTGGCGCCTCGTCCAGGAGTGGAACTGCATCGGGTGCCACCAGGTGGGGCTGGGGGCGATCCGCCGCCGCTTCGAGGACAAGGACGCCGACGGGCGGCCGAGGACGACGGAGGTCACCGTCAAGGGCCGCGTGACGGATCGGGACGAGGAGAACGTCTACTTCCAGCTCTGGGTCGAGAACCCGCACCCCTCGGCCGGGAACCCGCCGAAGAAGCTCGTGATCCCGAAGGGCGACGTGATCTGGGAGACGCCGGAGGTCGGGGGCGCCCTCCTGCCCGTGCTCGCCCAGCACTACGGGCTACCGCTGGAGGTCGCGCGGCCCCAGGCCCCGCCCGTCCTCGTGGGCGAGGGGGACAAGGTCCAGCCGAAGTGGCTCTTCGGCTTCCTCAAGGCCCCGGAGATGCTCCGGCCCTGGCTCAAGACGCGGATGCCCACGTTCCCCCTCTCGGACGACCAGGCCAACGCGCTCGCCGAGTTCTTCGTCGCGGCGGCCTGGCGGGAAGGCGAGGTCCTGAGGAAGAGCCAGCTCGATCTGGCGCGGGCCTCGAAGGCGGAGGGGGACGAGGCCAAGAAGGCGAAGAAGGCTCTGACCGACCGGCTGGAGAAGCCCGCCCCCTACGCATTCCCCTA
The DNA here is from genome assembly GCA_022614695.1 of Planctomycetales bacterium. Classification (GTDB taxonomy): domain Bacteria; phylum Planctomycetota; class JAKEIC01; order JAKEIC01; family JAKEIC01; genus JAKEIC01. The sequence continues at coordinate 4,158 of JAKEIC010000028.1, read as the reverse complement.
CGAGGAGATCGAGGTCAGGTCCCCGGCGTACCTCGCCATGAAGGAGTCGGAATTCGGAGGATACCTCCCCCGCGCCCGGCGCCTCTTCGAGCACAAGGACGTGAACTGTCAGGCCTGCCACGTCCGGGGGTCGCAGAACCCGGCCGGCGACCCCGCGGGCTGGGCGCCGGATCTCTCGCGCGTCCCCGTCCGGCTGCGACCCTCGTGGTTCGTCCGGGAGGCCCAGGGTCACAGGCCGGGCGAAAGGCGGCCGGCCGGCTGGCTCGTGGACCCGCAGGGGGTCCTGCCCGGGACCAAGATGCCGTCGTTCGAATGGTCCCGGTTCGCGGATGTCTTCCCGGGCAAGAACGAGGCCCGGATACAGGCGCTCCGGGACCTGCTCTTCAACCCGGAGCTGGGGTTCAGGGACTAGGCGGCGGGCTCGGGCCGGGACCGCCGGGCGTCGGCGGCGGGAGCTTCCCCGGCTCGTCCTCGCCCTTGAGCCCGCGCTTGAACTCGACGATCCCGCGCCCGAGGGACCGGGCGACCTCGGGGATCCGTCGGGCGCCGAAGAGGAGCATGATCACGGCGCCGATGAGCACGTACTCCCAGATGCCGATGTTCCCGAGCCCGAGGATCATGAGGGGCGGATCGGTCAAGCGACGTGACTCCCTTCGGCCGGCAAGCTCAGTGTACGACGCCCGGCGCTCCGGGGGAAGCGCCGCGGACCGGGCGGGTTCCTATCGGCCCGCCGCCAGCCGCTCCTCAAGCCGCGCGGCCCGACCCTCGATCTCCCCCCGCTGGAGAGCCGAGAGGGCCCTGTTCCGCTCGAGGAGCGCACGCAGGACCTCCCGGGCCTCGAAGAGGAGCTCGGGCGAGCCGCCCCGCCGGTCCGCCTCCCACTCGAGGAGGGCCGCGTGCGGGAGCGCGAGCGGGTCCGAGCCCGGATGCACCCGAAGCGCCGCGCGTGCGGCCTCCAGGGCCTCCTCGTGGCGCCCCAGGAACCGGAGCCCCTCGACGAGGTCCGCGGCGAGCCCCGCGTCGCGCGGGTGGTGCTCGAGGCCATCCCGGCGGAGCCGGATCCCCTCCTCGGTCTCGCGTCCGTGGACTTCGAGGAGCGAGCGGCCCCCGGCTCCTCCGCCGACTCGGGCGAGATAGTCGCGGGCCCGGGCGATCTCCCCGTCGAGCCGCTCCGCATCGGCGACCTTCCCGGCGCGCCGGCAAGCCTCGGCGGTCTCCGGGAGGAGATCCACGCGCCCGGGGTGGTCGGTGAGGACTCGCTGGTAGTCGGCCGCGGCCTCGGCCGCCCGCCCGGCCTGGAGCGCGGCGCGCGCGCGTGCAACGCGGAGGTCCGGACGGCCCGCGAGGAGGTCCTCGTCCGGGGATGCGGCGAAGAGCCCCAGGGCTCCGGCCGGGTCCCCCGACCGGACCAGGGCCTCGGCGAGCCGGCCGCGGGCGTCGGTGTCTCCCGGCTCGAGCTCCAGGGCCCGGCGGAGCGTCGCGACCGCCGCGGACCAGTCCCCGCGGGCCGCCGCGGCAACCCCGCGGGCCCGCTCGGCGGTCGCCGTCTCGCCCGCCGCGAGGCTCCGCGCGGCGAACGCCTCGGCCCGCCGTGTGTCGCCCCGCGTGGCCGCTGTCAGCGCCATCGCCGCGAGGGCCTCGGCGAGCCCCCCCGGGGGGTCGGGACCAAGGAGCGGGAGGGGGTCGGCGGTCTCCGGGACCACCTCCTCCCAGACCCGCGCCCGGAGGTCGTCCCGGAGGAGGGTCCACGGGGCGCCGAACTCGACGAGGCCGTTGTCGTCGGTGTTCCGGAGGCCGTCCCCGGCGATGGCGGCGACCTCGAGGGGGCCCGCGACGTATCGCGAGAGGAGCCCGGGCACCCCGGAGGCGCCCACCCGCTCGAGGTCCCGGCGCACGGCGGGCGCCGCGACCCTCGCCGCGAGCCGGGCCAGGTCCAGGGGCCCCCCCCCCGTCCCGCCGACGACGAGGAGGTCGGTCCCCTCGATCGTCGCAAAGACCCGGACGTCCGGGAACACATCCCGGAACGTGCGAAGGACCGCGCGCAGGTGCTCCGGGGCGAGACCGTAGACCTGGACCCACTGGCCGAAGACGCCCCCCGGCCGGAGCCTCTCGCGTACGCGCCGGAAGAACTCGGCCGTGAAGAGCTTGGCGGGGCCGGAGAGCCAGGGGTTGCTCGGCTCGGAGACGATCACGTCGAATTCCTGGCGAGTGGCGAGGAGCCACGTGCGCGCGTCCTCCGCCACCACGCGGACACGACCCGTCTCGAGGGGCCTCCCGTTCACGGCCCCGAAGGCGCGCGCCCCCTCGACGACGGCCGGCTCGATCTCGACGACCGTCACGCGGACGCCCTCGTGGAGGGCCGCGGAACCGACGGTGACCCCGGAGCCCCAACCGATCACGAGCGCGTCGCGCGGATCGGGGGCGAGGAGGAGGGGCAGCTCCCCCAGGAGCACCTGGGTGGGCATGTCGGAGACCGAAGTGGCGTCCACCTTGCCGTCCACGCGGAGGACGACCTGGTCGGGGTCCTCGATCACGGTGACCGTGGTCGTCCCTCCCTCGCGGTGGAACCGGACCCTCTGGACGGGATCGAGCACCCGCGCCCGGAAGTCCCCGTAGGACCCCCGCGGCGAGGCCCAGCGATGGGCGAGGTAGGGCTGCGAGACCTGCAGCCGCGGCTCCCAGGGCGGGACGAGGAGGGCCGCGGCCAGCGGCGCGGCCGAGGCGAGGGCGCCCCTGCGGATCCGGCCGGCGACCGACGGGCACGGGGCGGTGCCGGCCGCGAGCGCCGCGGCCGCGGCCAGCGCCACGACCCCGGCGAGGAGGGTGCCGCGGATCCCGAGCCCGGGGACGAGGACCAGGGCGGCGAGTGCCGCCCCGGAGAGGGCCCCGAGGGTGTTGGCGGCGTAGGCTCGGCCGGTGGTGGCCCCGGCGCTCCCCTCCTCGGGGGCCAGCGCCCGGACCCCGAGCGGGAGTGCGCCCCCGAGGAGGAGCGAGGCCGGCAAGACGACAGCGGCGACGAGCGAGGCCTGGGCGAGGACGAAGGAGTCGGGTCCCAGCGACGCGACGAGCCGCCCCGCGGCCCAGGGAAGCGGATTCCCGGCCGCCGCTCCGGAGAGGACGGCGAGCGCGGCCAGGGTCTCGGCGCCCGCGAGGGTCCCGAGGGGCCTTGCGGCGAGGACCCTGGGGAGCCGCGTCGCGACGGCGCTCCCGAGCGCGATCCCGGCGAGGACCCCGGCCACTATCACGGTGAAGGAGTAGACCGAGGACCCGAGCAGCATGGAGAGCCACCGGGTCCAGGCGACCTGGCAGGCCATCGCGCCGGCGCCGGAGAGCGCGAGGACCGCCAGGAGAGGGGACCCGGCGCTGGCCGGTCGGGCCGCCGGGGCGGGCGGGGACACCGGCACGGGAGGCGAGCGTCGCGAGAGCGCGAGCGCGCCGGCCCCGACCAGCAGGTCCACCCCGGCGGCCAGGAGGGTCGTCGCCCTCTCGCCGATCGCGGGCAGGAGGAGGAATCCCGCGCCGAGGACGCCCACGAGCGCCCCGGCGGTGTTCGCCGCGTAGAGCGAGGCGACAGCCTGCGGGACCCCTCTCGTGGAAGCCAGGTGTCGTGTGAGAAGAGGCAGCGTCGCCCCCATGGCCGTGGTCGGCGCCGCGAGCAGGATGAGCGCGAGCCCGAACCGGAGCGCGTTCACCCCGAGCGGCGAGTCCCCGAGCGCCTCGGCCGCGGCTCGGTAGGCCGGGATCGCCAGCCCGAGCAGGGCCGGCAGCAGGAGCGCGTACGCGCCGATCGCCAGCTCGAGGAGCCCGTAGAGACGAAGCGGCCTCGCCGACCGGTCTCCGCGCCGCGCGGCGAGCAGGCTGCCGCAGGCGAGCCCGCCCATGAACGCGGCGGTCACGGCCGCCGAGGCGAGCGCGGTGGACCCCGCGAAGAGGTGGATCCGCCGGAGCCACACCACCTCGAGGGCCAGCCCGGCGGCGCCGGACAGGAAGAAGAGCGCGAGGGGTCCCCGCCGACTCATGCCGGACGGGGAATCTAACCCGCTACGGAATCCGGGGGCTACGCCCGCCGCCTCCTCGCGGTAGCGAGGCAGAGGCCCGCGAGGGCCAGCAGCGCGAGGAGCGGGAGGGCCGGGGCGGTGGCGAGGCCGGCCCAGGGGG
>JAKEIC010000301.1 GCA_022614695.1 Planctomycetales bacterium | reverse complement strand
GCTCGCGTGGAACGTGTTCCCGTGGTAGGATCCCGGCCCTATCTGGGGGGGGGATCCTCGCCGGCGGGACCCGGCGCACGAAAGGCGGAGGATGACGACGCGAATCGAGGAGAAGCTCTACCGGATCTACTGGGAATTCTTCGAGAAGGCGGAGCGCGAGCGGCGCTGGTCGGTCTTCGACGACATCCCCTGGGACAAGGTCAACCAGGAAGCCTCGGAGGACCTGGCCCTCTGCGCCGAGACCTTCTGCTGCGTTGAGCTGTACCTACCCGACTACATCACGTACGCCCTCGGGGTCGTCCGAAACTCGTTCGGGCAGTCCTGGTTCCAGGCGAACTGGGGCTACGAGGAGAGCAAGCACGCGCTCAGCCTCGGGGAGTACCTCGTCCGCTCGGGCAAGCGCACGAAGGACCAGTTGCACGACCTCCACAACCGGATCTTCTCCAAGCAGTTCGTCGGGAAGTACCCGACGGCCATCGGCGGGACGTGCTACGGCATCGTGCAGGAGATGGCGACGTTCCTCATCTACTGCAAGCACCGCGCTCGCGCCGCCGCCGAGGGCGACGAGTGCCTCCGGACGATCTACAACCTCATCGCCCGCGACGAGATCGCCCACGCGCACTTCTACGGCGACGCGATCAAGGTGTTCCTCGAGAGCGACCGGGAGGGGACCCTCGAGCACCTGGTCCACGTCATGCAGACTTTCGAGATGCCGGGGGTGGACATCGTCCCCGACTACGACTCGCGGATCCTCAAGATGCGGGAGGCCGGGATAGACAGCACCGTCTTCAACCGGAAGGTCTTCCAGCCGATCCTCTCCTACCTCAGCGTCACGCGGGACGAGATGCGGAAGGCCCGCCTGAGCCTCAAGGCTAAGGACGACAAGCGCCGCCCGAAGGAGGGCGTTTCCGCCCCCGCCTCGGCGCGGGCGATGTAGCGGGGCCCGCGGCCGGGGGGGATACACCCGGGGCCTGCGTGCGGGCGCCTGTCGCCGCCGACACGGTCCGCCGACGGATGGCCTCGACCGGCCGCGAGGAGCGCGGACCGGGGCGAGCCTACCTCACCGGCGGCGCCAAGGCGGTGCTCCTCGGCTGGCGCGAGTCCACGGTGCACGTGGACCGGGACCTCGATCCCGAACCTCCGGGGGTCTTCGAGGCGATCCCGAGAATCAGGGACGCGCTCGCGGTCGCGGCAGGGCCGGGCGCGTAGCGGTCCCGCCGCGGAATGCGGGTCCTCACGCTCGAGTGCGGGATCTTCCGCCGAGGGACGGCGACGCCCCGCCACGTGCCTGCGCCCGCCCGGGGCCGGGGCGGTCGAGGTCCTACGCGGCGCGTCGGCGCGGCCCGACGGCCTGCGCCACGATCGCGAGCGCGTAGAGGGCCATGAGGACGTAGCACAGCAGCCGGGCGATGCCGGCCGCAGCGCCCGCGACCCCGCCGAACTCAAGAATAGCGGCCGCCACGGCCAGGAGGAGGAAGACGATGATCCAGCGGATCATGGGGGCCGCCGTCGCGACCGCGGGATCCAAGGCATCTCGCGTGCCGCGGACCGCCACTTGCGGTGCTCCATCTCCGGGTCCGGCCGCCCGGACCTCGGGTCCCGTCGGCCGTGGCCGAGGGGAACATCCCCAAAGGAGGGCCCATGTCCCCGGTCGAGATCATCATCTACGTGGTGGTGGCGCTCGCGGTCGGTCTCGCTGCCGGGAGGCTGGCCGCCCGGCGATCGCGCGGAGGTGCCCTGGTCGCGATCCTCGTCGCCCTCGTCGGCGCGATCGTCGGAGGCACAGTCGCCCGCTCGGTCGGCGCTCCCGAGCCCCTGGCGGTTACAGTCGGGGGCCGCGCGATCCCGGTCCTGTGGTGGGCGATCGTCGGCGCGACGATGGTGACGCTCGGCGTGGCTTGGCTCCGTCGCTCGGCGGGCCGGCCACGGCCGGCCTAGCCAGGAGGCTCGGCCGGGGCCTCGCGGCCGGTGCGGGCGCGAGGCGCGAGCAACCCCGAGAGCCATGACCTGGAGCGTCGTCGTCTACGTTCCGGGCCTCGGATTCGGGCGCTACCGGCTCCTCGGGACGCCGATGCGCCGTCGCCGTGCCCGCCGACACGCGGCCCGACGGGGGCGACTGGAGAGCCTCCTCGAGCCCGGAGCGCTGTGCGCGGGGTTCACCGGGCGGACCGCGAGGCGGGCGATGGCCGCGCCATCGGTTCCGCGCGCGACCAGGTGCGCGAGGATCCTCTCGCCGGTGCACTGGCCGGGGATCCCGGCTGGAGATGGCCCGGCCGACGCGGCTCCGCACGCGCTCTCGCGGGATCTTCCGCGCGGATGGGAGGCGGTCGCCGCGCCGCGGCCGCGCCCAGGGTCGGCGCGCGGTTTGCGACGGCCAGGGCGATCGCGCGAGGGCGCGGTGTCGGGGACGGGCGAGGGTCGCGTGGCCCGCCGCACCCGGCCGACGCGGTTCGGGCGCTGCGGCTGCGGCGGACCGAGAAAGGAAGGACTCATGGAGATGAACATCTGGCCGGTGCGGGAGCCGGCGCTGCTGCGGCGAGAGATCCACCAGCTCCTCGCCGACATCCTGGCGGCGAATGGGGTTGACGGCGGCTCGCGCGCCTCCGCCGCGTGGGTCCCGGCGCTCTCGGTCTACGAGACGCCCGAGACCGTGGTCGTGAAGGCCGAGGTGCCGGGCGTGGACAAGAGTACCCTCGACATCTCGATCACGGGCAACCAACTGGTGCTCCGGGGCGAGAAGCGCGAGGAGCCGGAGGAGAAGGGCAAGACGTGGCACCACGTGGAGTGCTGCTACGGCGCCTTCGCCCGTTCGGTGCTCCTCCCCGCTCCGGTGGATCCGGATGGGGTCGAGGCGGAGACCAAGGACGGGATCCTCTCGGTGACGGTGCAGAAGAAGGCCGAGGCCAAGCCCCGCAGGATCGAGATCCGGTCGAGTTAGCGAGGGGCGAGGCCGATGCGCGCCGCGCGGGGTCCGGGAGCCGGGCCCCGCGCGGCGTTATCGGAGGAGCGGCGGCCGACAGGGGACCGGGACCGCCGCGGACCGGGATTTGCGAGACTCAAGGGGTCCGCGGGCCGGGGCGCCGGGCCTCGGCCGGGGATGACGTGCGAGTCCCAGGGAAGGAGAGCCCATGTACCTCGTTGACCTCCTGGTCTATCCGGTGATCGCCTCTGTCTGCGCCCTGGCGGCGCGGAAGCTGGCGGCCTGCGCGTCCGTCCGGGGGCTCCTCGGATTCGGCGCGGCCGCCTTCGTGGGCGCCTGCCTCGGGGGCACTCTCGCCCGCACCCAGACCGCGCCAGGCCCGCTCGGCGGGCAGTCGTTCCCGGTGGTCTACGCGATCGCCGGCGCGGTGCTCGGCACGGTCCTGGCCGCCGTCATCGGGAGACGGCTCTCCCGCGGCCGCGTCGCGGACCCCCACCCGTGGGACCTCGGTGCGCGCGGGCGCGCGCGCGCGAAGCCCGGGGTCGCCCGGCGCCCGCTCTGGCGCTGAGCGGACGGTTCGCCCAGGCTCGGGCCCTCGTCCTCGACTGGCGGCGGCCGCGACGGGAGGATCCGCGGGTAGGGCCCCGCGAATCCGCGTGTCGAGGTTGATGCCAGAGGAGGGAATCGAACCCTCAGTCCGTTTCCGGAACGCGATTTTGAATCGCGCGCGTCTGCCGGTTCCGCCACTCTGGCCGGGGGTAGCGTCCGCTATGGCCGGGGCCCGCGCAAGAGCCCGCCGCCCCCGGGTCGCCACGGCCGGCGGCAGCGGGGCGCGCCGAGCACCTCGGCCCAGAGGACGCCGCGGCTCGTCGCGGCGCGGTCGAGCGGGCCTCCCCCGAGGGCCCTCGGGAGCGCCGGGGGCGCCGAGACGGGGAGGCGCGCGGGGATGGAGGGATGGATGAAGGGGAGCTCCCCCTCCTCGCCCTCGTCGGCCGGCTCGCCCCCGGGCGAGTCGGCTTCGGGGGCCGGCGCGGGAGCAGGCTCCGGGGCCGGCGCGAGCGGGGCGAGCCCGGCGGCCCGCGCCGCCTCCTCGAGCATCCGCCTCAGGTCGGCGAGCCCGACAGCCCGGCTCCGAGCCGCTGCGGGGGCCGCGGGCCGGTGCGGGGCGGCGGGGACGCGGGGCGGCTCGACCGAGCTCTCCTCCGGCTCCGCGGTCTCCTCCTCCTCGGCCGCCAGCCCGAACCCCGGGAGTGCCTTCTCGACCTCGGCCATGGCGGCCGCCGCCGCCCCCGGAGACTCCTGCGAGCGACCCTCGCGCCGCCCCTTCGCGAGCTTCCCGAGCCAGGACGAGATGGTGGAGATGGCCCCGACGAGGACGAGCAGGAGCAGCATGAGGACCTGCTCGTTCTTGAGTAGGTCCGTCCAGTCGAAGAGGAGGGGGATCTCGGCCAGGGCTACTCCTCGGCGGGCTTCCCGCTCCCGCCCTCGCCCCCGAGCGAGTCCCTCATCTTGGTGTCGGCCTGGATGTTCCGGATGTTGTAGTAGTCCATGATGCCGAGGTTGCCCTCGCGGAACGCCTGCGAGATCGCCTTCGGGATCTCGGCCTCGGCGAGCACCACCTTGGCGCGGTTCTCGTGGATGAGCGCCTTCATCTCCTGCTCGCGGGCCGCGGCCATCGCGCGCCGCTCCTCGGCCTTGGCGCGGGCGACCACGAGGTCGGCGTTCGCCTGGTCGGCCTGGAGCTTCGCGCCGATGTTCTCGCCCACGTCCACGTCGGCGATGTCAATGGAGAGGATCTCGAACGCGGAACCGGTGTCGAGGCCCTTCCCGAGCACCTGCTTGCTGATGCGGTCCGGGTTCTCGAGCACTTCCTTGTGCGAGTCGGCCGACCCGATGGACGAGACGATCCCCTCTCCCACACGGGCGATGATCGTCTCCTCGGTCGCGCCGCCGACGAGCCGGGCGATGTTCGTGCGGACCGTGACGCGCGCCTTCGCCTTGAGCTGGATCCCGTCCTTCGAGACGGCGTCAATGGTGTGCCGGCCCTTCGCCGGATCGGGGCAGTCGATCACCTTGGGGTTCACGCTCGTCTGCACCGCCTCGAGGACGTTCCGGCCCGCGAGGTCTATCCCGGTCGCGGCGCGGAAGTCGAGCGCGATCTTCGCCCGGTCCGCGGCGATGAGCGCCCGGATCACCTTCACGATGTCGCCCCCCGCGAGGTAGTGGGCCTCGAGGTCCTTGGTGTTGGCCTGGACCCCCGCCATGACGGCCGCGATCTTGGCTCGGACGATGAGCGCCGGGTTCACCTTCCGGAATGTCATCCCGATCAGGTCGAAGAAGCTGATCCCCGCCCCCGTCATGAGGGACTGGAGCCAGAGGCCGGCGAACTTCACGAGGAGCACGCCGAAGATGAGGACGACGACGAGGGAGACGCCGATCAGGATGACCGTGATTGCCGAAGGCATGGGGACTCCTCTCCGCTAGGCCGACACCGGCCGCACCACCACCCGGATCCCCTCGACCTGCACCACCTCGACCGGCGTGTCCGCAGGGACCCACGCCGACTCCGAGACGACGGGCACGCGCTCGCCGTCGAACAGGGCGACCCCCGAGGGACGGAGCGGGCTCGTCGTGACGCCCCGCCTCCCGACCGGCGGCGACGCGGAGGCGGGCGGCACCGCGCCTCCCGAGACGTCCGTCACGGGACCCGAGAGGATCATGCGCCGCCCGATGGGAGTCTGGGGGAAGGCCCGAGCCCCGAACCAGAGGGTCGCCGGGACAAGGACGATCGAGGCGGCGAGCATCCCGATTCCGGCCGTCGGTCCCGCCTGGAACCCGAGGACGACGCTCGTGACGAGGGCGCCCGCGGCGAGGAACCCGAGGGTCCCGAACGAGGGCACTACCAGCTCGAGCAGCACGAGCACCAGCCCGGCGAGCAGCGCGAGGACCGCGAAACCGAGGGTCACGCGAGCCTCCTCACGACGAGGGCGTTCCCGCGCGCGGCGATCACGCGGACGGGGGTCCCGGGCTCGAGGTAGTCCCCTTCCGTCACCACGTCCACCGGCCGCTCGCCGATCCGCGCGCGGCCGGCGGGGCGGAGCGTCGTCGCGGCCCCGCCCACCGT
>JAKEIC010000300.1 GCA_022614695.1 Planctomycetales bacterium | reverse complement strand
CTCCTCGAGCTGTACCAGACGGGACGCGGGGGGGACCGGGGCGTCTGGCAGCAGGTCCGGAGCGAGGCCCTCCAGGCCCTCGCCCGCCAAGGCGGCGAGAGGGCCTACGACGCCCTCTCCCGAGCCCTCACGGAGGAGGAGGATCCGTTCGTGCGCCGCTGGGCGGCGGCGGGGCTCGGGAGCGCGAAGTTCCACAACCGCGAGAGCCTCGGGATCCTCGAACAGGCCTTGCGGTCGGACGCGGACGAGAACACGCGCTACTGGGCCGCCAACAGCCTCGGGGACATTCCGGACCGCCGGGCCGGGCGCGCCCTCGAGGACGTCCTCGGGCGGTTCCCCGACAAGGGGACCCGCAAGATCGTGCTCTTCTCCCTCGCGAAGAGGAAGGACCCCTCGCTCGCGCCCGCGATCCGCGCCGACCTCGAGCGGGAGACCGAGTCCGAGATGGTCCGGTACGCCGCGAGCAAGCTCGTCGAGGTGCTGGACGTCGAGGCTCTCCCGGAGCTCGAGGCTGCCCGGGCGCGCCACGCGACGAATCCGGATCTCAAGGATTTCTTCGACGGCTGGATCCCGGCGCTCAAGCGCAAGGCCTCGGGGCAGCAGGAGCAGCCCGACATCCGGTCGCCGCGATAGGCCCCGGGGGCTCGACGCGGCGAGGGGGCGACTAGGCTCTGTCTGGTGATCCGCTGCCGTCACGAGGCGCGGGAGACCCTAGCCCGACGAGGCGCGACAACGAAGGCGTACCAACGGAGAGGTACGCCGAGGAGGAGCAACGAAGCCCGGCGACGGGGATCGCGCGCCGCAGTAGGCATGGGATTGCCAGACAGAGCCTAATCCTTCGGGAGCGTCCCGATCAGGTCGTTCACGTCCCCGACGCCCGCGGACGCGAGCAGGGCCGGGAGGTCCGCCGCGACGCGCTCCGGGGCGGTGATCTCCACGAACGAGGCCGTGCCCACCTGGACCGCGCTGGCGCCGGCCACCAGGAACTCCAGCGCGTCCTCGGCCGTGGCGATCCCCCCCGCGGCGAGGATCGGGCCGCCGACCGCGCGCCGCACCTGGTCCACCACCCGGAGCGCGATGGGCCGGATCGCCGGGCCGGAGAGCCCCGCGTGCCGCGCCGAGAGGCGGGAGGCGCGCCGGCGCCAGTCCACGGCCATCCCCAGCACCGTGTTCACGCAGGTGAGGCCGTCGGCGCCTCCCTCGCGGGCGGCCACCGCGATCGGGGCCGGATCGGTGACGTTCGGCGTGAGCTTCGCGAAGAGCGGGACGCGGGTCTCCGCGCGGCAGGCCGCGACGACCTCCCGGGCGAGACGCGCGTCGGTGCTGAAGTCGAGACCGCCGGCCACGTTCGGGCACGAGAGGTTGAGCTCGATCCCGTCCACGCCTCCCGCGCGGTCGAGGCGGCTCACGAGTCGCGCGAAGGACCGTGCGTCCTCGCCCGCGACATTGGCGAAGACGCGGAACGCGCGCCCCCGGAGCCGGGGCAGGATCTCCTCGCAGTAGCTCTCGATGCCGGGGTTCTCGAGCCCGATCGAGTTGAGCATCCCCGCCGGCGTCTCGAACGTGCGCGGGGGAGCGTTACCCCGGCGCGGCTCGGCTGTGACCGTCTTGCCGACGAGCCCGCCCAGGCGATCGAGTCGCACGAGCGGCTCGAGCTCCACCCCGTAGCCGAACGTCCCCGAGGCGCAGAGGACCGGGTTCTGCAGGGCGATCCCCGCGACCGAGACGGCCACGCGGGGCGCTATATCTCCCCCTCCTCCTCCTTGCGCTTGCAGTCCACGCAGAGGCGCGCGTGGGGGATGGCCTTGAGCCGCGCGGGCTTGATGGGGTCGTTGCAGTTCTCGCACTCGCCGAACGTCCCGTCCTCGATCCGCTTGAGCGCCGCGTCAATGTCCCGGACCTCGGCCTGCTCGGCTTCGATCAGGCCGAGGGTGAGCTCCTGCTCGTAGTTGTCCCCGGAGACATCCGCCATGTGGAGCGGCATCGTCGAGAGGTCCCCGGTCGCGTCCTGGCGGTTCTTCCGGAGGGTCTCGGCTTCCATGTTGCCGATGTCCCCGAGGATGAGCTTCCGACGATCGATGAGGACTTTCTTGAACTTCTGGGCTTCGCTCTTCTTCATGGCGCCATTCAGTTTCGGCCCGAGGTCGCGGGAAGAATAGAGGCAGTGCCCCCTGGTGTCAAGGACGAGAAGTGCGCTTTCGCAGCAAGAGCGATGCCGGAACTCTTGCGATGCGAGCGTCGCAACTCATTGGTGCTTAGTCCCTTGCGAGCGCAGCCTGCCGGCGATCTGATTCCTCACGCCGGGGGCGCCGTCGGCCGATGTCAGGCGAGGATGGATCTCGCCGCCCTCGTAGCGGCCTACCTCCGGCACCTCGAGTTCGCGCGCGCGGCATCGCCTTGCACGGTCGCGGCTTACGCGGACGACCTCGCGCGGTTCTCGCGCTGGGGCGGCGAGCACGGAGCCCCGGGCCCGCCGGACCGCTCGGTCGTGCTGGCGTTCCTCGAGGCGGAGGCGGCCCGCGGCTGCCGCGGGGCGACCCTCTCGAGGCGACGGAACGCGCTGCGCGGGCTCGCACGGTTCGCCGCGGAGGAGGGGAGCCCGCTCGACCCCGGGATCCTCCGGCTCGGGGCTCCGAGGCGCGCGCCTCCCCTGCCGCGCTTCCTCGGGCGGGCGGAGGCGCGGCGGCTCGTGGAGGGGCCGAGGCCGCCCGGGGCCGTGGGCCTCCGCGACGCAGCGCTCGTCGAGTTCCTCTACGGGACGGGGGCGCGAGTGTCCGAGGCGACGGGCCTCACGCTCGACCGGCTCGACCTCCGGCTGGGGCTGGCGAGGCTCCGCGGGAAGGGGGACCGCGAGCGGGTCGTTCCGCTCGGGCCGCCGGCCGCCGCCGCGCTCGGGCGCTACTTCGCGGAGGCACGGCCCGGCCTCGACGCGGGACGGGGCGCTCCCTGGGTCTTCCTCTCGCGGAAGGGGGGCGGTCGCCTGGGCCGTGAAGGGGCATTCCGCGTCGTCCGCAGGGCGGCCGCTCGCGCCGGCCTCGCCACCCGCCCCTCCCCCCACGTGCTCCGCCACTCGTTCGCCACGCACGTCCTCGAGGGGGGCGCCGACCTCCGGGCGGTCCAGGAGCTCCTCGGCCACGCCTCCGTCACGACCACCCAGGTGTACACGCACTGCGATGCGCGGAGGCTCGTCGAGGCCCACGGGCGGTTCCATCCGAGAGCCTAGCGCCCGCGGGCCTCCGCCGCCTCGAGGCGCGCCCGGCTGTCGGCGAGGAGCTCCTTCGCTCGCGCGGAGTCCGGACCGTCCGGGACCAGCCGCAGGAACTCGGTGAACTGCGCGGCGGCGCCCTGCCAGTCGCCGCGGAGACGGAGCGCCGTCCCCAGGTGGACCCGGGCGAGCGGGAGATCGGGTCTCAACCCGATGGCCGCCCGGTGGTCGGCGATGGCGCCCTCGATGTCCCCCAGGGCCTGTCGAGCGAAGCCGCGGCGGGTGAGGCCCTCGGCGGAATCGGGACGCATCCGCAGGTGGGCCTCGAGGTCCTCGAGGGCGCCCGCCAAGTCCCCACGGAGGTGCCTCAGGATGGCTCGCTCGAGGCGAGCCTCCGGAAGGTCCGCTCCGACCTCGAGCGCCCTGTTGAAGTCCTCCTCGGCTCCCGGGAACTCCCCTGCGGCCTTGCGCGCGAGACCGCGGCTGTAGAGGACCGAGGGGCGCCCAGGCTGCAGGCGGAGGGACTCCGTGTAGTCCTCGATCGCCCCCGCCAGATCCCCGAGCGCTGCGCGACACAGGCCTCGGTCCTCGAACTCCGACGCCGACGTCGCCTCCATCGAGACAACGGCCT
>JAKEIC010000299.1 GCA_022614695.1 Planctomycetales bacterium | reverse complement strand
GTACACCCTCTCCACCCAGAACACCCCCGTCCTCACGAAGCTCGGGGCGTGGGCGCGCGGGTTCAACTCGCCGTTCAAAGCCGAGGTCTACTTCGTGACGACCCGCGAGTTCCGGGACCAGAAGTGGGGCACGACGAACCCGGTCCCCATGCGCGACCCGGAATTCGGGCAGGTCCGCCTGCGGGCGTTCGGGATCTTCGCCTTCCGCGTGGAGGACGCGGCCGCGTTCCTCCGGAACGTCGTGGGGACCGACGGCCTGTTCACCACCGAGGAGCTCACCGGCCAGCCCAAGCGCGCGGTGGTCTCGTCGTTCTCGAGCCTCGTGGCCGAGGCGCGGATCCCGCTGCTCGACCTCGCGGCCCACTACGACGACCTCTCGACGGCGCTCGCCGAGCGCGTGAAGCCCGAGTTCCAGAGGCTCGGGCTCGGGCTCTCCCGGCTCTACATCGAGAACATCTCCGTCCCGCCCGAGGTCGAGGCCCGGATGGACCGGTCCACCGGCGCGCAGATGGTCCAGGACGTGGACCGCTACCAGCGCGTCGCCGCCGCCGACGCGCTCTCCGGCGCGGGCCAGCGCGGGGGCGCCGGGTCCGTCGCGGCCGACATGGCGGCGGCCATGGCGGTCGGGTCGGCGATGGTCGGCGCCTTCGCGCCCTCGGGCGGCCACGCCCCGGCGGCGCCCGCGCCGGCGGGCCTCGCCTGCCCCTCCTGCCGGCAGCCGGCCCCGGCCGGGGCGAAGTTCTGCCCGTCGTGCGGCGGGCCGCTCCCGGCCGCGGCGGCGGCCCCAGCGCCCGGCGCCCGGAAGTTCTGCACCTCCTGCGGCGCCGCGCTGGCGCCGGGGGCCGCGTTCTGCGGGGGATGCGGGACCAAGACGGCGTGAACGCCGTCGAGCGGTTCCCCTGCCGGGCCTGCGGGGCCGACAGCCGTTTCGACCCCGACGCCTCGGCCCTCGTCTGCGAGCACTGCGGGGCGCGGGAGGAGGTCCCCCGCGAGGACCGCGAGATCCTCGAGTACGACCTCGACGCGGCGCTCGCCCGCGCTCCCCGCGCCCGCCGGCGCTCCGACGCGCGCGAGATCTCGTGCACCTCGTGCGGGGCCCGCGTGGAGGTGACGGCCGAGGCCACGGCCACCCGCTGCGGCTTCTGCGACCAGCCGGTCGTCCTCGTCGAGGATGACCCCGAGCGGATCGCCCCCGAGTCGGTCGTCCCGTTCGCGGTGGACCGCGAGGCCGCCCGGCGGAGCCTGCGGGGCTGGCTCGGCAAGCTCTGGTTCCGGCCGGGGGACCTGGCCCGCGAGGCGGAGGTCCAGCGCCTGCGGGGAGTCTATGTCCCTGCGTGGACCTATGACGCCAGGACCGACTCCGTCTGGACCGCCGAGGCGGGGTACTACTACAACGAGACCGAGACGTACGCCGTCCCCCTCAAGCACACGACGGTCACCCAGACCCGCCAGGTAAGGAAGATCATGTGGGAGCCGGCGGCCGGCAGGTTCGACAAGCTCTTCAACGACTGGCTCGTCTACGGAAGCCGGAGCCTCCCCGCGCACCTCGTGGACGACCTCGGCCGCTGGCGTCTCGCCGCGCTCGCGCACTACGCGCCGGCCTTCCTCGCCGGCTACGAGTCGGAACGGGCCTCGGTGGAGCTCCGCGAGGGCTGGGATTCGGCCCGACGCGGGATGGCCGGCGAGATCCGCTCCGCCTGCGCCTCGCGGGTGCCCGGGGACACGCACCGGAACCTCCACGTCCGCACGACCTACCGCGACATCCGCTGGAAGCACCTCCTACTCCCCCTCTGGGTCGTCGCCTACCGCTACCGCGGGAAACCCTACCGGATCGTGGTCAACGGCCAGTCGGGAGCCGTGGACGGCGAGGCTCCGTTCTCCTGGGGGAAGATCCTCGCTCTCGTGCTGTTCGTGCTCCTGGTCGCCGGGGGGATCGCATGGTGGGCGGCGACCCGGTCGCCGTGAGCCCGCTCCCCCCCGACGTCGAGGACGCGATCCAGTTCTTCCTCTACCGGGCCCAGGTGGGCACGGCGCTGCTCGGGGACCGACTCACCGAGGACGAGATCCGCGGGCTCCTCGAGCCGGGGCCGGAGCCCCTCGTCGCGCGGGTCGCCCGGGGGCTCCGCGCGGCGTACGAGAAGGAGCGCGGGCGGGAGAAGACGGCCCGAGAGTTCGCCGCGGCCATCGGTGAACAGGCAACCCCCGCCGAGGCCGAGTGGCAGACCCGGCGGGAAGCCCTGCTCAAGGGAGCCCCGCCGAGCGTCCTGCGCAGCGCCGTGCAGGGGGCGCAGGCGATCGGCGAGAGGCGGGGGTGCCTCGCCCTACTTCCCGGTCTTCTCGGCGGCCTCGTCCTCCCGGCGAATCTGCTCCTTCTGCCAGCCGTAGTCCACGGGCCCCTCGTAGAACTTCTCGGGGTGCTCCAGGGCCCAGATCTGCTTCCGGCAGAGCCAGTCGGCCCGGTCGAGAGCGAGCGCGGCGCGGAACCGGACCAGCGCCTCGGCGTCGCGGCCGAGGGCGAGGAGCGCGACGCCTGCGAGGAAGCGAGGCCGCGCGGCCGTCGGGTTCTCGGCCGCCTCACTCTCGAGGGCCGCGAGCTTCTCGGCATCGTGGAGAGTCGGCCTCGGCCCCGGACCGGTTCGTCGAGGGACGGCCTGCGCGACGGGCTCGGCGAGCAGGGCCTCGATCTCCGCGAAGGCCTTCTTCCCGGGCCCGCCGGCGCGCGTGAGCCGCAGGATCCCCATTTCGTCCACGAGGGTG
The DNA here is from genome assembly GCA_022614695.1 of Planctomycetales bacterium. Taxonomy (GTDB): domain Bacteria; phylum Planctomycetota; class JAKEIC01; order JAKEIC01; family JAKEIC01; genus JAKEIC01. Next base: position 9,035 of record JAKEIC010000299.1, on the reverse strand, counting down.
TAGAGCGGGATCACCTTCTGCCCGAGGAACTGCCCCGCGACGACGTTCTCGCGGTCCACGACCACGGGGAACTCGACCTTCGCCGCCTCCACGTATCCCCGGGCTACGCGAGGGCCCTGCGCGTCCACGGCCACCGACAAGATCTCGAAGGCCCGGTCGCGGTTCCGCGCGTAGAACCCCTGCCAGACCGGCAGGTGCTCGCGGCACCCTCACCAGGAGGCCCAGTTGACGATGAGGATTCGCCTGCCGCGGAGCGAGGAGAGCGCGAGGGGTGTCCCGTCGAGGCGGGGGAGGATGAAGTCCGGGATCGCACGCCCCGGTTCCGCACGCCGGGGGGATGCGGGGTGGCGGGCCGCGGGCGCCAGGCGGACGATTCTCTGGGGAGCGTCGAGGGTTGCGGTGAAGCCGGTGGCCTCCGCCCCCTCGCGAGCGGCGACGAGTAGGGGCGGTCCGGTCCGGACGCGGTCCGCCGCCACCAGCCCGCAGGCCTCCTCCGCGCAGACCGCCACCCGCCCGTCCGGGAGCGCCTTCACGCTCGCGCCGAGAGCCTTCCCCAGCGCGTCGGCCGTGACCCACGCCTCGCCGGCGTCCAGGACTCCGGCCGGGTCCTCGGTGGTGCTGTCCCCGACCAGGATCAGGAGTCCTTCGGGTCCCGCCACGGCCGCGGGCATCGTCGCGAGCAGCAACGGGAGGGCGAGCGCCCACGCGAGCCCGCTTCCCATGGGACAGCATTCTATTAGCATCCGCCCGCCGTGAGAGAGCCGCCCGCGCCCGGGGAGCTCCGGATCCGACGCGCGGGACTTGTCCTCGGGCCCGTGCTGGCCGCCGTCACCGGGCTCGGGACCGGGGGACTCGGGACGGACGCCCGCCTCGTCGCCGCCACGGCCGCGCTCATGGCCGCCTGGTGGATGACGGAGGCGATCCCGATGTGGGCGACGGCGCTCGTGCCGTTCCTGTTCCCGATCGCCGGGATCGGGACGGCCGCCGGCGCCCTCTCGATCGCGTGGAACCCTCTCATCCTGCTCTTCGTGGGCGGCATGACCCTGGCGCGCGGGATGGAGACGACAGGCCTGCACCGCCGGGTCGCCCTCCACGTGATCGCCCTCGTCGGGGCGACGCCGCGCCGGCTCGTCCTCGGCGTCATGATCTCCGGCGCCGCGATCTCGCTCTTCGTGAGCAACAGCGCGACGGCCCTCATGCTGTACCCCATCGTCCTCGCGCTCGTCGAGCGCGCCGTTCCGGAGGGTCTCCATCGGCGCGCCCTCGGGGCGGCGGCGATGCTCGGGCTCGCCTATGGGGTGAACATCGGAGGCGCAGGATGCCTCATCGGCTCGCCCGCGAACCTCGTGGCCATCGCGCCGCTCCAGAAGGTCTTCCCGGAAGCGCCCCCGATCGGGTTCGTGCCGTGGCTGGGGATGGGGCTGCCGCTCGTGATCCTGTTCGTCCCGGTCGCCTGGATCTACCTGGTCCGGATCGCATTCCGGCTCCCCGTCGGGGGACGAGGGGAGGGGTCCTACGCCCGCCAGGAGGTCCGCGCCCTCGGCCGGCTCGGCCGGAGCGAGACGTTCGTCGCGCTGATCTTCGCCGCGTGCGCCCTCGCCTGGATGACCCAGGAGCTCTGGAAGAAACCGGCCGGCTTGCGCGGGGCCTGGTCGGACACCACCGTCGCCCTCGCGGGCGCGACCGTCCTCCTCCTGGTCCCCGTCGGTCCGGCGGGAGCCCGCACGGCCGTGACCCCGCGTGACGTCGCCCGGCTCCCCTGGGGCCTTCTCCTCGTGATCGCGGGCGGGCTCGCCCTCTCGGGCGCCTTCGAGACGTCGGGGCTCACGAGGGCGATCGGCGAGACCTTCCAGGGCGCCTCCGGCCTCTCCCCCCTCCTCCTCGTCGCCGCGACCTCGTTCTCCGTCGTCGCCCTCACGGCCCTCACCTCGAACACCGGCACCGCCGGGGTCGTCGCACCCATCCTCGCCGCCTCCGCCCCGGCGCTCGGCGTGGACCCGCGGCTCCTCCTGCTCCCCGCCGCCCTCGCCGTCTCCTGCGACTTCGCGCTGCCCGTGGGGACCCCGCCGAACGCCATCGTGTTCGGGAGCGGCTACCTCACCCTCGGGAAGATGGCCCGGACCGGGGTCGTCATGGACCTCTTCGCGGCCGGGCTGATCGTGCTCGTGACGTTCGCGTTCGCCTGCCCCGTCTTCGGCATCTCGCCGGCGGGCGGCGTGCCGTCCTGGGCCCAACGCTAGAATCGCTCCGGATGCCCCTCGGTCCCCCGATCTACCACGTGGACGCGTTCGCGGAGAAGCCGTTCTCCGGGAACCCGGCCGCGGTCTGCCTCCTCCCTGCCCCGAAGGAGCCGGCCTGGATGCAGGCCGTCGCCCGGGAGATGAACCTCTCGGAGACCGCCTTCGTCTCGCCGCAGTCGGACGGCTGGGACCTGCGCTGGTTCACGCCCAAGGCCGAGGTGGACCTCTGCGGCCACGCGACGCTCGCCTCGGCGCACGTCCTCTGGGACGAGGGGAAGCTCCCGGCCGGACAGCCGGCACGGTTCCAGACGCGGAGCGGGCTCCTCACCGCATCCCGGCGCGGGGATCTCGTGGAGCTGGACTTCCCGGCGTCTCCGCCCGGGCCGGCGCCCGAGCCTCAGGGTCTCTCGTGGGCCCTCGGCACGAAACCCTCGGTCATCGCAAAGTACCGCCTCGGGGATTACCTGCTCGAGTACGGGTTAGAGGCGGAGGTCCGCGCCCTCGCCCCCGACTTCGGCCAGCTCGCGAAGATCGAGTGCCGGGGAGTCGTCGCGACGGCCCGGGCCGGAGGGACATTCGACTACGTCTGCCGGTTCTTCGCCCCGCGGGTCGGGGTCCCCGAGGACCCCGTCACGGGCTCGGCGCAGTGCGGGCTCGCCCCCTGGTGGGGGAAGAAGCTCGGCAAGACCGAGATGACCGGCTTCCAGGCGTCCGAGCGCGGCGGCATCGTCCGGGTGCGCCTCTACCGGGACCGCGTCGGCATCGCCGGCGGCGCCGTCACGGTGGCGAAGGGGCACCTGCTTACGTAGCCATCTACCGGGGCCGGATCCGGAACGAGACCCCGGCCGAGAGGACCAGGATCCCGATGTTGTCTCCGTCCTGGTTCGAGTTCTGGTCTCCCTCCGGGCCCGTCGAGAAGCGGTAGAGGACCTCGAGGAAGAACGAGGCGTTCGTCCCGCGGGGCTGGATCGAGACGCCCATGCCGACGTCGCCGAAGAAGAGCACGCTCGTCTGCCAGTGGTCCCCGCTCCCGAAGGGCGGCACCTCGATGTCCACGGCGCTCGACCAGGCCAGCCCGACGTCCAGGCGCACGTACGGATCGAGGTCCCCGCCCCGCATGAGGTGCCCCTTGCCGCCCACCCAGAAGGGGAGCCAGCTCCAGTCGTCGAACTCGAGCCCCTGCCACTTGTCGCCCGGGAAGAAGACGTACCCCAGGCCGACGTGGAAGCTGCCCTCGGGAGAGACCCTGCCGGCGATCTCCAGCAGGCCCCCGAAGCCCGGCTGCTTGAAGGCGTCGTCGTAGTCCGGCACGTTCGTCCCGTCGGCGACCTCGCCCTGGACGAGGAAGACCCCCTGGAGCCCGAGCCGGAGCGACATCCCGGTCGGCCGGCCGAACGCCCCGCCGGAGCCCTCCTCTCGCCAGCCCTGGGCGACGGAGCTCCCGGCGACCCCGAGGAGGACGGCGGCGGCGAGCGGGACGGCGCGGAGAAGGTCCGACATCGGGCACCCCCGTGAACTTTCTACCCTCTCCGACGTCTGTATGGCTAGAGGGCCGGTCGGCCCCGGGAGGAGGAGAGCCATGAAGAAGTGGATCGCGGTGGGTGGAGCGGCGGCGGGACTGGGGATCGGGGCGTGCGTGGCGGGATCGGGGGGAGGCGAGCGCGCCGGGGTGGCGACGCCGGCCCTGCCTCCGGAGTCGCCGGCGACCGGACCGGTCGCGACGGTCTCCTATCTCGCCCCCGAGAAGTTCACGGCGATGGAGCGGCGCGGGATCGGCTGGCTCGTCGCCGCGCAGAACGGGGACGGCGGCTGGGGCGAGGACGCGGGCACGGAGTCCGTCGTCGGGAACACGGCCCTCTGCGCGCTGGTCCTTATCCGCTCCGGCCACACGCCCGAGCGCGGCGAGCACCGGGCGGCGGTCCAGCGGGCGGTGGACTACATCCGGCGGGCGGCCTCCGCCGCCGCGGACCGGGAGTCCTCCATCGAGCCCAAGAGGAACACGCAGCTCCAGAGGAAGCTCGGGCCCAACGTGGACACCTTCCTCGCGGCGCTCCTGCTCGCCGAGGTGGGGGAGAGGCTCCCCGAGGCGATCCGGCCGACGATCCGCGAGGAGTTGCAGAAGTGCGTGGACCGTATCGAGCAGTCCCAGAGGGAGGACGGCTCCTGGAACAACGGCGGCTGGGCGCCGGTCCTCAACTCCTGCTTCGCGGCGGTCGCGCTCGAAAGGGCGCGGGACGTCGGGGCGAAGGTGGACGACGCGCGGATCGTCAACGCCAAGAAGTACGCCCTCGGGAACTTCGACACGGAGGGGAAGTCGTTCGCGAAGGGGGCGATGGCGGGCGGGGCGGGCGTGGAGCTCTACGCCGCGGCGGCCAGCCAGAGGATGCTCTCGGTGAAGAGGGCGCCGGCCAGCGCGCCGGCCGAGGTTCGGAGGCTCGAGGAGATCGTCGAGGCCCGCTCAGGCGACGCCAAGCAGGCGGCCCTCGGGCGCCTCTCCGACGAGAACTTCCTCAAGGGCTTCGGGAGCTTCGGCGGCGAGGAGTTCTACTCCTACATGGCGGTGAGCGAGGCGCTCTCGGCCAAGGGCGGCGACGAGTGGTCGAAGTGGGACGGCGGCATCCGGACCCGCCTCGCGAACCTCCAGAACCAGGACGGATCCTGGGCCGGCCACCACTGCATCACCGGCCGCGTGCCCTGCACGGCGGGGGCGCTGCTCACGCTGCTGTGCGCGTCGAATTAGACTGTGCCCGTGCGTCTCGCGGCCGCGCTCCTCCTTGTGGTTTCGGGGGGGTGCGGCCGCGAGGCCGTTTCTCCGGCCCCCGCGAGCGACCCCGCCGCCCGCGCCGCCGCGTGGCTCTGGAAGCAGCAGCGCGAGGACGGCTCCTGGAGGAGCGAGACCTACGGGCTCCTGAAGCCGGGGCTGTCGCTTACCCCATTCGTCCTCGGGGCGCTCCTCGGGGCGGGAGGGTCCGCGCCGGCGAGATCCGATGAGCGCGCACGCCGGTTCCTCGCGGAGAAGACCGCCTCGGACGGCGCCCTCGGCTGCGCGGACCTCACGGCCTACGACTACCCGGTCTACGCGACGTCGCTTGCGGTGCTCGCGTCGCCCGCCGGTCCGGACCGGGAGCGCGGGGTCGCCTGGCTCCGCGTCCAGCAGTTCACGGAGGCGAACGGCTGGAAGCGCGAGGACCCCGCCTACGGCGGCTGGGGGATGGGCGGTCCCATCCGCGAGGCGCCGCATCCGGGGCACCTCGACATCTCGAAGTCGCGCTACGCCCTCGAGGCGTTGCGGGCCGGGGGGGCGGCGGACGGGGATCCGGCGTTCGAGAAGGCGCGGGTGTTCCTGGGGAGATGCCAGGACGAGGGGTCTGGGGGCTTCTGGTTCTCCCCCGTCATCCTCGACGCGAACAAGGCAGGGAAGGAGGGCGAGGGGTTTCGCCCCTACGGGACGGCGACGGCTGACGGCATCCTGGCGCTCCTCGCCTGCGGCGCCAAGCCCGACGAGCCGCGCCTCGCGTTGGCCCTCCGATGGCTCCGGGATCACCACCGGACGGACGTCGTCCCCGGCATCCCACCGGGGGTCGCCCCGTACTGGGAGACCGCGATGTGGTTCTACTACCTCGCGGCGTCCTCGCGGGTCTTCGCCCGGCTGGGCGGCCCGGACGGCTGGCGCGAGCGCTTGCGGGCCGTCCTCGCCACGGCCCAACACCCGGACGGCTCCTACAAGGCCGACAACCCGATGATGCGGGAAGACGACCCTCTGATCGCGACGTCGCTCGCGGTTCTCGCGCTCGCCGCCGCGAGCCGGCGCTAGCCCACTCGCGCCGACCGGATCAGGCCGCGCCGCGATCCCGGCCCCTCTCCCCGGTCACCCGGGTTCCCGCGCGGACGCCGGGCTACCCCCCCGCGCCTCCGGCCCCCGGAGCGCTGCCGTTCCCGGAGCCGTCCGTGGGCGCCCGGAGCTTCGCGAGCTCCTTCTCCAGGTTCTCGATGAGTCGAGTCATGCGCCGGTCCCCCGCGAACCGCTCCTTCGCCGTGATCAGCACCGTCTCGAGCAGGGCCGTGTCCTTGCCCTCCTTGGCGTGCTGGGCTGTCATGCCGAGCATGCTGGCGGCCATCACGGGGTCCTTCGGGATACGCCCGGCGGCGAAGAGGTCGGCGCACTTCCGGGCGGCCGCGGCCATCGTCTCGGGCTTCTTCCGGTCCGCCCCCCGGAACACCTCCTGGAGCTCCTTCCCGAGGAGGAAGTCGTCGAGCTTGGCCTTCTCCTCCCCGGAGAGATCGATGCCCGCCGACATCTTCGTCGCCTCGTCGCGGGTGAGCGCGCCGAAGTCGAGTTGGAGGAGGAAGAAGGCCTTCTTCGCCGCCGCATCGCCAGCCTCCGCCTTCTTGCGGAGTTCGCGGTTCGCCAGGGCCTTGGCGGCGTTTTCCTGGAAGCCTTCCACCGAGAGCTTGGAGTAGTCCTGCGGGGCGAGGACGGCGCCGTCCGCGTCGAGGTACGCCACGTAGGGGAAGCCGCGTCCGCCCTTCTCGGGGAGCAGCTTGTCGAGCGGATGGTCCGGGATCTGGGTCGTGACGTGGAGGAAGAGGACGTGGTCCTTTGCGAACTCCTGGAACCCTTCACTCGAGAGCGCACCGCCCTCGAGCCGCTTGCACGGCCCTCAGGGGGCGTAGGAGCGCGTGAAGTAGGCGAAGATGAGCTTGTTCCCCGCCTTCGCCGTGTCGCGGGCTTGGTTGTAGTCCGTCACCCACGGCGCCTTCCCGACGAAGGGCTCCGCGAGTTTCGCCTCGTGGAGCCGCTTCAGTTCCTCGGGGCTCTTGGCCACCTGCGCGAGGGCCGGCGCGGCGAGCGCCGCGAGGACGAGCGCGGCGGCGATGCGGATCCTCATGGACGCCTCCTCCGAGCTCCGAGAGCGGAGCCGTGACGGGCGAGTCTACACCCGATAGGGGCCTGGAGGTCAATCCCTGGATCGCCTCGCGTCGAACTGGAGGCCCGCCCGACCCCCTGTAAACTGACCCCTCGTGGCAGCACCCCTGGCCCTCGCCGCGCTCCTCCTCTGGCCCGGAAGCCCCTTCGGCCTGGACCTCCCGCCCGACGACCCGGTCCCGGATCGGGCGGACGGGGCCCTGGCGCTCGGCGAGGAGGGACCGAAGCAGGGCGCTGTGGACCTCTGGTTCTGGCGACCGGCGCTTCGCGGCGGATGGCGGCACGGTTCCGAGGACTCGACGGGGACGGTGCAGCGTGGCTCGGGCCTCCGGCTCGGGCGCGACCTCGGCCTCGACGACCTGGACACGGTGGCCGGCGGAGCGCTGGCGATCGAGGGTCCCTCGCGCTCGCCGGGAACGCCCGGCCACGCGGTCTCTCCCGGCCGCCTGGTCGGGGCGCCGCCCGGCCCGCCGACCTACGCGCAGGTCCGGTTCTCGCTCTCGGGATGGACCGGGCACGTCTCGGCACACCGGGTCCTGGGGGATCCGGAGATCATCGAGGGCTCGACGTGGGCGGCGGGGACGACGCTCCGATCGCGTCTCGCGGCCACAAGCCTCGGCCTCGAGGCCGAGGGACTCATCAGCGACCGCCCGAGATCGCCCTGGCGGGCCGGCCCGATCCTGGGCCTGCGCTGGACGGGTCTCGACTTGGACCTCCGCGGCGACGATCCCGTGGCGGGCGCCCGCCGGTACTCCGAGAGGACCGGCACGCTCTTCATCGGATTGGGCCCCGGGGCCGAGTTCCGGCCGATCCGCCCGATCGTCCTCCGGGCGAGCGTGATCGGGTGGGCGTCGTTCGTGACCCTCCTCGCCGACAACGGGCCGCAGATCTGGGCGGCGGACGGCGTCGCGGAGGCGGGCGTCGAGACGCGCTGGGGACCGCTCGCCCTCCGTCTCCTCGCCGGCGGCCGGTGGACCTGGCTCTCGTGGGACGGGCGCCTCCGCGACGTGTACGCCTACGCCGCGGGCGGCTTCGCCGGGGTGGCGGTGCGGTTCCCCTAGGGCAGGAGCTCGCAGAGCGCCGCGATGGCCCGGTCCGGCGCGTCGGGGGCCGGCGCGCCCTCTGCCGGAAGGAGGCCGCCCTTCTCGAACGCCGCCGCCACCTGCGCCCGGGTCCAGCCCTTCGCTTCCTCGAGGAGTCGCACGAGTTCGGCGGTCTCGGCCGCCTTGCGCAGCATCTTGAGGCGAAGCGTGGGGGTGAAGCCCCGCGGGGTCCCGGGGCGGGGGGGGAGGATCAGCGCCGTCCCCTCGGCGACATCCCAGGATTCCTGCCGCCCGATCGAGTCCCACGGCACCATCCCGTCGGCGCCGCGGAGGAAGTCGCGCAGGACCCAGGCCCAGGTCTCCACCGCCGGCCGGTCGGGGGCCGGCGCCTCCCCATAGGACCAGCACTCCTCGCGGAGCGCCGCCGCCTTCTCGAGAATCGTCGCCGACCGGTCCCGCCACCGGTTCGTGACGACGAGTCCCCCGGGCGTGTCGAGGTGGTCCCGCCGCCACTCGGGGCGGGAGAGGTCCACCCGGAACCGGAACTGGATGCCGCCGCGCGGGGCCTGCACCCTCGGCTTCGCGACGGCCTCCTCGAAGAGGTCGCGGAAGAACGCCAGGGCGCGGAAGTCGTCGCGGTAGGCGGGCTCGTCGAGGAGCCACCACGAGGTGCCTCGGCCCGTCTCCCGGTAGTTCACCTTGTTGTTCAGGTAGAAGAGGAACCGGGTTCGCCCCCACCCCTGCTGGGCGGCGTGCTCGGCGAAGGCCCGGGCGGCCTCCCGGAACGCCTCCGCGTAGGCCTCCGGGAACGCGGCCTCGATCGGC
>JAKEIC010000298.1 GCA_022614695.1 Planctomycetales bacterium | reverse complement strand
GCGCCCGCGGCCTCGCTACGAGGCCGTCAGGTCCTCCTTCTTCTCCCGGTACTTCGCGATGTTGGCGAGGTACTCCTCGCGGAGCTTCGAGAGCCGCTCGACGTCCCCCTGGAGCTTGTCCCGCTGCTTCTCTAGCTTCTGGTTCTCGCGCCCGAGCGCGTCCTGGTCCTTCTCGAGCTTCTCGATCTGGTCGCGGAGACTCCGGTTCTGGTCGGTCGCGCGCGCCTGCTCCTCGGTGCCGCGCTTGAGGGTCCCCTGGAGCTGCCCCTTCTCCTCCGCGAGCGCCCGGGCCCGCTGCGCCAGCTCGTCCGCCCGCGCCCGCAGCTCCTTCACGTCGGCCTCGAGCTCCCTCTGGCGCTCATCGTGCTTCGCGATCTGCTGCGCCGAGGCGACCGTGCCGCGGACGAGCTCCTGGTTCGCCTTGAGCAGCTCGACGATCTTCTCGCTCTGGAGGTCGAGGGCCCCGACGGACTGCCGGAGCCCCTCCGAGACGAGCACCTTGTACTCGAGCACCTTCTGGCGGTGGTCCTGGAAGGCCTCGGCGAGCCCCTCCTGCACCTTCTCGAGCGTCTCGGCGAGGTCGCCCGCGGGGGCGTCGCCCTTCCCGGCGCGCGGGGCAGGCGGCGCGGGAGGAGCCGCCTCCTTCGCGCGGGACTTCGTCTCGCCCGCCGCGCTCCCCGCGGGCCGGACAGGCGGAACGGAGGGTGTGTCGGCGAACGTCGCGGGAGGCCACGCGGGCCGATCGGCCGGGCTTCCGCCCTTGGGCGGATCGGCAGGGGGGACGGGGGGGGTCATGGGTTCTCTCCTCCTCGTGAGGGGGCCGCGCGCGGCCGCGCCCGGCCGGGACCCCTCTATTGTTCGCACCGGAGGGAGCCCGTTCAAGCAGGTTGACGACGCTCCTCCGGCCGCGATACCGTGTCCGCCCCTTGCCCGGCCGAGCCGCGACCCTCCTCGCGCTCTCCCTCCTCCTCGCCGGAGCCGCCGCCGGCCCGGCCGCCGCGCAGTCGCTGGAGGTCTCGGAAGAGGTCCTCCCGAACGGGCTCCGCGTGCTCGTCGCCGAGCGCCACCGGGTCCCGCGGGTCTTCTGCGCGATCTTCGTGGGGACCGGCGCCGCGGCGGAGAAGTCCGGGAAGACCGGTCTCGCCCACCTCCTCGAGCACATGCTGTTCAAGGGGACCCGCGCGATCGGGGTCCTGGACCTCGGGAAGGATGCCGGGTTCATCGCGAAGGCCGACACGGTCATGCTCGAGGCCTACCGGCTCGAGCAGAGGGCGCGGGACGCGCGCCGGCGCGGCCTCGAGCCGGAGAAGGCCGACGTCCAGGCGATCGAGAGGCTCCGCGCGGAACACAAGGCGATCGCCGCCGAGCAGAAGAAGATCCTCCGCTCCGAGGAGCTCTGGACGATGTACCTCACGAACGGGGGGACGGCGCTCAACGCCTCGACCGGGCAGGACTCGACCCAGTACTTCGTGGAGCTGCCCGCCAACAAGATCGAGCTCTACTTCTGGCTCGAGTCGGACCGGTTGCTGAACGCCGTCTTCCGCGAGTACTACTTCGAGGTGGACGTCGTGAAGGAGGAGCGCCGGATGCGCACCGAGAGCACGCCCACCGGGATGGTCCGCGAGGAGTTCGGCGCGAGCTTCTGGGGCGGCCATCCCTACCACCGCCCGGTCGTCGGCTGGATGGCGGACCTGGACGTCGTCACGCGGCAGGACGCCGAGGACTACTTCCGGCTCCACTACGTGCCCGAGAACATGACGGCAGTCTTCGTCGGGGACGCGAAGCCCACGGACGTCTTCGCGCTCGCGAGGCGCTACCTGGGGAGGCTCCCGCGAGGGACCAGGGCCCGCGAGGCGGTTGTCGTCCCGGGCCCGAACCCGACGGGCGAGAAGCGGATGCTCGCGAAGGCCGCCGCGCCCGATTCGGTCGAGATCCGCTGGCCGGCGGTGGCGACGGCCCATCCCGACGGCTACGCCCTCGACCTCCTCGCCGAGATCTTCTCGGGCCGCTCCGGGAGGTTGTACCGGCGCCTCGTCGAGGAGAAGAAGCTCGCGCTCGAGGCGGACGGGTCGTCGTCCCAGAGCGTCTACGGCGGGACATTCTCCGTGACCGGGCGACCCCAGAAGGGCGTGGCGCACGCGGACCTCGAGGCGGCGCTGCTCGCCGAGGTGGCGGCGGCCGCCGAGGCGCCCCCCGAGCCCGCCGAGTGGGAGCGGGTGCAGAACGCGATGGAGTCTCGGATCGTCCAGGGACTCGAGTCGAACCAGGGGGTCGCGTTCCTCCTCGGCCGCGCCGCCGTGGCCGGGGACTGGCGCGAGGCGACGCGGGCGCTCGAGAGGTTCCGCGCCGTCTGGCCCGAGGACCTGCCCCGCGTCGCCAAGGCGTACCTCACGCCGTCCCGCAAGGCCGTCCTCCACTTGGTCCGCGACGCCGCGGCCGGGCGGGGAATCGGCCCCGGACTCGCCGATGTCGGCCCCGGGACCCCGGGAGCCGCGCCCGACGTCGCGAAGCTCGAGGCCGCGGTCGCGCGGCTCGAGGCGTCCTGGCGCGAGGTCCACCCGGCGGCGCGGGCGGGGATCCTGGAGAGGCTCCGGACCGCGGTCGGCCGCCTCGCGGACGAGAGGGCGAAGGAGGCGATCGAGAAGCGGCTGCAGGCGCTCGAGGCGAAGGGGTAGGCCGGCGTGCGAAGGCCCGACGCGGCGATGCGGCGACACCCTTCGACGGGCTCAGGGCACGGCGGCGACACGGCGATCTGGGCCGGCGCCTGGCTCGCCCTCTGCGCGGTCACGGCCGCCGCACAGGACGGGCCGCTCCCGGCGCACCCGAGGGAGTTGAAGTACCCGTCGCTCGCCTACGAGCCGCCCGACCCCGCGACCCACCGCGCGACGCTCCCCGGCGGGACGATCCCGGCCTACGTCGTCCCGGACCGGGAGCTGCCGGTCCTCTCGATCACGGCGATCTGGCGGGGAGGGACGGCGTGCGACCCTCCCGGCAAGAAGGGCGCGGTCAACCTCCTCTCCCGGATGCTCCGGGCCGGGGGGACGGCCCGGAAGACCCCCGCGGAGGTGGACGCCGCCCTCGAGAGGATCGCCGCGCAGGTCTCGTTCTCGGCGGACCTCGGGACGGGCCGGGCGTCGCTCCGGTGCCTCTCGCGGCACCGCGAGGTGGCGCTCGCCCTGTTCGCGGAGATGCTCCGCGAGCCGCGATGGGACGAGGGGCGGCTCCAGCTCGAGAAGGATCGCCTCTACGAGAGCTTCAAGGGGCGGAACGACTCCAGCGAAGCGATCGAGGGCCGCGAATACGATTGGCTGATCTACGGCGACCACCCCGTCGCCGCCCACGCGACCCGTCCCTCGATCGAGGCGATAGGGCGGGACGACCTCGCCGCGCTCCACCGCCGGCTCGTCCATCCCTCGCGGATGATCCTGGCCGTCGGAGGCGACTGGGAGCCGGCCGCCGCGCGCGACGGGCTCGCGAAGGCCCTCGCGGGGTTCCCCGAGGCCGCCGAGGCGCCCCCCGCGGTCGCGCCCGTGACGGCGCCCGTGAGGACCGGCCTCTACCTTTTCCGCAAGGAAAAGGTGACCCAGAGCCGCGTGTCGCTCGGCCACATCGGGATCCGCGAGGACCACCCTGACCGGTTCGCCATCGGCGTGATGAACTTCGTCCTCGGCGGGGGATCGTTCTCGTCGCGTCTCACCCAGGCGATCCGCGTGGATCGCGGGCTCGCCTATTCGGCCGGGAGCCGCTACTCGCCCGGCGAGTTCGTGCCGGGCACCTTCCGGACCTTCTTCCAGAGCAAGCACGCCACCTGCGCCGAGGGGCTGCGCGTGGCGCTCGCCGAGGTCCGGCGGCTCCGCGAGGAGGGCCCCACGGAGGAGGAGGTGGCCCAGGCCAAGTCCTCGATGATCGAGGGCTTCCCCAGCCGGTTCCCGACCGCCGCCGCCGCCGCGAGCGCCCTCGCCGACCTCGAGGCGCGCGGCATGCCGGCCGACTTCTACAGGACCTACCGGAAGCGGATCGAGGCCGTCACGGTCGCCGACGTCCGGCGCGCCGCGAAGGAGCACCTGCGCCCCGAGCACTTCGTCGCGACGATCGTCGGCGACATCGCCGCCGCCCGCGAGGGGGCGGCGGCCGGGGGCTTCGGCATCCCGGGC
>JAKEIC010000297.1 GCA_022614695.1 Planctomycetales bacterium | reverse complement strand
GTACACGAGGCCCCACGGGCGTTCATGCGCCCGGGGGGTCTTGCGTGGCTTCCAGCCCGTCCCTATCATCGCGCCGGTCCGTGTCGAGTCGAGGCGGCTGTCTTTCTCGTCAGGAAGAGCCGAATCCCGCGGAGCACGGGCGACGGAGTTCCGGCGATTGCCCGTGACTCCAAAGGAGTAGAGTCGGTGAATATCTACGTGGGGAATCTCCCCTTCTCCGCCACGGAGGCGGAGGTGCGAGAGCAGTTCTCGAAGTACGGCCAGGTCGCGTCCGTGAGCCTGATCACGGACCGGATGACCGGGCAGCCCCGGGGTTTCGGATTCGTCGAGATGCCGGCGAAGAACGAGGCCGACGCGGCCATCGCCGCGCTGAACGGCAAGGACTTCGGGGGCCGAAAGCTCACCGTCAACGAGGCGAAGCCTCGGGGCGAGCGTGGCGGCGGCGGTGGCGGCGGCGGCTTCCGCGGTGGCGGCGGTGGCGGCGGCGGTCGCGGCCGCTTCTAGTCCGCGGACCGCGAGCCCCGAGAGAGCCCGAGGCGGGCGACTCGCCCGTCCGGGCTCTCCGTATGCCCGCGCCGGGGACGGGGGCGACGGCGCGAGATAGACTCCCGCCGTGCGCCCGGGACCCTACGAGGTCGTCGCCGAGAGAGGGCGCAGCGGCGAGATCAACCGTGAAGGCGTATATCTCGCCGACTTCGGACTCGCGAAGTCCGTCGCCGCCGGCTCGACGCTCACCCGCACGGGCCAGGCCCTCGGGACACCGGCCTACATGAGCCCCGAGCAGGGGCGCGGCGAGACCTCCTCGCTCACGCCAGCGACCGACGTCTGGGGCGTCGGCTGCGTTCTCTACGAGATGCTCGCGGGGTGCCGGCCGTTCGGGGGCGAGACCCCGGCGGCCCTGGTCGCCGCGATCGTCGCCCGGTCGCCCGCGTCTCTACGGCGCTCGCGGCCCGATGTCCCGCGGGCCGTCACAACCCTCCTGGACGCGGCGCTGGCGAAAGACCCGGGGAGCCGGCCCCGGGACGGCGCGGCCTTGCGCGACGACCTCGACCGGGTCGTCCGCGGGGCGCCGCCCCTCCACGGGGCGTCGCCCGCGCGAACGCGGGCCCTCATCGCGGCCCTCCTCGTGGTTGCGGCGGCGGGCGCGGTGCTCGCGTGGCCGCGGGGGACCGGGATCCCGCCCCGAACCCCGGCGCCGTCCGAGGGGCCGCCGACGCCGGTCTTGGCGGCGGGCCCCCTCGCCGCCCGCGCGCGCGCGGTGCGCTTCGAGGACCCGCGACGCGCCGTCGAACTCCTCGCCGCGGCGCTTGAGTCCGAGCCGTCCCGGCACGATTGGCGGCTCGAGAGGGGCCTCCTCCTCTGGGGGCTCGGGGAGGGCGAGGCGGCCCGCTCCGAGTGGGACCGGATCCCGGCGGAGGCTCCCGGGGGCGGGCGGGCGCGGCTGTACCGGGGGCTCGAGCCCTTTTTCCGGTCCGACGACCGCGTCCTGCACGGTCCCGAGGGCCGCCGCGACCTCGAGCAGGCCGCCCCGCTCCCCGCTCCCGTCGGGCCGCTCGCGCGCGGCGCCCTCGCCGCCCTCGACCGCGACTGGGCCGCCGCCCGCGCAGGCCTCGCCGGCGTCGCGGGGTGGGAGGCCGCGCTGCTCCGCGGCTACGTGGAGAGCTTCGACCCCGCCGGCGACCGCGCCGCGGCGCTCCGGGACTACGGGGCGGCACTCGAGGAGGGGATCCCGTTCGCCTGGGTCCACAGCAACCGGGGGGTCGTCCGCTCGCTCTCGGGCGACCTCCGGGGCGCGGAGGAGGACTTCGACAGGGCGCTCGCGCTCCGGCCGGGGTTCGGCGTCCCCCTCGTCGGCCGAGCCGGGGTGCGGCGGAAGCGGGGGGACCTCCGGGGCTCGATCGCCGACTGCGACGCGGCTCTGGCGGCGGAGCCGGGGTTCCCCGAGGCGCTCCTCAACCGCGGGATCACCCGCGGGGAGGCCGGCGAATTCGCCGGGGCCCGGGACGACCTGACGGCCGCGCTGGAGAGGCGCCCGGGATGGCCCGACCCGCGGGCCTACCGGGCTCGGGCGCGGAGCGCGCTGGGGGACCACGAGGGAGCCGTCGAGGACGCGACCGAGGGGCTCCGGAGCTTCCCCGACGCAGCGTGGCTCTTCTCCGACCGGGGCTGCGCGCTCCTGGACCTCGGGCGCTACGAGGAGGCGGCGCGGGACCTTCGGGAGGTGACCCGGCTCTCCCCGGGCGAGCCGAACGGCTTCGGGAACCTGGGGCGGGCCCTCCGCGCCCTCGGGGACTGGGCGGGCGCGGCGGCCGCGTTCCGGGAGCTGCTCCGCCTCGCGCCGGGCCACCCGCGCGCGGACGAGGTGCGGCGATGGAGGGAGGAGTGCGAGGAGAACGCGCGCGCGGAGGAGGGGGGCGGGTGACCGGCGCGAGTGCCGAACCGCTGGAGGGGCTCCCGCTCACGAGGCCCACCGATCCGGGATGGGCCGCGGTCGCGCTGGGGGACCTCCCCGCGCTGCTCTCCGACCACGCCCACTGCGAGCAGAAGGCGGCGTCCTCGGCGATGGCGCTCGTCGCGCGCCACCCCGAGGTGCCCGGGCTCCCGAGAGCGATGACGGCCCTCGCCCACGAGGAGATGCGCCACTTCCGCCAGGTGCTCGACCTGCTCGAGGAGCGCGGCGGGACGCTCGGGCCCCCTCCCCCCGACGCCTACGCCGGGCGGATCCGCCGGCTCTCGTGCACGCTCCGGGACGGGCTCGGGTCGGCCGGGGATCTCCTGCTCGCGTGCGCCTTCATCGAGGCGCGCTCGTGCGAGAGGTTCCGGCTCCTCGCCGGGGCGCTCGAGGACGGCGCGAAGGTGCCCGGTCCCCGCGGCCTCGCCGGCTTCTACCGCCGACTGTCGTCGGCCGAGTCGCGCCACTGGGAGACCTTCCGCGATCTCGCCGCCGGCGCGGCGGGGAAGGCGCGCGTCGCCCGGCGGCTCGTCCGCCTCGCCGGGGCCGAGGGGGAGATCGTGGCGTCGCTCCCGCTCCGGCCGCGGATCCACTAGGATCCGGGGAGATGCCCTCCGATGCCATCACCTTCGGCGTCACCGCCTTCGCCACACTCTTCTCGATCGTGGACCCGTTCGCGGCGGCCCCGATTTTCCTCGCCATGACCCCGAACGACTCGGACGCGGCCCGGCGCCGCCAGGCGCGCGTCGCGGCCGGCGTGTGCGGCGGGCTGCTGCTCGTCTTCGCCCTCGCGGGGAACCGGATCTTCCAGTTCTTCGGGATCTCCGCGTCCGCCTTCCAGGTGGCGGGCGGGATCCTCCTCCTCGTGATCGCCCTCGACATGCTACGCGGCCAGGCGAGCGGGACGCGCCGCTCGCCCGAAGAGGAGCGCGAGGGGACGGAGAAGCCCGACGTGAGCGTGACCCCGCTCGGGATCCCGCTGCTCGCGGGGCCCGGGGCCATCTCGACCGTCACGCTGCTCGCCGGCCGCGCGACCACGATGGGCCACGTCTATGCCCTCGCCGCGGCGATCGCGCTCACGTCGGTGCTCACCTGGGTCCTCCTCGCGAATGCGGGATTCCTCCTGAAGCTCCTCGGTCAGATCGGGCTCAAGATCGTCACCCGCGTCATGGGTCTCCTCCTCGCCGGGATCGGGGCGCAGTTCATCCTGGCGGGGGCGAAGGCGTTCTGGACCGCCGCATGACCGGGGGGCCTGCCCGACATGCAGGATTCGGAGACCGGGGCTCCCGGCGGCTATGATCCCGGTCGGGGAGGGCGGATGCGGCGGACGGAGATCCTGGCGGCGAGGCTCGGGCTGCTGGCCGCTGCCTATGGGCTCGCGTGCAGCCGGCCTCCCACGACCGAGGCCCGCGCCGGCCTCGACCACAAGGAAGGGGTGACGAACATGGCTCCCACGACCGCGGCCCCGCCCCGGACGAATTTGCCCCCGGTGGACTCCGAGGTCCCCGCCCGCGTCGAGACGGCCACCTTCGCGATGGGCTGATTCTGGACCCCCGACTCCCAGTTCGGGAGCATGCCCGGGGTCGTTCGGACCCGCGTCGGCTACGCGGGCGGGACGACGCGGAACCCGACCTACCGGAGCATCGGCGACCACGCCGAGACGATCCAGATCGAGTTCGACCTCTCGAAGACGAGCTACGCCGAGCTGCTCGGGGTCTTCTGGTCCACCCACAACCCCTGCGCCCGGTCGTGGAGCCGGCAGTACATGTCGGCGATCTTCTGGCACGACGAGGGGCAGAGGAAGTTGGCCGAGGAAAGCGCGGCGCGGATCGCCCGCGAGCGCGGCGAGAAGGTGGAGACCGAGATCCTCCCCTTCCGCGGGTTCACCGTGGCCGAGGACTACCACCAGAAGTACGGGCTGCGCGGCGCCCGCGACCTCTTCCGCGAGATCTCCACCTACTACCCCGATCCGGCCGCGTTCCGGGAGTCCACGGCGGCCGCTCGCCTGAATTGCTATCTCGCCGGATCGGGCGAGCCTGCCGACTTCGAGCGGGACCTCCCGCGGCTCGGGCTCTCGGAGCGCGCGCGAGAGGCGCTCCGCGAGCGCTGGCGGGAGGCGCGGGGGTAGGAGAGCCGGCCCGCGGCGCCCACGGAGCCCGAGCCTGCGATCCCGAGGGACCCTAGCCGCTCCGCCTAGTCGACCCGCGACGTCCCCTCGTTCAGCCGCGGCAGCCGGGCCTTGGCCGCCTCCTCGCTCGCCCGGGCCCGGAGCCTCCGCGCCAGGACGGGCAGGTAGGGGTGGAGCGCCTCCGGGGTGAAGAAGCCGAAGGGGAGACCTCCCCCGAAGTCCACGACGTCGCCGGGGACGAGCTCGACCCCCTCTCCCTTGCCGAGACGGAGCCCGTTCACGTGCGTGCCGTTGGTCGAGCCGGCGTCGGCGACCGACCAGCATCGCCCCGGGGCCGGGGGCGGGACGAGGAACGCGTGGAGCTTCGAGACCTGCTCGAACGCGAGCACGATGTCGTTCGCCCGGGTCCGCCCCACGGAGACCCGGGGCAGGGCCGGCCCGCGGACCCGGGGGGTCACGGGAACGAGGAGCTCGCGCGCGGGCGCGGCCGGCGCGACCCGCGCCGAGGGGGCGAGGCTCACCGCGGACTCGAGGTAGTCGGAGCGCGTCGTCTGGAGCCCCGCCTCCGGGACCCCGGGCGCCGGCGCCGCCTCCATCAGCAGGAACGGGTGGGGACAGAGCCGGAGGAACTCCTCGCGCGGCACGCCCGTGAACTGCTCCACGAACGCGGCGAGCATCTCGCTCCCGGACTCCTGGGGGACGGCCATCCCGGACCTCCCATAGTGACGATCGGACCTGGCGGGCCGGAGCGCAAGCGGCGTGCCCCCGCGCCTGGCCCGAGGGGAAGCGGGGGGGGGAGGTGCGCCGCGACGCTCGACCGCCCGGACCGGGGACTATTCCGCGCGCGGCCCCAGGCGGCGCGCGACCTCCGCCGCGTCCAAGCCCGCGACCTCGACCGCCTTGCGCGGCGTACCGTGCCCGGCCACGACCCGCACCGAGCGGCGAGGGAGGCCGAGCGCGTCGGCGAGCAGTTCCTCGACGGCCGCGTTCGCCTTCCCCCGCTCGGGAGGCGCCGTCACGCGGACCTTGAGGGCCGCTCCGAGCCACCCGGCGACCTCGTCCCGCGAGGCGCCGGGGACGACCTTGACTTCGAGGCGCACGCGAGTCCGACCGGCTACTTCCGCACGCCCACCGTGAGGAGATACTCGCGCGGGACCGCGATCCCGAGGTCGTTCCTGTGCTTCTCGTGGAACGCGACGAACTCCTTGTGGAACGCCTCGCGCCGGGCCGGTTCGAGGCCCGCCGCGAGCGTCTTCGTCGGCCCGTACGCGTGCACGAACAGCTCCCACGCCGCCTCCCCGCTCGCGTCGCGGTGCCAGGAGGTCCCAGTCTCGAAGCGGAGGTCGAAGGTCCTCCCCAGCAGCTCCCGGACCCGTTCCGGCCGGCCCCACTCGAACGGCGAGGGCGCCGGAGGCGCCGGGGGGGGCGGGAGGTATCCCCTCACGATCTGGAAGATCCCCGCGACGGCGGAGCCCGGGACCCAGGCCGTGATCGCGACGCGCCCCCCCTTGCGGACCACGCGCCCGAGCTCCGCGGCGGCCGCCTCGGGCTTGGTCGCGAACATGACCCCGCAGGTCGAGACGGCGGCGTCGAACTCGCCCTCCTTGAAGGGGAGCTTCTCGGCGTCCCCCACCCGGAACTCGATCGGAAGATCCTCCTCGGAGGCGATCGCCGTCGCGGCCTCGATGAGCTCCGAGCCGATGTCCACCCCCACGACCTTCGCGCCGCGGACAGCCACCCGCCGCGCGGTCCAGCCGGTCCCGGTGGCGACGTCGAGGATCCTCTCCCCGGTCCGGGGCCCGAGGCGCGTGACACAGTGCTCGATCGAGTCGGCGATCGTCTCGCTGATCCGCTCGTAGTCGCGCCCGGCGCGGCCCCACATGGCCGCGGCCTTCTGGTTGTGAATCTCCACGACCGCCACCTGGTTCGGTTCGATCATCGGACCCCCTCCCCCGTGCGGGGCGCGGCATTCTAACGCCGACCGGCCCCGGCTAGGATGCTGCCGTGGTTCACAAGGCGCACAGCCCCGGCTTCCTCAAGCTCGCCGACGAGGCCCGCGCGCGGGTCCGCGAGGTGGGGATCGCCGACGTGAAGGCGCGGCTCGACCGGGGGGAGACGTTCCACTTCGTGGACGTGCGCGAGGACTCGGAGTGGGACGAGGACCGGTGCCGGGGCGCGAGCCACCTCGGGCGCGGGGTCCTCGAGCGCGACGTCGAGACGACGATCCCGGCGAAGGACGCCGACATCGTCCTCTACTGCGGGGGAGGCTTCCGCTCGGCGCTGGCGGCGGAGGTCCTCCAGAGGATGGGCTACCGCCGCGTCGCCTCGATGGCCGGCGGGATCCGCGCCTGGCGCGAGGCGGGCTACCCGCTCGAGAAGGGGAAGACCCGAGGGAGGAAGCGGTGAGCGAACTCGTCCAGTACCGGGTCGAGGGGGGGGTGGCCGTCATCACCCTCTGCGACCCGCCGGCGAACACCTACAGCTACGAGATGATGCGGCAGCTCGACGACGCGATCCTCAAGTTCCGGATGGACGAGGAGGCCCACGTCGCCGTCGTGACGGGCGCGGGGGAGAAGTTCTTCTGCGCCGGGGCGAACATCGGCATGCTCTCGAAGGTGACCCCGGCCTTCAAGTACGCCTTCTGCCTCCACGCGAACGAGACCCTCTGCCGCCTCGAGCAGACGCCGAAGCTCGCCATCGCCGCGCTGAACGGCCACTGCGTGGGCGGCGGCCTCGAGGTGGCGCTCGCCTGCGACCTCCGGATCGCGAGGAAGGGCGGCGGGAAGATCGGGCTCCCCGAGGTGACCCTCGGGGTCCTCCCCGGGACTGGCGGGACCCAGAGGCTCGCGAGGACCGTGGGCAAGTCGCGCGCGATCGAGCTGATGGCGACCGCGAGGACGATGGAGGCGGAGGAGGCGCGGCAGCTCGGGATCGTGAACCAGGTCTTCGAGGGGGAGAACTTCCTCGTGAAGGTCCTCGAATACGCCCGCCAGTTCGTCCCGCCCGCCAAGGCGGCCGGCGCCGTCGGCCGCATCAAGCGCGCCGTCCAGTCCGGCGCCGAGATGAGCCTCGGCGACGGCCTCGCCCTCGAGCGGGAGCTGCAGCAGCTCCTCTTCCAGGCCGCCGACGCGGCGGAGGGCCTCGCGGCCTACGTCGAGAAGCGTCCGCCGAAGTTCACGGGGAGATGACCGAGGCCGTCCGGTACGACTCTTCTGGCGCTCTCGCGCGGGTGACTCTCGCGCGGCCGCCCCTGAACGTCCTCGACATCCCGACCCTGCGCGCGCTCGACGCGGCGCTCGGACGGGCCGCGGAGGACCCGGGCGTGGCGATCGTGGTCCTCCGGTCCGACCTCCCGAAGGCCTTCAGCGCGGGCGTGGACGTGGCGGACCACGTCCCGGAGAGGGTTGGGGAGATGCTCGGCTCGTTCCACGCGGTCCTCCGGCGCCTCCTCTCGTGGGACCGGGTCTCGATCGCCGTGGTGCGCGGGCTCGCGCTCGGGGGCGGCTGCGAGCTGGCGGCGGCGTGCGACCTGATCGTGGCGGACGACACCGCCGAGTTCGGGCAGCCCGAGATCGGGATCGGCTGCTTCCCGCCCGCCGCGGCGGCGATCCTCCCCTCGCTCGTCGGGGCTTCCCGCGCGACGGATATGGTCCTCTCGGGCCGCCGCGTGAAGGCGGCCGAGGGCAAGGCGATGGGGCTCGTCTGCGACGTGGTGCCCGCCAAGAAGCTCGATGCGGCCGTGGACGCCTTCGTCGCCGAGTTCTGCACCCGGAGCCCGGCCGTCCTCCGCGCCGCGCGCGCCGCGGTCGCGGCGACGAAGCGCCCCGTCCTCGAGGCGCTCGACGCCACGGAGCGCGTCTACCGCGAGCGTCTCGTGCCGCTTGCCGACATGCAGGAGGGTCTGCGCGCGTTCCTCGAGAAGCGCGCGCCGAGGTGGGAGGGGCGATAACCCTACCACCCCGGCCGGGGAGGCGGGGCGGGACTGTCGGCGGCCTCCGCGACGAGACGGAGAAGCTCCTCGCCGTACTTCTCGAGCCTCGCCGGCCCGATCCCGTGGACCTCGCGGAGATCGCCCGCGGTGCGGGGCCGGAGCCGCACGAGGTCGGCGAGGGTCCTGTCGTGGAGGACCGTGTACGCCGGCTTCCCGGCGGCGCGCCGCTTCCGCCACTCGCGGAGCCTCTCGAGGAGCGCCGCGCTTCCCGGATCGAGAGCCGCGGCGGCGGCGCGGGCCTCCTCGCGGGCCGCCCGGTCGCGGGGCTTCCGGCGCTTCCCCGACCCGGGCTCCGCCTCCTCCGGCTCCGCCGCCGCGCGCTCCGCGACCGGCCGGCACACGTCGCAGTGGCCGCAGTCTCCCTCGAGGTCCCGCAAGTCGAAGTAGTCCTCGAGCACGCGCATCCGGCACCGGCCGCCGTCGGCGAAGGCGACGACTCGCGCGAGGCGGCCGAGGTCTCCCTCGCGCTTCCGGTCCATCCAGCGCCGATCGTCGGAGGACAGCCCCGGCCAGTCCTCGATCGGGCGCACCGAGCCGTCCCGCGCGCGCTCGATCGCTCCGAATCGGACGAGGTAGTTCAGCAGGATCTCCTTCTCCGCCGCCCGACTGCGGGGGAGCCCCTCCCGCGGGTCGGGCGCGTAGCCGCCGTCGCCCGCGGCCCGCGCGGCCGCGCGCAGCTCCCGATACTCCCGCTCGACGACGGAGGGGAACGGGTTCTGCCCGCGGACGAGGAACCCGAGCTGCGACTCGTCCCCCGCGCCGAGGTAGCCGAGGCAGATCGAGGGCTTCCCGTCGCGCCCGGCGCGCCCCACCTCCTGCGTGTAGGCCTCGAGGCTCTCCGGCAGCCTCCAGTGCACCACCGCCCGGATATCGGCCTTGTCCACGCCCATCCCGAACGCGTTCGTGGCGACGACGACGGGCGCGCGCCCGGCGGCGAACGCGTCCTGGCGGAGCGCCCGCTCGGCCGTCGGGATCCCCGCGTGGTAGGCGACCGCGCCGAAGCCCCTCGCGGCGAGCTCCTCGGCCATCTCGTCGGTGCGCCGGCGCGTCCCGGCGTACACGACCGAGGCGCCCCCTCTTGCCCACTGGAGCATCCGGACGATCTCGCCGAGGCGCGCGGACGGCTTCACGTCGCGGCGGACCACGAGCCGGAGGTTCGGCCGGTGGATCCCGCGGAGGCTCTCGAGCGGCTCGTGGAGCCGCAGGACCTCGGCGACCTCTTTCCGGACCCGCTCGGTCGCGGTGGCCGTGAGCGCGCAGACCGCGGGCCGCGCGGGGAGGGCGTCCAGGAACTCGCCGATGCGCGCGTAGTCGGGCCGGAAGTCGTGCCCCCACTGGCTGATGCAGTGGGCCTCGTCGCAGGCGAGGAGCCAGCATCGGGCGCCGGCGAGGGCGGCGAGGAGCCCCTCCGAGCGGAGCCGCTCGGGCGCGACGTAGAGGAGCCGGATGGCGCGGGCCCGGACGCGGTCGAGGACGTCGCGCTGCTCCTCGGGGGAGAGGGCGGAGTTCACGAACGCCGCCGGGATCGCGCGGCGGCGCAGCGCGTCCACCTGGTCCTGCATGAGCGCGATGAGCGGGGAGACGACGAGGGCGATGCCCCGCTCGGGCGGCGCGACCGCCGCCGGGAGCTGGTAGCAGACGGACTTCCCCGCCCCGGTCGGGTGGACGACGAGCGCGTCGCGGCCGGCCGCCACCGCCTCCACGATCTCGGCCTGCCCGGGCCGGAAGTCGGGGTGGCCGAAGAGACGGCTCAGCGCTTCGCGGAGGGGGGAAGCCGGCGTCGTCACGGGGGCAGGGATTCGTAGGGTATCATCGCGCGTCCTGATGCGCGCCGTCGTCATCCGGAAGCACGGGGGCCCCGAGGTCCTCGCGATCGAGGAGCGGCCACAGCCCGTCCCGGGCCCCGGCGAGGTGCTCGTCCGGATGGAGGCCGCCGCGCTCAATCACCTGGACCTCTGGGTCCGGCGCGGGATCCCGGGGGTGAAGTACCCGCTCCCGATGGTGCCGGGGTGCGACCTGGCCGGGGAGGTGGTCGCCCTCGGCCCCGGCGCGACGGGAGTGAAGGTCGGCGAGAAGATCGTCACCGCGCCGGGACTCTCCTGCGGGCGCTGCGCCCACTGCCACGGGGGGCGCGACCACCTCTGCCGCCACTACGGCATCCTCGGGGAGACCCGCGACGGGTCGTGCCAGGAGTTCGTCGCGATCCCGGCCGCGAACGCGCTCCCGCGCCCGGCGAACCTGGACGCCCCACAGGCCGCCTCGGTCCCGCTCGTGTTCCTCACGGCCTGGCACATGCTGGTCGCCCGCGCCGGAGTCCGGCCCGGCGACGACGTCCTCGTCCACGCCGCCGCGGGCGGGGTGGGCGTCGCCGCCGTCCAGGTCGCGAAGCTCCACGGCGCCCGCGTGATCGCGACGGCCGGCTCGGACCCGAAGGGCGCGAAGGTGCGGGCGCTTGGCGCCGACGAGGTCGTGAACTACCGGGCCGCCGACTTCGTCACCGAAGTCCGCCGGCTCACGGCGAAGAAGGGCGTGGAGATCGTCGTGGACACGGTCGGCGCCGACACCGTGGCGAAGTCCGTCTCGGTCCTCGCCGCCGGGGGACGCCTCGTCACCTGCGGGGTCACGAGCGGGGCGGATGTCGCGCTCGACTTCCGACGCGTCTTCTTCCGCGGCCTCTCGATCCTCGGCTCGACCATGGGGAGTCGCGGCGAGGTGGCCGAGGTGCTCGCGCACGTGGCCGCCGGGCGGCTGCGGCCCGTCGTGGACCGGGTCCTCCCGCTCGCGCAGGTCGCCGAGGCGCACCGGGTCCTCGAGGCGCGGGAGGCGGTGGGGAAGGTCGTCCTCGTCCCGTAGTGGTCGGATTCCCATGGAATCCGCCCCCGTCCGGGCTACGATGCTCCCGGATGTGCGGCATCCTCGGAGTGGTCGCCCCGCGTGACGTGGCGGCGGACCTCTACGAGGGGCTCCTCACGCTCCAGCACCGGGGCCAGGACGCCGCGGGCTTCTGCACCTGGGACGAGACGGCGCCCGCCCAGCACGACCTCTTCCCGCCGGCGGAGGCGGCAGTCCGCCGTAGCCCGAAGGGCGAAGGCGGACTCCGCCTCGTGAAGGGCGGCGGCCTGGTCGAGCAGGTCCTCGCGGGTGGCGACGCCGAGAGGCTCAAGGGCCGGTCGGGCATCGCGCACGTGCGCTACCCGACGGCGGGGGTCGGCAGCCCGGAGGACGCGCAGCCCTTTGCGATCTCGACCCCACTCCCGATCGCGATGGCCCACAACGGGAACGTGACCAATTGCGCGTCGCTCCGGCCGGAGCTGGCCGGCTCGGGGCGGCCGATGAGGTCGGGCTGCGACGTGGAGGCGCTCCTGCACGTCTTCGCCGAGGAGCTGCCGGAGCGCCCGGGCGGGATCCGGTACCCCGACGACCTCTTCACCGCCGTGGCCGGCGTCTTCCACCGGGTTCGAGGCGCCTACACCGTCGTCGCACTGGTCGCGGGGCGCGGGCTCCTGGCCTTCCGAGACCCCTTCGGGATCCGCCCGGGGATCCTCGGGACCCGCGAGGGTCCCCACGGCCGCGCCGTGGCCGTCGCCTCCGAGTCCGTCGCCCTCGACCGCCTCGACTTCAAGGTGCTGCGCGACCTGGCGCCGGGGGAGGCCGTCTTCGTGGATTTGTCGGGGGAGATCGCCAGCAAGCAGGTCGCGCCCGGCGAGCTGCACCCGTGCATCTTCGAGCACGTCTACTTCGCCCGCCCCGACTCGTTCCTCGACAAGGTGAGCGTCTACAAGGCGCGGATGCGGCTCGGCGAATCCCTCGCGCGCCAGGTGATCGAGGCCGGCCTCGACCCGGACGTCGTGATCCCCGTCCCCGACACGGCGCGGCCGGCGGCGCAGGCGTGCGCCGCCCGGCTCGGGCTCCCCTACCGCGAGGGGCTCCAGAAGAACCGCTACGTCGGCCGCACGTTCATCATGCCGGGCCAGGAGCGCCGCGACGCGTCGGTCCGCCGGAAGCTCAACCCGATCCCGATCGAGTTCGAGAAGAAGCGCGTCCTCCTCGTGGACGACTCGCTCGTGCGCGGGACGACCTCCCGGGCGCTCGTCGAGATGGCCCGGCGGGCCGGGGCCGTCGAGGTCTATCTCGCCCTCACCGCCCCGCCGCTCACGAACCCCTGCGTCTACGGGATCGACATGAGCACCTCGCGGGACCTGATCGCCCGCGACCACACGGTCGAGGAGCTGCGGGCGCTCGTCGGGGCCGACGCGCTCCTCTACCAGAGGATCGAGGACCTCGTGGAGGCGGGCCGGCGGGGGAACCCGGAGGTCCGGGAGTTCTGCACGGGCTGCTTCAACGGGCGATACGCCTCGGGCGACGTCACCGCGCAAACCCTCCGCGAGATCGAGAGCGAGCGGCTCGCGGCCTCCGTGGCGCGCGCCGGGCGCTCTTGAGCCCGGCTCTCCTCGGGCCTCCGGAGTCCGAGAGGACGAAGTCCCTCCGGGACCTCACCGGCCAGGAGCTGGGACACCCTTCCACCGCCGTGACGCGTCTCGGGAGGATCGTGCGGGAGGCGTGGAGGAAACCGCTCTGGAGGCTCTCGCCCGGGGACCTCGCCGCCCTGATGGTCGAGGGCCTCGGGCTCCGGTGGGCGGTCCCGCTCGCCCTCGAGAAGCTGAGGCTCAGGCCGACGGTCATGTCCTGGGGCTTCACGGGGGACCTGCTCTGCCGGGTCCTGAAGCTGCCCCCCGGCTTCTGGAAGGACTGGCCGGCGCTCCGGAGCGTCGCCGAGGAGATCGCGAACGACGCCGGGCCCCTCGTCGGCGAAAGGATCCCGGAGCTGGCCTTCCAGAACGCGCTCAAGACCTTCCGCGGTGAGGGGGAGGACGCGGCCCCCGCCCCGGCGCCGGCCCGCGCGAGGCGACAGGCCCGGAAGCTCCCGGGGCGCAAGGCGCGCCGAAAGCGCGCGGCCCCGCGGAAGTCCCGACGTTAGCGCGTCGCGGAAGCGGCGCGCGCCCCGAACCGCGCGGCGGGGCTCCGCTCGAAGGCGCCCGGCGGCGAGACCGCGGCGCGGAGGGGAGAGGGCGAGAACCGCGCCTGGCCCCAGTGCGGCCTCGGCGTCGCGGGCGTCTCGGCGGACTCCGCGACCGGCCGCGGTGCCCTCATCCGGCGGAAGTGGCCGCGCGCGAGCCAGGCGACCGCCCGGAGCTTCGCCCGGTACCACCAGTCGGAGAGCCCGCCGCCCGCGAGGTAGACCGCGTCGGTCGGGTTCACGATGAGGCTCACCTCGATGTTCGGCGCGGCGCCGATCGGGATCCCGTTCCGCCGGCAGGCGTCCCACATATGCTTCATCACCACGCGCATCTCGGAGGGCCCCGGGGAGGGGTGCTCCTCCATGTCGGCGTCAATCACCGGGCGGAAGATGCAGACGGTCGGGAAGGCGCCGACGGAGGTGATGTAGTCAATGGCCCGGAGCGTGTCGGGGAGGGGCTCCACCCCCGCGATGATCTCGCCCGAGCAGGCGCCCTTGCCCAGGAGCGCCGCGGCGTACTCGAGGGCGTCGAAGTAGGTGTCGCGTCCGAGGGTCCGCTCCTTGCCCGGGAGCAGCTGCGCGAAGAACTCGGGGTTGTGGAACTCGTAGCAGAACGAGAAGTGGTCGGCGCCGAGGTCCCGGAACCAGTCGTATTTCCAGAGCTGACGGGTCGGGATCATCTGGACCCCGACGAGGCACCCGACGCGCTCCTTCAGCGCCTTCACGTAGGGAGCGGCGATGTCGAGGCCTCCGTCGGGCTCCATGTAGCCGGAGTTCAGGTGGACGAACGTGACGCCCGACTCGCCCTTGGCCGCGAGCGCGGTCTCCACGACGTCCTCCACCGACTTCTTGAGGGCCTCGTTCACCCCCACGTTCCGTCCGGTGGTGCAGAACTTGCAGTTCTCGGGCTCCCGGCCCCGCCAGTAGGTGCAGGGAGGCCCGATGTAGATCCCGAGGTAGGTCCCCTGCAACACGCCTACGCGCATCATCTCGACGCCCGACGAGGTCTTCCGCCGGTACCACGCCGGCTCCGGAGGGAGTCGGACCGGGTACGCGCGGCCCTCATGCTCGTGGACGACCTCGTAACCGTTCGACTCGGAGTTCCCGGGGCCGCCGGCCCCGGGACGGCTCCGGCTCAGGGCGGGGCCCGCGGCGGCGCGCCGCAGGACGTAGGGCGACGCCTGCGCGAACTTCTCCGCCACCGGCGCGTTCAGCCAGAGGTCCTTGAGAGGCCCCGGGATCACGAGCTCGAGGCCAGAGCCGAGCCCCGCTCGGGTCCGCGCGATCGGACGCCCGTCCTCGTCGAGCGAGCACGAGGGATCGAGGCGTAGCCCCCGGCAGAAGAGCTCGATCTCCAGCTCGCCGGGGTTGAGGCGCGCGGTCACGGGAGGCCTTCCCGGGGGGGACGATGCTCCGAGAAGGATCGGAGTATAGCGGACCCCCGCCGGCCCCGCTCCCCCCGCCGCCCCGGCTCCCACCGCCCCTCCCTCACTCGCCGGCGCGGGGGGGACCCTCACGGGCGCCGGGGTGTCGGGGCGGCTTGCGGTCGGCTTTCCTGAACCGCGACACTCCCTCCGGGTCAGGAGGTCCCCGAGAACGGTCCTTGATGCGATCCCCGCGAGCGCCCCCGAAGGGAACGGGAACGACCTCACGCCGGCTCCCGTCGCCCCGGTGTTCCCCATCCCCGTGCGGGGCGCCGTGCTCGTGCTCGGCGGCGGCGGCGTCCGCGGGATCGCCCACATCGGGGTCCTGAAGGCGCTCCGCACCCTCGAGATCCCGATCGGGGCCGTCGTCGGGACGAGCGTCGGCGCCCTCGTCGGCGCGCTCCACGCCTCTGCGGTCCCTCCCGAGGAGATGGAGAAGGTCGCCTGCGGGCTGGTCCGCCGCGACCTCTTCGACCTCGACGTCCGCGGGCTCCTCTGGCGCCGCTCGCGCGTCGCCGCCCTCTACAAGGGCGAGAGGTTCCGGGCATTCATCGAGCGGGCCCTCCCCGTGCGCTGGTTCGACCAGCTCGCGGTGCCGCTCTACGTGAACGCGGTGAACCTGCTCTCGGGCGAGCACGTCGTCTTCGGCGGTCCGGGAACCCGCGACGTCCCGGTCGCGGACGCCGTCCTCGCCTCGTGCGCGCTCCCGGGGCTCCTGCCGCCGGTCCGGATCGGGGAGGGGCTCTTCGCGGACGGCGGCGTCGTGGACAGCCTCCCGCTCCGGCTCGGGGTCTCTCTCGGGGGGGACCTGGTGATCGGCGTCCACCTCGAGACCCTCGCGCCGTTCGAGACCCTGCCCCCGCCCGACGGGATCTTCGCGCTCCTCGACCGGGCCGCGACGATCCGGGCCCGCAAGGTGTTCGAGGCGAACCGGCGCGAGACCGCGGGCTCGAAGCTCCTCGTCCTCCAGCCCCGGGTCGCCCACCAGGGGGTCTTCGACTTCCGCGAGATCTGCGCCTTGATCGCGGAGGGGGAGCGCGCCGCCCTCGAGGCGCTCCGCGGGAACCCGGCGGTCGCCGAGGCGCTCACGCCGAGGGCGCCGGAGCCCCCTCCCTCGCCCGTGACCGGGGGACGCCTCGGCCGTCTGCGCCGGGCGGCAGGCGGGTTCTGGAGGCGGCTCCGACCCGCCGCCCGCGGGTAGAAGGACCGCCGGCCCGGCGTTACGATCCGGTCGCGCCGACCCCGCGCGAGGAGCGGACCATGGCCGTGGACGTCCCGGAGTTCCGCAACGAGCCGTACACCGACTTCTCGAGGCCGGAGAACCGCTCCGCCTTCGAGGCGGCCCTCCGGGCGGTGGACGCGCAACTCGGGCGGAGCTACCCGATGCGGATCGGCGAGAAGTTCGTCGAGCGGAAGGAGACCTTCGCCTCGACGAACCCCGCCGAGCCGGCGCAGGTCGTCGGCCGATTCCCCAAGGGCACCAAGGAGGATGCCGAGAAGGCCGTCGAGGCGGCGGCGCGCGCGTTCGAGACGTGGAGCCGGACGCCCGCCGAGAAGCGGGCCGACGTCCTCTTCCGGACGGCCGCGGCTCTCCGCGCCCGCAAGCACGAGTTCTCGGCCTGGATGGTCCTCGAGGTCGGGAAGAGCTGGCCCGAGGCGGACGGCGACACGGCGGAGGCCATAGACTTCTGCGAGTTCTACGGGCGCGAGATGCTCCGGCTGGCGGGGCCCCAGGCGCTGACCCCCGTCCCGGGCGAGCAGAACCGGCTCGAGTACCTGGCGCTCGGCGTCGTCGTCGTGATCCCGCCGTGGAACTTCCCCTGCGCGATCATGGCCGGGATGACGACGGCCGCGGTCGTCGCCGGGAACACGGTGGTCCTCAAGCCGAGCAGCGACGCCCCGACGATCGCCGAGAGATTCGTGGACCTGATGGTCTCGGTGGGGCTCCCGCCGGGGGTCGTCAACTTCGTCACGGGCTCCGGAGGGGTCGTCGGGTCGGCGCTGGTCGAGCATCCGAAGACCCGCATGGTCGCCTTCACCGGGTCAAAGGACGCCGGCCTCGACATCAACCTCCGGGCGGCGAAGGTCTCCCCGGGGCAGATCTGGCTCAAGCGCGTCATCGCCGAGATGGGCGGGAAGGACGCGATCGTCGTGGCCGAGGACGCCGACCTCGACGCCGCCGCGCAGGCGGCCTTCGTCTCGGCCTTCGGCTACCAGGGACAGAAGTGCTCGGCCTGCTCCCGGCTCATCGTGGTGGAGAAGGTGCACGACGCGCTCGTCGAGAAGCTCGTCGCGAAGGTCCGGGCGGCCAAGGTCGGACCGCCGCGCGACCCGACGAGCTTCATGGGCCCCGTCATCAACGAGGGCGCGAGGAAGAGCATCCTCTCCTACATCGAGGTCGGCCGGCGCGAGGGCCACTGCGCCGTGGGCGGGGAGCCGGGACCCGGGCCGGGGTTCTTCGTCCAGCCGACGGTCTTCACGGGGATCGCGCCGAAGGCCCGCCTCGCCCAGGAGGAGGTCTTCGGGCCCGTCCTCGCGGTGATCCGGGCGAAGGACTTCGACGAGGCGCTGAAGATCGCGAACGACACGGAGTACGGCCTCACGGGCTCGATCTACTCGACGGATCCCCGGAAGATCGAGCGGGCCGAGCGCGAGTTCCACGTCGGGAACCTCTACGTGAACCGGAAGTGCACCGGAGCCCTCGTCGGCGGCCACCCCTTCGGCGGGTTCAACATGAGCGGCACCGACTCGAAGGCAGGGGGACGCGACTACCTCCTGCTCTTCCTCCAGGCGAAGGCGATCTCGCGGAAGGTCTGACATGGGCTCCGAGGAGCCCCCGAGCTCCTCCGCTCTCCCCGGGGACAGGGCCTTCGCCTCCGTCCCGCGCGCCTGGGCGCTCCTCGAGATGAGGCGGCCCGGCGACGCGGCGCGCGAGGCGGGCGACGCGGTGGCCCGCGACCCGCAGGACGCCGAGGCGCGCATGGCGCTCGCGGTCGCCCTGCTCGCGGGCCGCCGCGCGGCCGAGGCGGTCCGGGAGGCGGAGGAGTCGGTCCATCTGGCTCCCGACAGTCCCCGGGCCCTGTGGACCCTGGGCGTCGCGCACGGCCAGTCGGGAAACGCCGCCCAGGCGCAACGGCTCCTCGCGGACGTCCGCCGGCTGGATCCGGAGAACCCCTCGGTGCTGATAGACCTCTCCTGGAGCCACAGCCTCGCGGGAAACTGGCTTGCGATGGCGGCCGCGGCGCGCGCCGCCCTCGCGCTCGACCCGGAGGAGCCGAAGGCGTGGCTCAATCTCGGGATCGCGCACGGCTGCGAGGGGCGGACTCGAGAGGCCTGGAACGAGATCCGGCGGTCGCTCCGACTCGACCCGGAGAGCCCGATCGCCCATTTCGCGCTCGGACAGCTCCACGTCCGCGGCGGGTCCTGGAGGGCCGCCGCCGCTGCATTCCGCGAGGCCCTGACGCTGGATCCGGGCGAGCTCTCCTGGGAGCGCGAGCTGGTCGGGGCGGTGAAGGCGAGCTTTGTGCAGGGCGCCTCGAGATACCTGCTCCACCTGCCGAAGCAGTGGGGCCTGCCACGGATCGCGTACGCGACCGCCGTCGGGTCCCCGAGGCGACGCCTCCTCCGGCGGCTCCGGGTCGCGGTCGTCACGTGCCTCTTCGTCGGGATCTTCATTGCGGTCTGGACGGTGCAGATCGAGAATCGCCGCTTCGAGTTCCACCCGGCTCGAGGGCTCCGGGCGTGGCCTCTCTGGGCTCCACTGTGCCTGGTGCCCCTCTACGGCATCTTCCTCGATCCGCTCGTCGAATGGTGGATGCTCCACCGCATTCGGGCGGGCCGGCTCCCGGGCGCGTCCCGGAGCCGATAGCCGGGGCCGGGGGCCCGCGATACCCTCTCCCGCGTGTCGGCCCCCGACGACGTGGGCGGCGAGGTCCGGAACCGCGCGGCCGATGCGCTCGAGCGCGCGGTGGCGCTCCTACGCATGCGGCGGCCCGTCGAGGCGGTCCGGGAGGCGGCCCAGGCGGTCGGGGAGGACGGGGGCGAACCGGCGGCCCGGCGGACGCTCGCCTGGGCCCTGCTCGCGGCCGGGCGCCCGAAGGAGGGCCTCGTCGAGGCCCGCGAGGCGGTGCGGCTCTCGCCTGACGACCCGCGCTCCCTCCAGATCCTCGGCCGCGCCCTCCTCGCGTCCGGGGAGGCGCGCGAGGCGTGCCTCGCGCTGGACCAGGCCCGGCAGCGGGACCCGGAGGACGGCGACTACCTCGTGGACCTCTCCCGGGCGCTCTCGGCCGTACCCGACTGGCCCCGGGCCGAGCAGGCAGCGCGCGCGGCGGTGCAGCGGGTGCCCGAGGAGGAGGGGGCCTTCCGCGCGCTCGGCGTGGCGCTCCTCGGCCTCGGCCGGCCGGAGGAGGCCGAGTCTGCCCTCGCGACGGCGCGGAGCCTCGACCCCGAGGAGCCTCTCGTCCACTACAGCCTGGGCCTCGTCGCGGCCCACCGCCGCCGGTGGCCGGAGGCGCTCGAGCGCTTCCGCGAGGCGCTCGTGCGGGACCCCCCCGACACCGACACCCAGCGCCACTTCATCGGGGCGCTCAAGGCCAACTCCCGGCTCTGGAGGATCTCCCCGCGCGCCCTCGACCTGCCGAGGCGCGCGTACGACTTCGCCACCGGGGACCGGCAGGGCCGCGTCACGAAGCGGTTCATGGCGGGGGTCCTCGCCCTCCTCGTGGCGCGGGGCCTCGGCCGGCTCGCGAGCCTCGCCCCGATCTGGTTGGCCGTGCCGCTGGCGGTCGTCTCGCTCGTCTCGCTCTTTCTGGTCCTCCACGCCTGGCTCCTCGACCCGCTCCTCGAGTGGTGGATCGTGCGGCGGGTGACCGCGGGCCACCGGGGCGGGACGGCGTCCTGATGACGGACCCGGGCGAGGAGGGCGAGGCGCGCCCCGAGCCGGCGGCCGATCGCCTCGAGCGCGCGTGGGCGTTGATGGAGATGGGCCGTCCCGAGGAGGCCTCGCGCGAGGCGGCCGGGGTCGCGGCCGCGGAGCCGGCGGACCCCGAGCCGCGGGTGGTCCTCTCGATCGCTCTGCGGTCCGCCGGCCGGGCGACGGAGGCGGTCGAGGCGGCCCGGGAGGCGGCCCGACTCGACCCTGAGAGCGCCCGGACCCTCTGGTCGCTCGGGATGGCGCTCGCCGCGGCCGGAGACGCCCGCGAAGGACGGTCGGCCCTCGAGGACTCCAGGAGCCGCGCTCCGGAGGATCCGGAAGTCCTGATCGGACTGACGTGGGTGCTCTCCGTGCTCGAGGACTGGAAGGAGATGGAACGGGTCGCCCGGGAGGTGACGGCCCTGAGCCCGGAGGAGCCAGCAGGCTGGATCAACCTCGGGATCGCCCTCCGCAAGCAGGGCCGGAAGGCGGAGGCCCTGACGGTCCTGCTCCGCGCCCTGAGGCTCGCCCCCGACGAGCCGATCGCGCACTTCCACATCGGGGCCGTCTACGCTGCCATGAAGTCCTGGGAGCGGGCCCGGGACTCCATCCGCGAGGCTCTCCTGCGTGCTCCGGCCGAGGGGGAGTACCAGAGGCACTACCTGGCGACGGTGAAGGCCCTGTGGCTCGCGAGGCGGGTCCCGGCCGACTGGGAACTCGCACCCCTCGCGTACGACATCGGGAGCGAGGCGAGTTGCCTGCGCTGGTTCCTGCGGATCTTCGTGGCTGGCTTCTCGGGGATTCTCGCGGCCGGATGCCTCTGGCTCGGGAGCGCGGTCCCCTTCCTCTGGCTCGGGGCGTGGCTCTTCGCCGGAGTCTTCCTCGCGATGGCCGGCTACCTGGCGGTGGCGGACCCGATCCTCGAGTGGTGGGTCCTCCAACGGGTCCGCCGGGAGGGCGTCCCGCCCGCGGGCCGCCCGCCTCGCCGGGGCCGGTTCACGGGCCGGCGGGACGGGACGGCGCCTTGATGCCAAGGCCCGACGAGGAGGGCGGGGCGGTCCCCGAGCCGGCGGCCGATCGGCTCGAGCGCGCCTGGGCGCTGATGGCGATGCGTCGCCCGAAGGAGGCAGCCGCGGAGGCTCTCGCAGCAGCCTCCGCCTCGCCCAACGATCCCGAGCCGCGTGTGGCGCTCTCGTGCGCGCTACGACAGGCGGGTAAGTGCGCGGACGCTGTCGCCGCCTCGCGCGAGGCCGTGGCCCTCGCGCCGGAGAGTCCGCGGGCGCTGTGGGCGCTCGGCTGCGCGCAGCGAGTCGCCGGCGACGCCGCGGAGGCTCGCAAGACCCTCGAGGACGCGCATCGTCTGGCGCCGGGCGACCTCGTCATCCTCGTGGCTCTCGGGGACGCGCTCTGGGACCTGGACGAGTGGACGGCTCTCGCGCATCTCTCGGAACGCGCGCTTGCGCTTCACCCCGAGGCCCCGGGTGCCTGGCTCCAGCGCGGGGCGGCCCTCCGCGGCCAGTCCCGGTATCCGGAGGCGCGGGCCGCACTGGGACGCGCCATCGCCCTGGCACCCGAGGAAGCCCATGCCCACTTCCTTCTGGGCCTCGTCGAAGCCGACCGGAGGTTGTGGACGGATGCGCGGGATTCCTTCCGCGAGGCGCTCGTTCGCAATCCCACGGACCCGAGGTACCGGCGCCACTACGTAGCGGCGGTGAAGGCCTCGCTCCCCGTGCTCCGTTTCTTCGAGATCCGCGGTCGCGATGTCCGCAGCTGGGCCTACGGCTTCTCGATGCGCTCCGGTTGGCGGCGCCTGGCGCAGAGGTTGCGCACCGGGCTCTTCGCCTTCGTGGGGGGCGGCTTCCTCTGTCTCTTCGGCGCCAGCACGATTCCCATCGGCCTCTGGCTGGTTTTCCTCGCGGTCCCGTTCCTGGCGTTCGCGGCGTATGTCTGGTTCGTGGATCCGGTGCTCGAGTGGTGGGTCACCCGCCGCGTCACGGCCGGTCGCCCCCCGGTCGCCGGCCTCCCGCCGCGGGCCGCCCACCGGCGGCCAGGGCCTTGAAGCGGAACCGCACTTCGGCGAGTCTGATGCCACGCATGGACCCCAAGGGCATGATCCAGTCCCTCTACTCCGCCCTCGAGGCGACCCCGGACAACGTTCCGCTGCGCCTCCACCTGGCCCACGTCCTCGAGGAGGCGGGGCAGGGGCCGGACGCCCTCCGCGAGTACGGAGAGGTGGTCGCGCGGGCCCCGCAGGAGGGCGCGGCCCGGCTCGGCCGAGGGCGGGTCCTCCTCGCGCTGGGTCGCCCCGAGGAGGCCATCCCCGACCTGCGCGCGGCCGTGGCCGCGGGCGGGAAGACGGGCGAGGCGCACCTCTGTCTCGCGCGGGCCTACCTGCGCGTCGGAGAGGCCGGGCTCGCCCGGCACGAGTACGAGCAGGCGCGGGCGGCCGACCCCTCGCTCCTCGACGCCGACCTGGCCGCGCTCGCGAGCGGGGAGGGCCCCCGCAAGGTGCCCGTGGCCGCCCCGGCGGCCCCGCCGGACCCCGACGAGGACGAGCGCTACGCCGACGACCACGGCAGCCCGGTCCCTCCTGTCGCGGGGATCTCGCCGGAGCGGCCCAAGATCACGTTCGCCGACGTGGGTGGGCTCGAGGGCCTCAAGAAGACGGTCCGCATGCAGATCATCGCGCCGCTCGAACGGCCGGAGCTCTTCGCCCAGTATCGCAAGCGCGTCGGGGGTGGGATCCTTCTCTACGGCCCCCCGGGCTGCGGCAAGACCTACCTGGCGCGCGCGACCGCGGGGGAGAGCAAGGCGACCTTCTTCGCCGTCGGGCTCCACGACGTGATGGACATGTGGATGGGGAACTCCGAGAAGAACGTCCACCAGGTCTTCGAGGCCGCCCGCGGCGCCGCCCCCGCCATCCTGTTCATAGACGAGGTGGACGCGTTGGGGGGCTCGCGCCGCGAGATGCTCCACCACTACCGCACGCTCGTGGACGCCTTCCTCTCCGAGATGGACGGCGTGGCGAGCAGCAACGAACGGATCCTCGTCGTCGGGGCCACCAACACGCCCTGGCACGTGGACCCGGCCTTCCGGCGCCCGGGGCGCTTCGACCGCTCCGTGTTCGTCCCCCCTCCCGACGACGCGGCCCGCGAGGCGATCCTCAGGATCCACCTCGCCGGCCGGCCCACCGCGGCGATGGACCTCCGTCCGCTCTCCAAGCGGACGGACGGCTACTCGGGCGCCGACCTCCGCGAGGTGATCGAGCGCGCCGCCGAGGGCATCCTCGAGGAGGCCCTCGACGGCAAGCCCGAGCGCCCCATCGGCCTGAAGGACATCGAGAAGTCGCTCCGCGAGGTGAAGGCCTCGACCGGCGAGTGGCTCGAGACCGCCCGCTCCTACGCCACCTACTCGAACCAGGCCGGCGTCTACACCGAGATCCTGGAATACCTGAGCAAGAAGAAGCGCTGACCGCTTCGCGCCATGCCCACCCCGGTCATGGAGCAGTACCTCTCGGCGAAGCGGGAGAATCCCGACGCCGTGCTCTTCTTCCGGATGGGCGACTTCTACGAGATGTTCTACGAGGACGCGGAGCGTATCTCGAAGGTGCTCGGGATCGCCCTCACGTCGCGCGAGAAGGGGCCCGACGCGGTCCCGATGGCCGGGGTGCCGGCGCGGCGGATGGCTTGGTACCTCCGGAAGCTCCTCGGGCTCGGCGAGCGGGTCGCGATTTGCGATCAGGTACAAGACCCGAAGGACGCGAAGGGCCTCGTGGACCGGAAGGTCGTCCGCGTCGTCACGGCGGGCACGATCACCGAGGACGAGGTACTGCCCGAGAAGGAGCCGAACTGGCTTGCGGCCGTGCTGCCCGGAGCGGGCGCGATCGGTCTCGCTTGGGCCGACGTGTCCTCCGGTGACTTCCGGTGCGCGGAGATCCCCGCCGACCACCTCCACGAGGAGCTCGAACGCGTGGACCCCGCCGAGGTGCTCGTGCCGGAGGGCCTCGAGATGGGGATCGGCGAGGCGATCCGGCGCTCCGTCCGGGGTCCCCTCGTCGAGCGGCCGGGCTTCGCGTTCGAGAGCGAGGGGGCGCGCCGGCTCCTCTGCGAGCACTTCCGGGTGGCGGGGCTCGACGGGCTTGGGCTCGCCGAGGCGGACCTCGCGTCGCGCGCGGCCGCCGCCGTCCTCCGCTACCTCCGCGAGACCCAGCGCGCGGAACTCGGCCACGTCGCCTCGATCCGGCTCGAGGCGCGCGGGGACCGGATGGTGCTCGACCGGACGACGCGCCGCGCCCTCGAGCTCACCGAGACGATGCGCGAGGGCTTGCGCGAGGGGAGCCTCCTCTCGGTCCTCGACAGGACACTCACGGGTCCGGGGGGGCGGCGGCTCCGGGAGTGGCTCCTGAACCCCCTCCTCGACGTCGGCGCGATCCGCGAGCGCCAATCGGCCGTGAAGGAGCTGGTGGACCGGGGCGACCGGCGCGAGGCGCTCCGGAAGGCCCTCGGGGAGGTCCAGGACCTGGAGCGCCTGGCCGCCCGGGTCGCCACGGGCCGCGCAACGCCCCGCGACCTCGACGCGGTGGGACGGTCCCTCCGGACCCTCCCCGACGCGCGCGCCGCCCTCGGCGGGGCCGTCTCGGGGCCGCTCGCGCGGCTCCATGGCGCCCTCGAGCCGATGCCGGAGCTGGCGACGCTCCTCGGCGCGGCCCTCGCCACGCCCGCGCCGCTCGTCCTCACGGAGGGCGGGATCTTCCGGGACGGCTACGACGCGCGGCTCGACGAGCTGCGGGGAACGGCCCGCGAGGGGGGCGAGGCCGTCGCGCGCTTCCAGGCGAAGGAGGTCGAGCGCACCGGGATCGCGAACCTCCGGGTGGGCTACAACGAGGTGACGGGCTACTACATCGAGGTGACGCGGGCGAACGCCGGGAAGGTGCCCCCCGACTACAAGCGGCGCCAGACCTTAAAGAGCGTCGAGCGGTACGTGACGCCGGAGCTCGGGGAGTTCGAGAGGAAGGTCCTCACGGCGGGAGAGCGGGGCCGTGACCTCGAGCGCGAGCTGTTCGGGGAGCTGCGCCTCCGCGTCGCCCGCGACCTCCCCGCGCTCCAGTCGCGCGCCGCGGCGATCTCCGAGGCGGACGCCCTCCAGTCCTTCGCCGAGGCGGCCGCGCGCGGCGGCTTCGTCGCCCCCGAGGTCCACGAGGGGCGCGAGACGCGGATCCTCGAGGGGCGCCACCCGGTCCTCGAGAGCGTCCTCGGGCGCGACGCCTTCGTCCCGAACGACTGCGTCCTCCCCGAGGAGGGACCCTCGTGCGTCATCCTCACGGGCCCGAACATGGCGGGGAAGAGCACCTTCATCCGTCAGGTCGCCCTCCAGGTGCTCCTGGCGCAGGCGGGAGCCCTCGTCCCGGCCCGCGAGGCGCGGATCGGCGTCGCCGACCGGATCTTCGCGCGCGTCGGCGCGAGCGACGAGCTGGCCCGGGGCCAGTCCACGTTCATGGTAGAGATGAGCGAGACGGCGGCGATCCTCCGGGCGGCGACGGCCCGCAGCCTCGTGATCCTCGACGAGATCGGACGGGGCACGAGCACATTCGACGGGGTCTCGATCGCCTGGGCCGTCGCCGAGCACGTCCACGACCGGGTCCGCTGCCGGACCCTCTTCGCGACCCACTACCACGAGCTCACCGACCTCGCCGAGACCCGGCCCGGGATCGCGAACTGGAACGTCGCGGTCGCCGAGTGGGGCGAGGAGGTCGTCTTCCTCCGGAAGATCGTCCCGGGCGGGACGGACCGATCCTACGGCGTCCACGTGGCGCGGCTCGCCGGAGTCCCGTCGGAGGTCGTCGAGCGGGCGCGGGAGCTGCTGAAGCGCCTCGAGGCGGCCGGCGACGGCGCCGCGGGCCGGGCGGCGATCGAGAAGGGGCTCCGGGCCC
This sequence comes from Planctomycetales bacterium, assembly GCA_022614695.1. GTDB lineage: Bacteria > Planctomycetota > JAKEIC01 > JAKEIC01 > JAKEIC01 > JAKEIC01. The sequence continues at coordinate 8,455 of JAKEIC010000297.1, read as the reverse complement.
GGGCCCCGAGGGCCTCGCAGCTCCCCCTCTTCGCCGCGCCGCCGAGCCCGCTCCTCAAGGAGATCGCCGAGATCGAGGTCGAGAAGCTCACGCCCCTCGAGGCGCTCGCCCGCCTCGCGCAGCTCCGGGACCGGGCGAAGAAGGACGCGCCGCCTCCGGGTGGCGCGCGCTCCTGATGCGTGCGGGCCCTGGCCTCCTCCTACTCGCCCTGGCCATGGCCGGCCCGGCACCGGCGCAGGACCCGACGACCGTCCTCGAATGGATGCGACAAGGCAGCACGGAATCCCGGCATGGCGCCATCATCTCGCTCTACCACTCCCGGCGGGCCGATCTCTCGCGGTTGCCCGAGGCGAGGTACCTCGTCGGGCACGCCTGGATGCGGATCCACCGCCCGGACGAGGCGCGTCCCTACCTCATCGCCAGCCGCGTCGGGGGATTCGAGGGCTACGACCGGTGGGACTCCGTGGGCCTGATGTTGGACCGAGCCCGCGTGGTTGAGGAAGTCCGTCCTCCGCTCGCGCGGGAGATCACGGCGACGGCCGAAGAGTCCGCGCCCGCACTCCGGGCCTACGCCGCGCCGAGCGACTGGTCCACCAGGGTCCTGAGGGAACTGCCCTCGTTCGTCGAGCGCGCCCTCCAGGCACTCGGGAAGCCGCTCCCGCCGATCGACATGTACCTATTCGAGTCCTGGGCGACCTACGAGCGCTTCTTCTCGGCGCTCTTCGTGGGCGCCTCTCCCACGCCGCGCCAGCGCGGGACCGGAAACAGAAACGTCGTGGTCTATTGCAAGAACTCGCCGGCGGCACCCGTGGATGCCCGCCACGGAACCCGATATCTCCTGGGGGAAGTCCTCCACGAGTACGCGCATGCGCTCCTGGCGACCCGCTATGGGGACCTCTACCTTGAGCGGGTCCCCGGTTGGTTGAACGAGGGGCTGGCGGACTGCATCGCAGAGGAATACTTCGGCTCGCTGTTCGAGGCTTCGCCGGAACTCGTCCGGGCGTACGTCGGCGCACACGGCGCCCCGCCGCCGTACAAGGACCTGTGCCACCACTTCTACGACCGGGACGAAGGAACCCACTACGCCGTGGGCCGCCTCCTGGCGCGCGAGATGCTCGGGCGTCGCGGAGTCGGGGCCATCCGCGACCTCCTCGAGGCGGCTCGCGGCACGCGCGACTTCGGACGGGCCCTGGAGCAGGTCTGCGGCCGCCGTCCCGAGGAGGCTTATCGGGCGCTCGTCGAGTCGCTGCGCGGGCGGTAGCCGCTGAAGACGCTACTTCCTCGCCCCGGCCGTCGCGCGGGCGGGCTTGCGGGCCGAGGTCGTCCCCCCGGGGACGTACCGGTAGCGCACGTAGTCGGGGAACCACATGGACTCGGCGATGCGCTTCTTCAGGGCTTCGCCCTTCGGGGCGTCCTTCGCGGCGACGCCCTCGGCGTGGGCCGCCTCGCCCACGGCGTAGGCGACCGCCGCCGCGACGGTCCGCGCCTCGCGGATCTCCGGGAAGATCGCCCCCGAGGAGAGCCGGTCGTTCGGGAGACACGCCCGCAGCGCGTCGGCCGAGGCGAGGAACATCCCGTTCGTCACGATCCGCGCGCGGACGAGCACGGTCCCGAGGCCCACGCCCGGGAATATGAACATGTTGTTCCCCTGGCCGACCGGGATCGTCCGGTCCCCGAACTTCACGTCCGGGAAGGGGCTCCCCGTGGCGACGACGGCGCGCCCGTCGGTCCAGCGGACGATGTCCTCGGGCTTGGCCTCGCACTGCGAGGTCGGATTCGAGAGGGGCATGATGATCGGTCGCTTCGCGTGCCTCGCCATGGCCTTCACGATGGGCTCGGTGAAGGCCCCGGGCGTCCCCGAGACCCCGAGCAGCACGTCGAGCGGCGTCCCCTCGACGAACTCCTGGAGGTGGATCTCGCCCTTCGAGTCCCGCTTGAGGCGCGGGAACCGGTCGGGCGCGCTCGTGTACTCGCGCTTCTCGGGCTCGACCGACTGCCGGTCGGAGAAGACGATCCCCTTCGAGTCGAGCACGTAGATCCGCGAGTGGGCCTCCGCCTTCGGGACGCCCGTCCGGACCATCCCCGCCTCGATCTGGCGCGCGATCCCGATCCCGGCGGAGCCGGCCCCGTCTATCCCGACGCGGAAGCCCTTGAACGGCACCCCGACGTGGTCGGCTGCCGCGACGAGCCCCGCGTGGATCACCGCCGCCGTCCCCTGGATGTCGTCGTTGAAGGTCGGGAGCTTCTCCTTGTAGCGGTCGAGGTGGACCATGGCCGTGGTCTTCCCGAAGTCCTCCCACTGAAGGAGGGTCCCGGGCCAGACCTCGCGGATGGCGTCCACGAACTCCGCGACGAACGCGTGGTAGGGCTCGCCCCGCAGCCGCGGCTCGCGCACGCCGAGGTAGAGCGGGTCCTCGAGCAGCGCCTTGTTGTTGGTCCCGACGTCGAGGGAGATCGGGAGGCACTTCCCGGGGTGGAAGCCGGCGGTCACCACGTAGAGCGTGAGCTTCCCGACCGGGATCCCCATCCCGCCCACGCCCTGGTCCCCGATTCCGAGGATCCGCTCGTTGTCGGTGACGACGATGATGTCGGGCTGGGTGGCCCCGAAGTTCCGGAGCACCTGCCCGACGCGCCCCTTGTCCCGGATCGAGACGTAGAGGCCGCGCCCCTGCCTGTAGATCCGGCTGTAGTGGCGGCAGCCCTCGGCGACGACCGGCGTGTAGACGATGGGCACCATCTCGGCGAGGTGGGTGAGCAGCAGCCGGAAGAAAAGCGTCTCGTTCCGGTCCTGGAGGGTCCCCAGGTAGATGTACCGGTCGAGGTCGGTCGGCTGGCGCTTGAAGTTCCCGTAGACCCGCTCGAGCTGCAGGTCCATCGTGCTGACGCCCGGGGGGAGGAGTCCCGTGAGCCCGAACTCCTCGCGCTCGGCCAAGGGGAACGCCGTCCCCTTGTTGAGCACCGGCCGCGTGATCAGGTCCCGGCCGCGGTAAGGCACTTCCAGGATGCGTTCCCGGGACTTCGAGTCGGTCTTGAGCTCGTAGTTCATCGGGGCCTCCAGCGCAGCCTCGGCTGCTTCACGGCGCGAACCTCGTCGAGACGCGTGACGGGCATCGTGACGGGCGCGTCCTTCACCTTCTGCGGCTCCTCGGCTGCCTCGCCGGCGATCGTGAGCATCGCGGCCACGAACGCGTCGAGAGTCTCCTTCGGCTCGGTCTCGGTCGGCTCGATCATCAGCGATTCGGGGACGATCAGTGGGAAGTAGATCGTGGGCGGGTGGAACCCGAGGTCAATCAGCCTCTTGGCGATGTCCAGCGCGCGGACCCCGTTCTGCTTCACCTGCCGGCGCGCCGAGAAAACCGCCTCGTGCATGCAGGGCCCCGGGTAGGCGAGGTCGTAGGCGTCCCGGAGGCGCGCGAGGATGTAGTTGGCGTTCAGGACCGCCGCCTCGGTCACCTTCCGGAGGCCCTCCCCGCCGTGGGACCGGATGTAGGCGTAGGCCCGGACGAAGACCCCCGGGTTCCCCTGGAACGAACGCACGCGGCCGATCGTCTTCGGGAAGTCCTCGCGGCGACGGTAGGCGCCCCCCTCCTGCACGATCCGCGGGACCGGCAGGAACGGGACGAGCTTCTCCCCGACCGCCACCGGGCCCGCGCCCGGTCCGCCGCCCCCGTGGGGCTGGGTGAAGGTCTTGTGCAGGTTCAGGTGCATCACGTCCACGCCGAAGTCGCCGGGGCGGGCGATCCCGAGGAGGGCGTTCATGTTGGCCCCGTCCATGTAGAGGAGGGCGCCCTTCTCGTGGAGGAGTCGCGCGATCTCCCCGATCCGGATCTCGAAGAGCCCGAGCGTGCTCGGGTTCGTGATCATCATCGCGGCCACCCGGCCCCCGAGCGTCCCGAGCTTCTCGCGGAGGTCCCCGAGGTCCACGCGGCCGTCGGGCCCCGACTTCACGCTCTGGACCTGCATCCCGGCGATCGTGACGGTCGCCGGGTTCGTCCCGTGGGCCGAGTCGGGGATGAGGACGGTGTCGCGACCCGGCTCGCTGCGGTCGTGGTGGTAGGCGCGGACCATCAGCACGCCGGTGAGCTCCCCGTGGGCCCCGGCGGAGGGGTTGAGCGTCGCGGCCGCGAGCCCGGTGATCTCGGCGAGCGCCCTCTCGAGCGAGTGGGCGAGCGCGAGGAAGCCCTGGACCGTCTCGTCCGGCTGGAGCGGGTGCACCCGCGCGAACCCGGGGAGGGACGCCCCGTACTCGTGGACCCGCGGGTTGTACTTCATCGTGCACGAGCCGAGCGGGTAGAAGGTCGTGTCTATCCCGAAGTTCTTCCCGGAGAGGCGGGTGTAGTGGCGGACCACCTCGAGCTCGGAGAGCTCGGGGAGCGCGGGAGGCGCGTTCCGGAGGGCGCCCCCCGGGAGGAGGCTCTCGAGGGGCGCCTCGCCCGCGTCCGAGGCGGGGAGCGTCACCCCGCGCCGGCCCGCGCGGCTCTTCTCGAAGACGAGCCGGTCCTCGACAAGACCCAGGCTCATCGGAGCGCCTCCACGAACCGGTCGAGGTCCGCCGCCGTGCGCCTCTCGGTCACCGCGACGAGGAGCACGTTCCGGAGGGCGGGATCGTGGGGCCCGAGCGGTATCCCCGCGAGCACGCCGCGCTTGAGGCCCGCCGCGACGACCTCGTCGGCCGGCCGGGGGCAGCGGAGCGCGAACTCGAACGCGAACGGCGCCTTCGGGAACTCGAGCGCGAAACCGGGGATCTTCGCCGCCTGCTCGGCGAGGGCGTGGGCCTTCCGGACGGAGAGCGCCGCCACCTCGCGGAGCCCCGCCGGGCCGAGGAGCGAGAGGTAGATCGCGGCCCGGAGCGCGTAGAGCGACTGGCTCGTGCAGATGTTGCTCGTCGCCTTCTCGCGGCGGATGTGCTGCTCGCGGGTCTGGAAGGTGAGGACGAAGGCCCGCCGTCCCCGGGTGTCGTGGGTCTCGCCGACGAGCCGCCCCGGGAGCTTCCGGACGTGCTCCTCGCGGACGCAGAAGAAGCCGAAGGTCGGCCCCCCGAAGGCGAGGGGGCAGCCGAGAGGCTGGCCCTCCCCGACCACGATGTCGGCGCCCTGGGCGCCCGGAGCTTCGAGGAGCGCCAGCGCGACCGGGTCGGCGGCGACGACCGCCTGGGCGCCGGCGGCGTGCGCGGCCGCGACCGCCGAGGGCACGTCCTCGACCGCGCCGAAGAAGTTCGGCTGCTGGACGAGCACGGCGAGTGTCTCCGGAGTCGCCGCCTTCCTGAGCGCCGCCGCGTCGGTGAGGCCGCCCGGGGCGGGGACGGTCACGACCTCGAGGCCGACCGGCCGGGCGTAGGTCTCGAGGGTCCGCCGGTAGTGGGGGTGCACCGCCGCCGAGACGACCACCCGCCGGCTCGTCTCCTTGAGCCCCCACGAGAGGAGCATCGCCTCGGCGCACGCGGTCGCCCCTTCGTAGAGCGAGGCGTTGCTCACGGGGAGCCCGGTCAGCTCCGCCATCATCGTCTGGTACTCGTAGAGGTACTGGAGGGTCCCCTGGCTGCACTCGGGCTGGTAGGGCGTGTACGAGGTGAGGAACTCGCCGCGCGAGACGAGCGCGTCTATCGCCGCCGGGATGAACCGGTCGTAGAAGCCCCCGCCCGCGAAGCAGAGGAGGTCGGCCGCCGAGCGGTCGCGCGCCGCCGTCTCCTCGAGCCACGACTGCAGCTCGGGCTCGGTGAGGGCCGGCCCCACGTCGAGCGGCCGCTTCGGCCGCAGCTCCTTCGGGACCGGGGCGAAGAGCTCTTCCACGCTCCCCGCGCCGATCGCGCGGAGCATCTCCGTGCGGTCCTGCTCGGTATGGGGGACGTAGCGCACGGGGCGCTCTCCGCGCTAGTGCCCGCCCTCGGAGTCGCAGACCTTCAAGTAGGCGGTGCCGTCGAGGAGCTTCTCCCACTCGGCGGGGTGGCTCGGCTTCACTCGGATCATCCACCCCTGCCCGAAGGGGTCCTTCGCGAGCGTCTCGAGGCTCTCCGCCAGGTCCTCGTGCACGGCCGTCACCTCGCCGGAGACCGGGGCGTTCAGGTCCGAGACGGCCTTCACCGACTCGATCTCGCCGAAGGGCTTCCCCGCCTCCACCTTGTCCTTCACCTTGGGCAGGTCGAGGAACGTGAGGTCCGAGAGGTGCTCGACGGCGAAGTCGGTGATCCCGATCACGACCTCGGCCTTGTCCCTGCGAGCCCACTCGTGGGACGCGAGATAGCGGCAGTCGGCCGGCCTCGCCACTCGGCACCTCCTCGGGGTCTCTCGCCCAGACGGGGGGGCGAGTGATACCACCGCCCGCCGGGGGGGTCAACGGAGGTCGAGGTTCAGGGTTCAGGGTCGGGGCCGGCGGCGGATCTTGACTGGGGACTGGGGACAGGGGACTGTGGACTGTGGATGCGTCTCGCAGCCCCTCGCGACCCGATCGCCTGGTTCCGGGCCTGGTTCCGGGAGGCGTCACGCCGGGAGACCCGGCTCCCCGAGGCCATGAGCCTCGCCACCGCGGGCCGCGGCGGAGGTCCCTCGACCCGGATGGTGCTCCTGAAGGGGGTCGCGGAGCGCGGGTTCGAGTTCTTCACGAACCGCCGGTCGAGTAAGGCCGCCGAGATCTCCCGCAACGGCCGCGTGGCGCTCCTCTTCCACTGGAAGTCCCTCGACCGGCAGGTGCGGATCGAGGGGCGGGCGGTCGCCCTCGGCGCCGCCGAGTGCGATCGCTATTGGGCGACGCGGCCCCGGGGGAGCCAGATCGGGGCGTGGGCCTCGGACCAGTCCCGGCCCCTCTCGTCCCGCGCGGCGCTCGAGAGGAAGTACCGCGCCCTCGCCGCGCGGTTCGCGGAGGGCCCCGTCCCGAGGCCCGCGCACTGGGGCGGTTACCGCGTCGTCCCGGCGCGGATCGAGTTCTGGCAGGGACGGAAGAATCGGCTCCACGACCGGATCGAGTTCCGGCGCGTGCGCGGGCGGTGGTCGGCCCGGCGGCTCCAGCCGTGAGGCCGGCCCTCGCGGCCGGCGGCGTCCTCCTCGCCCTCGCGGCCTCCGTACAGGACCCGGCGCCGCTCCCGGCCACCGTCCTCGAGCCACTCCAGTCCGTGGCGAGGATGCTCGCGAAGGCCGGACGGCTCGGGGAGTTGACGGAGCTCCTCGAGATCCACGAGTCCCTCGCGGGGGGGAAGACCCGATGGGGGCAGACCGAGGGCGCGGCGCTCGCGGAGCAGGCGGCAAAGTCGAAGAGCCCCCCCGGTCCGGGCGGCGAGGCGGCGCGGGCCCTCCAGAGGGCCGCGGCGGCCCTCGCGAAGCTCCTGCCGGACCGGACCGGGGCCGCGCAGGAGGCCCTCGCGGCCGCCATCGTCCGGCTCGACGGGACGGTCGAGGCCGCGCGGCAGGCCCTCGGGCACGAGAAGGGGCCCTCGGGCCCGTCGGCGTGGCTCTCCCCGGAGGAGAAGAGGCTCCTCGCGCGGAGGGCCGAGATCCAGGAGGCTCTGCGTCGCGCCCGGCGGCTCGAGGTGAATCTCGAGTCGGAGCCTTCGGACCACCCGGTCTTCCGCGACGTCCTCAAGCGACCGGGGGTGGTCGTGCGGGGCCCGGGCCTCTCGATCCACTCCGCCTGGAGCGCGCCGAAGACGACCCGCGTCGCCCGGGAGGCGCTCCGGGCGACCGCCGTCTCGTCGTTCCTCCTCGGGGACGAGGTGGGGATCCCCCCCGACCAGGAGGGGACGTTCCTCCTCCTCGACTCGGAGCGAGCCTACGTCCAGGCGGTCGGATGGGCCCGGAAGGAGGGGATCCTCGACGAGGCCGGCGCGAAGGAGGCGGAGCTGGACCAGGGCTTCTTCGCGGGCAAGAACTCGCGCGTCTTCTTCGCGACGACCGAGGCCCAGGCCGAGGCGATCCTCCTCTCGGACCTCCGGCTCGGCTGCATGCCCCTCGGCGACGCCCAGCCGGTGCTCCAGGGGGGGCACTTGAACTGGGTGGCGCTCGCTGCGCTCGGGGCGCCCCTCCCGCTCTTCACGTGGAAGGAGGTGACCGAGACGGTGCGGACCGGGCGCGTGGGGGGCGGGACGGTGGCCGAGCCCGGCGAGGCGGAGGAGCGCCGCCGCCGCGAGGAGACGAGGCGGCTCGCCCCCGCGGGCCTCCTCGGCTGCCGGTCGTGGATCAGCTACCTCGCGGAGAAGCGCGACGACCCGCCCTGGTCCCGGGCCTTCGTGGACCAGGTCGGGAAGATCGAGGGGGAAGACCTCCTCAAGACGAGCCTCGTCGCCCAGTATCTCCAGGAGCGGGGGACCTTCGCGACGCTCGCGCACGGGACCCGGACGCCGCGATCCGCGACCTCCGCCGAGCGGGGGGCCCGCATCGAGGAGGCCCTCGCGGAGCCGCTCCAGGCGTTCGAGGCGCGCTGGCGGCGCTGGCTCTCGCCCGAGCCCGGGGGCCTCGCCGCGCGCCTC
>JAKEIC010000296.1 GCA_022614695.1 Planctomycetales bacterium | reverse complement strand
GTGCGGGCTCCAGGTCGAGCGACTCACGGAGAATCTCCGCCGCCCGGCGGGGGTCCGACTGGCGCAGGGCCCGGGCCTTCGCCGCGAGCCGTTCGGCGGGGCTCACGGCAGGGGGGTCGGCATGGGAGGTCTGCGCAGGAACGCGCGGGGCGCTCGGCGCATTCGGGACTCGCTGCGAGAGAGCCAGGGCCGTGCCGGCGGCGGCCGCGGCGAGGGCCCCGGCCCCGACCTTCCAGCGCCACGCGCCGGGAACCCTCGCCCGCGGGTGCTCGCCCCGGAGGAGGCGATCGAGATCGTCCCGAAGCGCGCCGGCGCCGAGGAAGCGCCGGCGCGCGTCCTTCGCGAGGCAGGCCCTGACGATCCTGTCGAGCCCCCGGGGCAGGTCCTCGCGGAGCCGCCCGAGGGCCGGAGGTTCCTCGAGGAGGACTCCCCCCACGACCGCGGCGTCCGTCTCGCCCTCGAACGGCGGGCGCCCCCCGAGCATCTCGTAGAGGACGCCGCCGAGGCTCCAGACGTCCGTCGCAGGGGTGAGGGACGACACCTCCCCGCGCGCCTGCTCGGGGGACATGTAGGCCGGGGTGCCGAGGGCCTGGCCGGTGCGGGTGAGCTTCGAGCCCGTCGCGACGGACTTGGCGAGGCCGAGGTCGGTCAGGAAAGCACGGGCAGTCCCTCGTCCCTGGTCCTTGGTCCCTGGTTGGGGTTCCGCGGAGCCGCTCATCGTCTCGCCGTCTCCTGGCCCGCGATCTTCGCCTCGCACTCGGCCAGGCAGCGCCGGACCTTCTCCGCCCGGGCGTCGGACGGCGCCAGGCGCAGGAACTCGCGGAACGACTCGGCGGCGAGCGACCACTCCGCGAGGTTCCGGCGCGCGATGCCGAGGTTCGCGTGCGCCAGTGCCAGTCCCGGCTCGAGGCGCAGCGCCTCCTCGAAGTCCCCGATCGCCCCCGAGGGATCGCCGAGAGCCGCCCTCGAGGCGCCGCGGCCGGTGAGCGCCCCCGGATCGTCGGGCCTGAGCCGCAGGGCGGCGTCGTAGTCCTCGATGGCCCCCGCGTTGTCGCCACTCTCTCCCCTGGCGGCGCCGCGGCCGAGGAGCGCCTCGGGGTAATCCGGCCTGCGGCGGAGCGCCGAATCGAAGTCCTCGATCGCACCGCGGAGGTCACCGAGATCCCGCCTCGCCTGACCCCGGTTGCTGAGAGTCAGCGGGTTCTCCGGATCGAGGAGGATCGCCCTGTCGTAGTCCTCGAGCGCTCCCCGGGAGTCCCCCGTCTCCCGCCGAAGGTTGCCCCGGTTGTTGAGCGCCTCCGGGTAGTCGGGCCTGAGCCGCAAGGCCGCGTCGTAGTCCGCGAGCGCTCCACCCAGCTCCGCGAGGCCATGCCGGGCCTCGCCGCGGCCGTTCAGTGCGGTGGGGGCCTCGGGCTCGAGCCGGAGGGCCGTCTCGAAGTCCTCGACCGCCCCGTGCAGGTTCCCGAGTTTCGACTTGGCGACGCCGCGATTGCAGATGGCCCAGGCGAAGGCGGGCCCCTCCGAGAGGGCCTGGTCGTACTCGCGCACGGCGGCTGCGCGATCCCCGCAGAGATCCAGGCTCTCCACGTATCCCCGCAGGAGCCCGGCCTCCCAACCCGAGACCCCGGCCAGGGCGGCCCGCGCCTCCGGCCACCGGTTCTCCAGGGTCGCCTGCGCCCCCCGCGCGACACGGGCCTCGCGGCCCCCGCCAGCGGCCTCCTCGGCGAGGTCTGCCTGCGCTTCGTGCACGTCGAACCGGAACAGCGACTCGAGACCCAGGTAGAGCCGCGCGCGGGACGCGTGCGGCGAGGCGTGGGATACCTTCCTCCACTCCTGCCGCGCCGCGGGACCCTGGCCCACGGCCCACAGGAGGAGCCCCCTCTCCACCCGCCAGTCGTGGCGCGCAGGGGCCGCGGCGAGTGCCTCGTCTAGCAGCCTCGCCGCCATGCGGGGATCGGACTGCCGGAGCGCCCATGCCCTCCGCTCGAGCCCCACGGCCGCCGGCTCGGCCGGGACGGGCCCCGGGAGGCGCCCGGGCGACCCATCGCCGCCCCCCAGCAGGGCCGCGGCCCCGGTGGCTCCTGCTGCAACCATCCCTGTGACGGCAGCCCACCAGGCATGGGATCGAGGGACGCGAGCCCTGGGTCGCCGGCCCTGGAGCAGCCGCTCGAGATCCTCCCGGAGCGCGCGGCCGTCGCGGTAGCGGTCGCCCGCGCGCTTCGCCAGGCAAGTGCGGACGACCGCCTCGAGCCCACGAGGAACCCCCCGGCGGATCCTCCCGAGGCTCGGTGGAGCCGCGAGCAGCGCCTTCGCGACGATCGCCGCGGCGCTCTCGCCCTCGAACGGCGGCCGCCCGGCCACCATTTCGTGGAGGAGGCAGCCGAGGGACCAGACGTCCGTGGCGGGGGTGAGCGACGGGGTTTCGCCGCGCGCCTGCTCGGGGGACATGTAGGTCGGTGTGCCGAGGGCCTCGCCTGTCCTCGTGAGCTTGGTGCCGGTCTTGACCAGTCTCGCCAGCCCGAAGTCCACGACGTGCGGCCGGTTCTCGCGGGGGCCGCCGCGCCCCGGCTCGGCCACGGTCTCGTGGAGCCCCAGGCGCATCGGGTGGATCCTAACCGCCCCCGTCACCTCGCGACGTCGCGGCGCAACTCCTCGAGGAGATCCAGGACCCGCTGGCGGTGCGGCCAGCCGGGAGGCGCGAGGGCGAGGACCCTCTCCAGGTCCGACGCGGCGCCAGCGATGTCCCCGAGGCGCTGCCGGAGGTTCGCGCGATTGGAGAACGCCTGCGGGAGGGCCCCGTCCAGCTCGATCGCCCGGTCCATGTCCGAGAGGGCGCCCGTGAGGTCCCCGAGGGCCTCCCTCGCGAGCCCCCGGTTCGTCCAGAGCTCCGCGCTCCGCATGCCGAGGCCGAGGGCGCGATCGAGGTCCGCGAGCGCGCCCGTGTCATCGTGCTCCAGGTACCGCGCGGTTCCGCGCTCGTACAGGTACGTCGCGTTCCCGGGGTCCAGCTCGACCGCGCGGTCGTAGTCCGCGAGGCCCCCGGCCACGTCCCGCAGGTCGAGCTTCGACCGGGCGCGGAGCCGGAAGGCGTTCGCGTAGTCCGGGTCCAGTTCGATCGCTCGATCGTACTCCCGGATCGCCCCCGCCAGGTCCCCGAGGTCCGATCTCGCGTTGCCTCGATTGACGTGGGCCTGCTCGAATCGCGGGTCCAGCTCAATCGCGCGATCGTAATCCCGGAGAGCGCCGGCCAAGTCCCCGTCCTGGCGTCTGACGATCCCCCGGCTGTTCCAGGCGGCGGCATACCCCGGGTCGAGCTCGATCGCGCGGTCGAGGTCGGCGAGTGCTCCCGCTCGGTCCCCGGTGTCCCGCCTCGCGACGCCCCGGTACTTGTGGGCCCACGGGAAGGCGATCCCCGCCTCTAGCGCCGCCGTGAGCTCGCGCACGGCCGCGGACGCGTCCCCGTCGGGGTCCCGGTCCTCGACGTATCCGCGAAGGATGGCCGCCTCCCAGCCCCCCTCTCCACGGAGGGCCTCGCGCGCGCCGCGCCAGTCGCGCCGGATGGCGCTGAGCGCCCCCCGGGCGAGCCGGCCCTCGCGGCCCGGGCACTCCTCTAGCCCCCGAAGCTCCTTCTCCGCCTCGCGGGTCTGCAGCCGGCCCCCCTCCATCCGGAAGAGGACTTCGAGCCCGAGGAAGAGGCGGGCCGACGCGGCTTCGGAGGCATCCGCCGGGATCGCGCGCCACTCCTCCCGCGCCCCCGGGTTCTTGCCGCAGGCCCATAGGAGGAGGCTTCGCTCGAGTCGCCAGTCCTGCCGCGAGGGCTCCTCCTGGAGGGCCCTCCCGAGGAGCGCGGCCGCCCGTTGCGGGTCCGCCGTGCGGAGCGCGCGGGCCTGACGGACGAGAAGTTCCGTGGCGGATCGCTCCGCATGGCGCGGACCGCTCTCCGCCGCTGCCCGGTCGCCCGCGGGCGCCGCGACGAGCCCCAGTCCTCCCAGTCCGAGGAGGGCGAGCCCGGCAAGCGCGGCGCCCAGCCGGCGCCTACCAGCCGGCCGGGCCTGGACCGTCCCCCCACACAGGACCCGGTCCAGGTCGTCCCGGAGCGCCGCCCCATCGGGATACCGGGCCCGCGGGTTCTGCGCGAGGCAATTCCGGACCACAGCCGCGAGGGCGCGCGGGACGTCGGCCCGGAGCTTCCGCAGGTCGGGCGGCCTCGAGAGGAGGATCGAGGCGACGACTCTGGCCGTCGAGTCCCCCTCGAACGGGGACCTCCCGACGAGCATCTCGTGGAGGGCGCACCCGAGGCTCCACACGTCGGTCGCGGGGGCGAGCGAGGAAACCTCGCCGCGCGCCTGCTCCGGGCTCATGTACTCCGGCGTCCCGAGCGCCTGGCCGGTCCTCGTGAGTCTGCTGCGCGTCGCCGCGAGCTTGGCGAGCCCGAAGTCCACGATGTGGGGCCGGCCCCGTCCCCGCCCGAGGCCGGGGTCGAGGTCCCAGGGTTCGAGGACGTCGCGGGAGCCGATCACGGCGCGCAGAAGAACGGTTGGCAGATGTCGGGCTGACAGGTGTTCGGCTGGCAGGGGGGAGTCGGCCCGCAGTACTGGGGGAGGCACGAGAGGGCCTCGGCGGTGCGGGTCACCGCGAACGTGCCCAGGATCGCCGGGACGAGATAGGCGCCGAGGCGGAGGAGCCGGCGGCGGGCGAGGCCCGCCGCACCGGTATCCCCGAGGGACCTCGGAGACGGCTCTCCTCGGTCCAAGCGTACCTCAGGCGCTCTCGGAGCGCGGGCCCGAGAGGGACGGGGAGACCCCCGCGGGGGCACCCGGGCGGGTTCGAAGCGCCTGTGATAGGAGGTCCCGGACACGACCGAGCTGGAGTCGGTCGCCGTACCTCTCCGCTCCGGCTTCGCCCTCGGGCCGCGCCGCCTCGTGCACCGGGATCGAGACGAGGAGCACTGGGACTCCCGGGTTCACCTCCCGGAGTTGACCGTCGAGTTCCTCGCCGCGGCCCCCTCCGAAGCCCGGATCTATGATCGCCGCGCCGATTCGCCGGGCGCGCGTCGCGGCGGCGACGGTCCCGGCGATGACGGCGTCCGCGCCGGACTCCACCGCGATCCGACAGATTGCGATCCGCAGGGCCGGCGCGCCCACCGCCACGAGCACGCGGCATCTCGGACGGGACGCGGGCCCCTCGTCCGCTAGCCCCGGACGAGGCGGACCCGTCGCCGCCCTTCCCGAGCTCCCGTCCGAGACCGTCGCGGGTGTCATGGGGCTCCCCTCTTGCGAGCGGCGCTGCGGCCCCGTCGGGCGGCCGGCAGCGTCAGCGGAGCTGCTCCCAGCCGGTGGTCGGGAAGTGGCTGGGCTTGCCTCCCGGAGGGGCCACGTTCGGGAACGGCTGGGTCAGAAGGTCCTCGTCGAAGTGGATCGCGCCGTTCGAGTCGAGGTGGACCTGCTTCGCGATCACCTGGCCGGTCACGCCGGCGTTCGAGTTCACCGTGAGCCGCGCGTTGGGGGCGTAGACCCGACCGACGAGGCCCGAGTTCGAGTCTATGGCCACCACGAGAGACGGGTTCGCGATGTTGTCGCCGGTCAGGATGACGGCCAGGTCCTTGGCGTTCGCGTTGTTCGGCGAGAGGCTGGCGTTCGAGTTCAGGTCGAAGCGGCCCGTCCCGATGATCGTCACGGGGCCGCCGCTCGAGTTGATCCGCATCGCCGTGTTGCTGTCGGCCCGGAAGTCGTCAATCACGAGCGTGGCGGGCCCGTTGATCGTCACCGTGCTGTTCGAGTCGGCGAGGAAGCTCGAGTAGTGGTAGTTCCCGGAGGAGATCGTCGCCGAGCCGTTCGAGCCGACCGCGAACGAGGTGGGCGCCGCGCTCGCCACCGGCGGCATCACGACGACGGGCATGGACTGGCGGGTCGCGTTCGTCGTCGTCGTCCCCTGGATCGAGCTGTTCCCGGCGGTGCTGACGGAGCCGCCCGAGGGGACCGACGCGTCCCCGTGGACGACCGCGTTCGAGCGGAGCCCGACCGTGGAGTTTGACCCCACGTCGCCGTTCGCGAGCGCGAAGGGGTTCCCCCGGAACCGGTTCGTCGCCTGGCTGGAGTAGGAGCCGAGGCTGCTCTTGTAGGAGTCCACGATCGCGTTCGAGTCGAGGGTCGTGCTCTGGTCCCCGAAGGCTCCCATCCCGAAGATCGGGCTCTGGGGCGAGCCCGGGGGGCCCCCGGCCGTGGGCGGGAAGAGATTCACGACCGTCTGGAGCGCCACGACGGTCCCCTGCGTCTCGCCCTCGCTGAAGAGCGTCCCGAACCCCCTCTCGTCCACCTCGTCCACGGCGCCGTCGCCGTCGTTGTCGGCGCCGTCGTTCCCGTGGAAGTGGACCCACGTGAGGAGCCTCCCCCCCGCGAACGGGACCCCCGCCGCGTTCGGCTCGTCGAGGTTCGGCCGGGCGTCCCCGTTCCCGAGTCGGCTCCCGCTCGAGAAGCGCCCCGGCACGAGGCCTCCCGTGTCGTCGGAGCCGGTGCTCCAGCCCGCGCAGCCGAGGGTCCCCGTCCCCTCGAACTCGTCGGGGTCGTCGGCGACCCCGTCCCCGTCCTGGTCCAGGCTGTCGCGCCCCTCGTCCACGAGGCCGTCCCCGTCGTTGTCGGCGCCATCGTAGTCCTTGAAGAGCTCCGCCGTGGCGGCGGAGGTGCCCGCCTCGGCGATGTCGAACGCCGACTGTCGGGCGACGCTCAGCTCCGTCGCGTGGCCCTGCGTCACGCCGACGTGCATGAGCGCCGCCGAGAAGCCGGCGATGATCATGATGAAGAGGACAACGATGATCAGGATCGCGCCGCGTTCGTTTTGACGGTACATGGGACCTCCGGGGCCTGCGTGGCCGGCGAGCCTTCAAGCAAGGCCGATACCGCGTCCCTCAGAGGCGCCCGCGAATCTCAAGCTATTCAAGCGAAAGGACTTGCGATTGCGAATCTCCCGACGTGTCGGCTTCTGGACAGAGGCCGATTCGCCCGCCAAGTGGGGCTGCGACAGGAGGTTGCGGCTCCCGTCTCGGAGTGAGATGTCGAGATCTGGTCGGGCGCCTGCGGCGCCCCCGCGGCGGCTTGACGGGGGCGGACCAAGACCCCTAGCGTGACATCGTGACGTCCCTCTCCGCCCCTTCCCCCATCCCCGCGCACGGCGGCCGCCGCCGCCTCCGCCAGGCCGCCCTCGTCGCGGTGGGGACGATCGCGATCGCCCAAGGCGGGATGCTCCTCGTCGTGAGCGCATCCTCCCGGGCAGGCGACCTCGCCCGCGGCCGCGCGGAGCTGGCTGAACACTCTCGAGCGGCCCTCCGGGCGTCCGAGCGCGCGCTCTCCCTGCTCCGGGACGCGCTCGGCGGCCGGGCCGACGCGCGCGAGAGCCTCGGCGCGTTCCGCGCGGAGATCGAGAGGGGGTCCGTCGCGCTCGTGGGCTGGGAGCGGGCCGCAGACCGGCTCACGGAGGGCGGGGACGTGGGCCCGGGAGCCGATGCGCCCCGGGTCGAGGGAGCGCGGCGCGCCTTCGCGTCGCTGGAGAGCCGGGTGGCGCTCGGTCTCCGGAAGCTCGCGGAGGGCGACCGCGCGTCCTCCGAGAGGCTCCTCGCCGACGCGGCGGGGATCCCGGGCTCCTCGGAGCTCTCGTGGCTGAGGGAGTGGTCCGTGGCCCCGGGGCACTCCCCGGGCGCGGCCCGCTGGGCCCTCCCGGCAGGGCTGGCGCTCGGGGGGCTGGCGGCGGCGGTCGCCGGGGCGCTCTTCCTCGCGGCCCGCCGGGCGCCGGGTCCCCCGGCACGGGACGCCGGGCCCCCCGTCCCCGAGGCGGTCCGCGCCGCCGCGATCACGTCCGTCGCGGCAGGGGTGGCCCACGAGTTGCGGAACCCGCTCTTCGGCATGTCGGCCGCCGCCCAGGTCCTCCGGGAGGCGCCGGGTTCGGACCCCGAGGCGCGCCGCGCGGCCGAGGCGATTGCGACGGAGGTGCGGCGGCTCGACTCCCTCCTGAAGGACCTGCTCGACTACTCCCACCCTCGGGCAGGGCACGAGAGGACGGGCGATCCGGACGCCGTCGTCCGCAGGGCCGTCGAGCTCGAGGGCCCCGCCTGCGACGCTGCGGGAGTCCGGATCGAGCTGGCGGCGTCGGGCCCCGCGATGCCGGTGGGCGTCGGGACCGACCGGCTCCGGCAGGTCGTCGCGAACCTCCTCCGGAACGCCGTCGAGGCCACGCCTCGCGGCGGGACCGTGCGGGTCGCCTGCGGCCCCGAGTCGGGGACGCCTCCCCCCTCGACGCCGACCTGGTCGCTGCGGGTCTGGAACGACGCCGTGGTGCCGCCGGAGGTCCTCGCCCGGGCCTTCGACCTCTTCTACAGCACGAAGCCGCGCGGCACCGGGCTCGGCCTCCCGATCTGCCGGCGCATCGTCGAGGAGGCCGACGGGACGATCCGACTCGCCTCGGCGCCCGGGGAGGGCACACGGGCGACCGTGAGGCTCCCCTCGGTGACGGCGGAAGGGCCCGTGAGAGGGTAGATGCTCGGCACCCTGCTCATCGCCGACGACGAGGAGACCATCCGGGAGAACCTCGCCGTCCTCTTCCGGCGCGAGGGCTACCGGGTCCACGTCGCCGCGAGCGGCGAGGAGGCGCTCGAGTCGGTGGAGGCCCACCATCCGGACGTCCTGCTCCTCGACCTGAAGCTCCCGGGGATGGACGGGATCGGAGTCCTCCGCGAGCTCTCGGCCGATCCGCATCCGCCCGGGGTCATCCTCCTCACGGCCTACGGCGACATCCCGACCGCGGTCGAGGCGGTGAAGTTCGGCGCCGCGGACTTCCTCACGAAGCCCGTGGACCTGGACCGCCTCCGCGCGCGGGTCGCCGAGGTGCGCGAGGCCCGGAGGGTGGCGCAGCCGGGGCGCCGGGCCTTCCCCGCCGGCGCGGACCTCCGCGAGGCCCTCGGGCGGTCGGAGGCGATGGCTCCCGTGATCGAGACTCTCGAACGCCTCGCGGGCCGGGACGTGACGGTGCTCCTCACGGGGGAGTCGGGGACGGGCAAGGGACTCGTGGCGAGGCTCCTCCACGAGCGGGGAGCGCGGGCGGGCGGGCCCCTCGTCGAGGTGAACTGCGCGGGCCTCACGGCGCCGCTGCTCGAGTCGGAGCTGTTCGGGCACGAGCGCGGGGCCTTCACGGACGCGCGCGCCGAGAAGAGGGGCCTCCTCGAGGTCGCCGACGCGGGGACGCTCTTCCTCGACGAGATCGGGGAGATGCCGCTCGAGGTGCAGCCGAAGGTCCTCACCGCGATCGAGACACGCCGGTTCCGGAGGCTCGGCGGGGTGGAAGAGCGGCGAGCCGACGTGCGGATCGTCGCCTCCACGAACCGCGACCTCGAGCGGGCCGTGCGCGAGGGCCGCTTCCGCGCCGACCTCTTCCATCGGCTGAACGTGGTCGCGCTCGCGCTCCCGCCCCTCCGGGCCCGCGGGGCGGACGTCCTCGCGCTCGCGCGGCGGTTCGTCGCGGAGTCGGCGCGGGAATTCGAGGCCCGCGTCGAGGGGATCGCCCCCGAGGCCGAGGCGAGGCTCGGGCGCTACGGCTGGCCCGGAAACGTCCGGGAGCTCCGGAACGTCCTCGAACGGGCCGTCGTCCTCGCCCGCGGCCCCAAGATCGTGCCGGAGGACCTCACCCCGGCGATCTCGGGTCTCGCCGAGGGGGGCGAGGCGGGCGCGCTCCCCACGATGGAGGAGGCCGAGCGGGAGCTCATCCGGCGGGCTCTCGCGCACACGAAGGGGAACCGCAGCCGCGCCGCCCGCGCGCTCGGGATCAGCCGGACGACGCTCCTCTCGATGATCCGGCGGTTCGGGCTGACCTAGCCCTTCGCCGCCCGCGCCACGCGCCAGAGGGCCTCGGGGAAGAGGAGCACGGCCCGGACGTTGCGGCCGAGCTGGAGGATCTCGCCGTCCCGGATGCGGCTCGGCTCGAGGGGGGCGAGGCGCTTCTCGTTCACGAATGTCCCGTTCCGGGAGTTCGCGTCCTCGACGGTGAGCTCGCGGGGCTTCGCACCCCAGGTGAGGTAGGCGTGGAGCTTGGAGATGCCGGCGTCCGGGATCACGATGTCGGTGTTCGGGGTGCGCCCGATCGAGATGCGGTCCGGGAGCGCCGGGAGTCTCTTGCGGACGACCCAGACCGTGGCTTCTGGCTGCACTCGGCACCCCGCGGAGGCGCCCCCCGGCGTCTGGCCCGGGACGACGGTCTCGTACCCGAACGCCTCGAGGAGCGCCCCCGAGCCGCCGAGGGCCACGAGGACGGGCAGGGGATGCGTCGCGGCGAACTTCCTGCGGTCGAGGCGCCCGGCGGACTCGGCGTACTCGCGGAGCGTCGCCCGCGGGGGATCGGGAGGGGCCGAGCGAGGCACGGCGATCTACGATCCTACTCCCGAAGCGTCGCCGCCGCGTAGTCCTCGGGCGTGTCGAGGTCGCGCACGGCAGCCACCTCGTCGGTCTCGACGAGCGCCTCGTCTCCCCGGTGGGCACGGACCACCGCCCGCGCGCCCTCCTCTGCCGGAGCCCGCCGGATCTCCGGGAAGACGGCGGCAGCGAAGATCGTCGGATGGCCGCCCCTCCCCGCGACCGACGGGCGGACGACCGGGGGCCGCCCTCGCGCGAAGCGGTCGAGGAGCCGCCGGAGGAGGAGGGCGGAGACTCCCGGGTGGTCCGCGGGCCAGACCAGCACCCCGTCCGGGGGGGTGCCCTGCAGGGCGTCGAGGGCGAGTCGGAGCGACCCGATCGGCCCGCCCGAGTCGGGCTCGGGGTTCACCACGACGCGGGCGAGCGGGACTCCGCCCGTCGCGGCGACGGGAAAGAAGTCGGGACCGAGGACGACCCGGTACTCCCGGAGCCCCGCCTCGGCGAGGGTCCGGAGGATCGCCCCGATCGCCGTCGCGCCTCCCCAAGGGAGGAGCGGCTTCGGGCGGCCCATGCGCCGCGACCGCCCTGCCGCGAGCACCACGGCGACCACGCGCACCGGGGTCACGCGACGGATGGTAAGCTGGTTGACGCCCCGTGCGCGAGCCCCGCAGCCTCCTCTTCGTCTGCTCGGGCAACATGTGCCGTTCGGCCCTGGCCGAGCACTACGCCGCGCGGGCGCTGCGGGAGATGGGCCGGGACGACGTTTCGGTCGCCTCCGCCGGGACCCTGGGCATGGTCGGCCAGCCTCCGTTCCCCCTCACGCTCGTCGTGGCCGAGGAGGAGGGCCTCGACCTCTCCGCGCACCGTTCCCGCGCGCTCTCGCCGTACCTCGTGAAGGAGGCCGACGCGATCCTCGTGATGACGCCCGGCCACCGCGAGCAGATCCTCGAGCTGCACCCGGACGCCGGGAAGAAGATCCAGCTCCTGGGCTCGTACCGCCCCGGCAAGCGGAAGAAGGACGAGGATGCCTCGATCGCCGACCCGGTCGGCAACGACCTCGAGCACTTCCGGAGCACGTTTTCCCAGATCCGCGAGGCGGTGGACTTCCTCCTGGCGAGGACGTTCGGCCCGAAGGGGAAGTCGTAGGCGACTACTTCGGCAGCGCGCTCCCGAGGGCCTCGTAGGCCTTCCGCAGGTCCTCGGCGACCCCCGCCGCCCGCTCGCGATCCGCACCGCACCGGTCCCGGGCCTGCCAGAGCGCCTGGGCGGCCCGCTCGGGATCGCCGACGGCGAGGCTGGCCCGGCCGAGCGCGTGCCAGGCGGCCGCGTCGCTCTCGTCGAGGAGGAGGATCCGTTTCCAGAGGGGGATGGCCGTCTGGGGATCCGCCTCGGCGAGGGCGGCGCGCGCGCGCAGCGCGGCGAGGTCCTCCGGGGCCTTCGCGAGCGCCTCGTCGAGGGCCTTCCGGGCCTCGTCGGCGCGGCCCGCCCGGGCGAGGAGCGTCCCGAAGCGGTACCAGGCCGGGGCGTGCGCGGGCTCCTTCGCCGCCGCCTCGCGGTAGAGCCTCTCCGCGTCCGCGAGCCGCCCGCGCCTCTCGTGGAAAGCCCCCTCGGCCACGAGCGGGAAGGCGCTCGCCGGGTCGCTCTCGCGGGCCGCGGCGTAGTGGGTCGCCGCCTCGTCATCCAGGCTCCGGTCCGCGAGGAGCGCCGCGAGGTTCACGTGGGCCTCGGCGTGATCCGGCGAGACCCGCAGCGCCTCGCGGTAGAACTTCTCCGCCATCCGCGCCTCGCCGAGCCGGTCGTAGGAGAGCCCCGCGTTGAAGAGCGGCCGCGGATCCGAGGGCGCGATCTCGGCGGCGCGCCGGAACTCGCGGCCGGCCTCGGGGAACCGCCCCGCGTCGTAGGCCGCGACGCCGCGGTTGTAGGGAGTGTCGGGGAGCCCCGCCGGCCCGCCGCAGGAGGCGAGCACCAGGAGAGTCGCGGTGCGAGCTCCCTGCACGCGCCTACTCCCCCCCGTGCCGGCCGACGCGGCCCCGCTCGCGCAGCAGCGCTTCAAAATCCCGCTCGCGCCTCTGCTCGGCCTCCTTCCCCTCGTCGTCCGAGGAGAAGAGGAGAGTCCACGGCCGCGCGGCGATCTTCGCGGCGAAGCGCTTCAGGTCCTCGGACGCCGCGCGCGCCGCGAGGGCGGCCGCGCGGACCTCGCCCTCGTTCTCGCGGATCATCCGGCCGGCGCCTCCGAGGGTCTCGTCCGCCCCGCGCGCGACCTTGTCCACCGCCGCCGAAAGGTCGGCGACGGCCTTGTCGAGGCGCCCGGCCGTCTCCTCGAGGGACTCCATCGTGCGCTGCGCTCCGTGCAGGGTCTCGTCGAGGGGCTTCGAGGCCGAGGACGCCATCCCCTCGAGCATCCCCGCGGCGGCGTCGAGCTTCCGCGTGGCGGCGCCCAGTGTCCCCTCGGGCCCCTCGACGATCGCGTTCGCGCGCGAGACGAGGGTCCCGAGCCCTCGGTCCGGGTCGTCGAGGATCCTCTGGAGCGCGTCGGCCGATCGCGCGAGCGACTCGGCGGCCTTCTTCGTCTCCGCCAGGGTCGCCTCGAGGCTCCCGGCCGCCCCGCCGGGCTCGAGCAGCCGCCGGAGGCCCTCGAGCACGCCCTTCAGGTCGGCGAGCGCCGGCCGGAGGTCGGTCGCGAGGTCCCCGAACGACTCCGCCGCCCCCACGTACTCGTCGCCCGGGAGCTCCGTCCCGTCCGGGGCGACCGGCGCGGCCGGCGTCCCCGCGCTCACCTCGACGAACCGGTCCCCGAGGAACCCGACCGCCCGGATCCGGGCGCGGGAGTCGGCGCGGACCGGGAGGCGCGCCGGGATCCTGAGCGTCAGCCGGTACGCCGCCCGCGAGACGTCCCAGGAGACGTCGGAGACGTCCCCGGCGCGGTTCCCCTCGAAGTGGACCGCCGCGCGCGCCCGGAGGTCCGCCGTGTTCCGGACGAACGTCACGTAGGTCGCCCGCTCCGTGAGCGCCCCGGTCCTCCCGAGCAGGAGCAGGAAGAGGATCCCCACCCCGCCCGTCGCGAGGACGAGGATCCCGGTGAGCACTTCGGCGCGGGTCGGTCGCATCTCGATCCCTCCTCTGGGCCCTTACTCCTGGAACACGTCCAACGCCGGCGCCGCAGGCTCGAGCGGCCCCTCGGCCTCGCCCGCGAGGAACTGCCTCACCCGCGGGTCCGCCGAGTCCCGGAACTCCGCGGGCGTCCCCTCGGCGATCAGCCGCCCCGCGTGCATCATGACGATCCGGTCGGCGATCCGGAACGCGCTCGGCATCTCGTGCGTCACGACGACCGCCGTGAGGCCGAGCGCCTTCCGGAGCTCGAGGAGGAGGCGGTCTATCGCCCCGACCGCCACCGGGTCGAGCCCCGCCGAGGGCTCGTCGCAGAAGACGAGCGGCGGGTCGAGCGCGAGGGCCCGGGCGAGCGCGGCGCGCTTCCGCATGCCCCCCGAGAGCTCCGACGGCCGGAGCCTCTCCGCCTCGCCGAGCCCCACGAGCCCGAGCTTCAGGCGGACCACGATGCGGATCGTGCTCTCGTCGAGCTTCGTGTGCTGCCGGAGGGGGAGGGCCACGTTCTCCCCGACCGTGAGCGAGGTGACGAGGGCCCCGCCCTGGAAGAGCACGCCGAACCGGCGCCGGAGCGCCTGCATCGCCTCGCCGTCCCCGGGCCTCACGGGACGCCCCTCGATCTCGACCTCCCCCGCGGCCGGCGCGAGCGCCCCGATGCAGGCCCGGAGGAGCGTGCTCTTTCCGCAGCCCGACCGGCCGACGACCGCGAGGATCTCCCGGGGAGCCACGGAGAGGTCCACCCCGTCGAGGACGGGCCGTCCTCCGAGGATCACTCGGAGCCCGCGGACGGAAAGCATGGGGGGGAGGTCGCTCATACCCACGCGTTCACGATCGCGGTGAACACGCTGTCCGCCGCGATGATCGAGACCATCGCCGCCACGACCGACTGCATCGTCGCCCGCCCGACCTCGTCGGCCCCGCCCCGCACGATGAGCGCCCGGTAGCAGCCCGCGAGCGCGATGATGGCGCCGAAGACGAGACTCTTCCCCTCGCCCACCACCAGGTCCCGCGCGAGGAGGAAGCGGCGCGTCTGCTCGACGTAGGTGCCGAAGCTCATCCCGAACTCGAGCTTGCAAGTGGCGAACCCGCCCGCGAGCCCGACCAGGTCGGCGCAGAGCGTGAGGCACGGCGTCATGGCGAGACAGGCGAGCAGCCTCGGGGCCACGAGGTAACCCACGGGCCGGATCCCCATCGTCTGGAGCGCGAGCACCTCCTCGGCGACGACCATGGTGCCCAGCTCCGCGGTGAAGGCCGCGCCGACCCGGCCCGCCAGGATCAGCGCGGTGAGGAGCGGCCCGAGTTCCCGCGTGAGCGAGACGGCGACGAGCCCGGGCACGAGCTCGAGCTGGCCGTAGGTCCGGAGCGTGACGGCCGTCTGAAGGACGAGGATCGCGCCGATGAGGAGCGCGACGAGCATGACGAGGGGCGCCGATTGGACCCCGACCCGGTAGCACTGCTCGGTCCCGAGGCGGAACGTGAGCGCGCGGGAGCGGAACGGCCCGGTCGCGGCCCACACGGCGGCCTCGACGGCCAGGCGGGACAGGGCGCCGGCGTGGCCGACCGCGCCGATCGCGGCCCCGCCGAGGCGACCGGCGCCCGAGAGCAGGCCCGTCACGCCTTCGCCCCGTCACCGGGGAGGATCTTGAACACCGTGTCGAGCTTCGCGAGCTCGACGACGACCCGGACCGGGCCCGGAAGCGCCTCGAGGGCGTAGGAGATCCCGCGCCGGCGGCTCCACTGGAGGCCCTCGATCAGCACCGCGATCCCGGCGCTGTCCATGTACGTGACGGCCCCCAGGTGGACGACGACCGGCCGGGAGTCGGCCTCGAGCACCAGCCGCAGCGTCTGGCGGAGCTTCGGCGCGGTGTTCATGTCCACCTCGCCCGCGACGCGCACGCGCGTCGGGGCCTCCCCGGTCCCGGCCTCGACGGTCACGGTCACGCGGGTTTCTCCTCCCGAGGCCGTCCGGCACCGGGCAGTCGGCGCACGAGCCTCACCGCCGCCCAGCCGTCCGGCTCGGCCTCGAACTCGAGCCGATCCATGAGCTTCTCCATGCAGTGGACCCCGAGGCCTCCGGGTCGGACGTCCCCGAGGTCGCGGCCGCGGATGCGGGGGATGTCTCCCGTCCGGCAGTAGTGCTCGACCGTCACCCGCAGCTCCCCCTCCCCCGTCGCGAGCCGGAGCTTCAATCGGCCGCCCGCCGGGTCGCCCGACCGCGCGTGCTCGACGGCGTTGGCGCACGCCTCGCCCACGGCGAGGGTCACCTCGCCCGCGGCCTCCTCGGCCAGCCCCGCCCCGCGGGCGAACGCGGCCACCGCGGCCCGGAGAGTGGCGAGGCTCTGCGCGTCCCGGGGGGCTTCCAGCACGAGCGAGTTGGGAGGCGTCATCCCACCTCCGCCACGAGCGCCAGCATGTCGTCCTCGGGAGGGCCGCGGCGGAAGCCGGCCGCGCGGGCGAGCACCTCGTCGGCCACTTCCTCGGGCTTGCGGTCTCGCGTCTCCCGCAGCAGACGCCCGAGCGCGCCGGGGCCGAGGAACGCCCCGCTGCGGCTCCGCGACTCGGTGATCCCGTCCGTGTAGAGGAGCAGCCGGTCGCCGCGGGAGACGGCGATGCGGCCCTCCTCCCCCTCCGGGGTCAGCTCGGGAAGGACGCCGAGCATCGTGTGTCGCGACGGGAGCGCCTCGACCTCTCCCGTCGCCCGGCGGAAGAGGAACGCCGGGGGATGTCCCGCCCCCGCGAAACGCAGCTCCCCCACCCGGGTGTCCACGAGCGCCGCGAAGAGAGTCAGGTAGAGCCCCGTCTCGGCGAAGTGCGCGTGGCAGAAGTCGTTGAGCCCCGCGAGGAGCTCCGCGGGCCCCGCGGTCCGGTCGAGGAGGCTCCGGGCGTGCCCCGTGACGCGGGTCGCCAGCAGCGCCGCGGCGATCCCGTGGCCCGTCACGTCCGCGACCGTGAGGTAGGTCCCGCGCTCCCCGCGGGGGTGGACGGTGCAGGTGTCGCCCCCGACCCCCCGCATCGGGACGTAGCGGACCTCGACGGTCAGGTCATCGCTCCGGACCGAGCGCGGGATGAGGGTGCGCGTCACCTTCTCGGCCATCGCCAGGTCCTGGTCCAGCTCGGCCTGGCGCGCCCGCGCCGCCCGCGACTCGTCCACCTCGGCCCGGGCGTCCCGGAGGTCGCGGGCCACCGCCTCGGCCGCCTCGAGGGCGCTCCGGATCTCGGACCCCATCGCCGCCTCGCGCGCCGAGAGCGCCCGCTCGAGCGAGCGGAGGGCCTCGAGCACCGACGAAAGCAGCGGGGCGATCGCGACGGGCCCGGGCGAAGCGGGCGCCGCCGGAGGCGCGGCGCCGGTCTCGGGGAGGGAGGGGTCGGCCATCCCGCCCGGAGAGTATCCCGGCAGGGGCAGCGCGCGCTACGCCTCCGCCTTCTTCGCCGCCTTCCCTTTCCTCGCCGGCAGCTCCTCGAGGGCGCGCGTCAGGTGCTCGATCGCCTCGTCGAGCTGGCCTCGGCCTCCGAGGACCCGCGCGAGGTGGAAGCGCACCCACGGGCGCTTGGGGGACCTCTCTCCGAGCGCCGCGAGCGCGTCGCGCAGGTGCGCCTCGGCGAGTTCGAGGTGGTGCTCCTCCGCCGCGGCGACGGCGGTCCCCACCTGGGCGTCCACGGCCTCGTCCCCCCGGCCGCAGGCATGGGAGAGCACGGCCAGGCGCTCCAGCCCCGCGAGCCCGTCGGAAGGCCCGGACTGGGCGACCCGCAGCGCCGCCTTCCGGCTCTTGCGGACCTTCTCCGGCTCGGTCGCGGCGAGCGCGGCCTCGAACAGGTACAGGGCAGGGAACTCCCACGCGGGATCCCGGACGATCGAGGACTCGACGAGGAGCCCCGCCACGGAGAGTTCCGCGAGCCCACGGGACGGATCGGGGACGACCGCCCGCAGCTGCGACTCGGGGACCCGTGGACCCAGCGTGGCGGCCGCCGCGAGGACCTCGCGCGCCGCGGGCGAGAGCCGAGACAGCCGCCGGGAGATCGGGAGCAGGGGCGGCGGTCTTGGCGGCGGGGCCGGGGCGGGAGCCGGGGCCTCGGGGGCGCCCCCGGCC
>JAKEIC010000295.1 GCA_022614695.1 Planctomycetales bacterium | reverse complement strand
TGCCCCCCAGGGCCACGATCTCTTCGGTCGTCATGCCGACCTCCCTCTCGTGGAGGAAGATCGGCAGATCAGCCGTGGAACTTTATCGGAGTAGGATTAGAGCCACCCCGCCGCTTCGGTCGCCCAGTAGGTGAGGACCACGTCCGCGCCGGCGCGGGCGATCGCGGTGAGCAGCTCCAGCGCCGCCGTCCTCTCGTCGAGCCAGCCCCGCGCCGCGGCGGCCTTCACGGCCGCGTACTCGCCCGAGACCTGGTAGGCGGCGACGGGGACCTGGAACCGGTCCTTCACGCGGCGGATCACGTCGAGGTTCGGCCCCGCGGGCTTCACCATCACGGCGTCGGCGCCCTCCTCGAGGTCCTGCGCGACCTCGCGGAGCGCCTCGTCCGCGTTGGCCGGGTCCATCTGGTGGCTCTTCCTGTCTCCGAAACTGGGCGGCGACTCGGCGGCGTCCCGGAACGGGCCGTAGAAGGCCGAGGCGTACTTCGCGGCGTAGGAGAGGATCGGCGTCTCCTTCCGGCCCGCGGCGTCGAGGGCGGCCCGGATCGCGCCGACGCGGCCGTCCATCATGTCGGAGGGGGCGACCAGGTCGGCGCCGGCCTCGGCGTAGGCGACGGCGGCGCGCGCGAGCTGCGGCAGGGTCTCGTCGTTCGCGATCTCGGCGTGGGGGCCCTCCCCGACGACGATCCCGCAGTGGCCGTGGGTGGTGTACTCGCAGAGGCAGACGTCGGCGATCAGGACCAGGTCTGGGACGGCCGCCTTCAAGGCCCGGAGGGCCGCCGGGACCACTCCGGCCGGGTCGGCCGCCCCGTCGCCCCGGGGGTCCTTCCGGGCGGGAACCCCGAAGAGGATCGCTCCGCCCACGCCCGCCTCTCGCGCCTTCGCCGCCGCCTCGACGACGCTCCGGAGCGAGTGCTGCCGCTGGCCCGGCATCGAGGCGATCTCGACGGGCCGGTCGAGCCCCTCCTTCACGAAAAGGGGCTGGACGAGCATCTCGGGCGCGAGGCGCGTCTCCCGGAAGAGCCGCCGGAGCGCCGGGGTCCTCCGGAGCCGTCGCAGACGCGTGGCGGGGTACTTCACGGGGCCTCCGCGGGGGCGAAGCGGGCGAGATCCAGCGCCCCGCCCTTCTCGCGGAGCCACCGCTCCCACGCGGCTCCATCCACGCCGTGGTCCTCGCCGGAGAGGCGCGCCAGCTCCCGGATCGCCGCCTCGCGGGACTCGAGGCCGCCGCGCGTGACCTCGCGGACCAGCACGGAGAGCCCCGCCCGGTCCCGGCGCGCGAGGAGGGCCTTGGCGGTCGCGTAGCGGACGACCGAGTCGGCGTCGGTCGCGGCGCGCTCGCGGAGGAGGCGCCCCGCCTCGTCGCCGCCCGCCGTCGTCGCTCGCCCGAGCCCGATCGCCGCCGACTCCCGGACCGCCGCCGACTCGTCCCCGAGCGCCCGCCCGAGTTCCTCGACGGCGCCCGCGATCCCGAGGGCGACGCCCGCCGTCCGCGAGACCCGGGCGTCCGGGTCGGCGAGGGGCGGGAGGATCGCGTCGCGCGCGTCGGCTCCCGAGCGGGCGAGCGCCAGCGCCGCCGCGGACCGGAGCGGCGCCTCCCAGGGCGCGCCGGCCCGGGGGGCGGCGAGCAGCGCCCGGAGCGCGGGCGCCGCGTCGGCCGACCGGAGCCTTCCGAGCGAGGTCGCCGCGGCCCTGGCCACGAGCGCCTCGCCGCCCGTCCGCGGCGCGGGGACCTCCTCCAGGAGCCGTCGCAGGAGCGGGACCGACAGGTCGCGTCCCGCGGGGATCTTCCCCATGGCCGCCGCCGCCGAGGCCCGCGCGGCCGGGTCCGCGTCCGAGAGGAGCGGCGCGAGGAACGGCGCCGCCTCGGCGCGGCCGATCTCCCCGAGCGCCCACGCGGCCTGGCGCCGCACGAGGGGCGAGTCGTGGCGGAGCGCCGCGGCGAGCGCCCAGACCCCGTCGGCCTCGCGCAGGTGGCCCAGCGCCACGGCGGCCGCGCCCGCTCTCTCCGGCGGGAACCCGGCCCGCACGAGCGCCAGCAGGCGCGGGAGCGACTCCACCGCCCCGACGCGTCCCAGCGCCTCGGCCGCCGCGGCCGCGGTCTCGGGGGGCGCGCCCTCGAGAAGCGCGAGCAGCTCCCCGCCGAGGTCGCGCGCGCCGAGCCTCCCGAGCGACTCGGCCGCGGCCGCGCGCAGCTCGGGGTCGGGGTCGGAGAGGAGCGGCACGAGGGCCCGCGCCGAGCCCGGGTCCAGGAGGGAGCGGGCCGCCTCGACCCTCTCCGCGAGGGTCCCCTCCCGCAGCGCCGGCACGGCCGGGTCCTCCGATCCCGCGACGAGGCTCCAGAGCGCCACCCACACGTCGTAGAAGAGCAGCCGGAGCGGGTAGTAGATCGCCGCCCCGATCATGCGGAACGGGAACGTCGCGACGTTCGCGAACTCCTGCCAGAACGTCAGGTCCTCGCCGGCCGCCGCGGAGTCCTCGGCCGACTGGGCCGCCGCGGGCGGGGCGGGGAGGGAGAGGAGGACCACGAGGAGGATGAGGATGCCGATGAGGAGCCGGATCACTTCGGGAGCAGCTTCCGCGCCTCGGAGGCCGGGATGCACATGCCGTGGGTCTCGGCGCCGCGCATGATGCGGGTCGCGATGCCGATCACCTTGCCCTCGAGGTTCAGCACCGGCCCCCCCGAGTTCCCCGGGCCTATCGAGGCGTCTATGTGGATCGTCCTCTCGAACTTCCGGATGTGGCCGGTGGTCGGGGAGAGCGTCGCCTTCCCCTCCTCGAGGACCTGCGTGCCGCGGGGGAACCCGAGCACGAGGACGTCGTCGAGCGCGCCGCCCTTGCGCAGGCGCTCGAGGTCATCGTCGGAGGCCAGCTCGAGGAAGGGGAGCTTCACCCCGGGCTGCTCGGTGATCTTGAGGAGCGCCACGTCGTTCAGCGAGTTCGGCTGGTGCGCGAAGAACTTCACGCGCCGGACGGAGCCATCGGCGCGCTCGACGTCCTCGGTGACCTCGCCCATCTCGTCGGGCGCGCACTTCTCGAGAGCCAGGTTGCGGTAGAGGACGTTGTGGTAGGCGGTCGCGAAGCTGAGCGCGCTCCCGTCGCTCACCTTGGCCCCGGTCTGCCAGAGGGCGTACGTCACCTTCGGCTCCCCGGTCACGGGGTCGGTGTCCGGCTCGAGGTACTTCTCGTCGAGGATCGCCTTCTCCTCGCTCGGGAAGAGCCAGGGCTTCACGACGTGCTTGTTCGTGACGACCCAGCCGTCCTCGGAGACGCAGAACCCGGTGCCGAAGAACTGCATCGGGCGGGGCGGGTCGGCGACGAGGTCCGGGGGGGCGTTGGACTTGCGGCGGAGGGGGACCTGGGTGAAAACGAGGTACACGGCGGGGGCGGACCTGGCGGCCATCGCCTTGAACGTCGCGCCGGCGCCCTGCACGCGCTTCAAGACCTCCTCCAGCTCCTTGATCTGCACGTCGCGGGCGCCCTGCCCGAGCTTCGCGTCGTTGATCTGCTTCTCGAGCTCGGCGATCTTCGCCTTCCAGCGCAGGTCGGCCTCCCGCTCGAGCTGGTCGAAGCTCTCTTGCTGCTTTCTCGCCCGCGCCTTGAGCGTCTCGTCAATGTCGGCCATCCGGCTCGTGAGGAGCCGCTCGCGCTCGTCGAGCTCCCCCGACTTGCTCCAGAGCCTCCAGCCGAGCCACCCGGCGAACCCGAAGAGCAGGACGAAGACCGCGATGGAGGCGGCGACGAGGAGCCGCACCCGCGCCGTGCTCTCCGAGACCGACTGCCGTACCACCTCGCGGATGAAGGCCGCCGTCCCGCCGACCAGGTGCTTCTCGTCGCGGGCCTTCGCGATCGCGCCCTGCAGGATCAGCTTCATGGTCTTCGGGCCGACCTCGTGGCCGGCGGGCGGGGCCGGGAGCGAGCCGCTCGTCGGGTTGACGCCGAACCGCACCTTGGGCCCGGCGCGGCCGAAGGAGATGACGTCCCCCTCCTGGAGGGACTTCCGCGAGATCCGCTCCCCGTTCACGTAGGTGCCGTTCGTGCTGCCCACGTCCTGTACGAGGAACTGGCCGTTCTCGAAGAGGACCTCCGCGTGGTGGCCGGAGGCGTCCCGGTCCTGGAAGGCGTCGAAGGTGAGGTCGTTGCCGGGGTCCCGGCCGATCTTCACCTTCGCGCCGGCGAAGCTCTCGCTCCGGCCCTTCTTGCTGCCGGTGATGTGGTGGAAGGTGACCTTCATCGGCCCGAGGGCGGCGCTCCGGGGTCCTCGGTTCCCGTCCGGCGCCGGTAGATGCGCACCATCTCGGCGGTCGCGGTCCCGGCCGCGACGCGGCGGGAGAGTTCCCCCATCGTCATGTGCCACGGGTCCTCGTCGAAGGTCGCCCGCGTGATCAGAGTCTGGAGCCCCAGCAGCTCCGGGTCGGAGGGGGCGAGGGCCAGGCCGCGGTAGAGGAAGACGCGGGCGGCGGAGGCGTCCCGCGACTCGACGAGCAGGCGGGACGCGGCGGTGTAGAGCGAGAC
The DNA here is from genome assembly GCA_022614695.1 of Planctomycetales bacterium. GTDB lineage: Bacteria > Planctomycetota > JAKEIC01 > JAKEIC01 > JAKEIC01 > JAKEIC01. Next base: position 51,648 of record JAKEIC010000295.1, on the reverse strand, counting down.
GAGGGCGGCGCGGATCTCGGCCTCCTTCTTCTCGATCCCGGGTGCCGGAGCGGCGGCGGCGCGCCGCAGCGCGGGGACGGCCCGGGCGGCCTCGAGGAGCGCCTCCTCGGCCTCGCCGAGGGCCTTCTGCCGCCGGTCGCCCCGCTCGACGGGGACCTTCGCGGCATCGTCTCGGAGCTTCGCGGCCCTGGCGAGGAGCGCCGAGAGGGGGCGCAGCGCGGCCGGCTCCTCGGCGGGGGCCGGCGGGCCGGCGACCGCGGGAGGGGCGGGAGGCGGAGGCGCGGGGTCCCGCAGCAGCGCGTCGGCCGCCCCGGTCATCGCCGCCGAGAGCGGGAACCGGTTCACGACCTCGAGGAGGAGGCGCCGGCCCGCGTCGGCCTCCCCGCCCGCGATCCGGGCGAGGCCGCGGCCGAGGAGCGCGCGAGCCTCCGCCTCGTTCGCCTCGGAGAGGACCTGGGCGCCGGCCACGGCGAGCGAGGGGTCGGCCTCGGCGGCGCTCCGGGCCTCGATCCGCGCCGGACCGTGGAGGCCGGCCCGGAGGAGCGTCCGCGCGAGGGCCAGCCGGTCGGCCGGCTTCTCCCCCGCGCGCGCGGCGAGGAGCGCGGTGTGCGACTCGGGGTCGAGGTCCGCCGCCGGGAGCGCCCGCTCGCCGCCTCCGGCCACGCGGACGCGCACGCCCGACGCCTCGACGGCCAGGACCTCGCCCGCGACGACGGTGCCGTCCCGCAGCCGGACCTCGTCGGCGAGGGCGGGCCCGGCCGCGAGCAGGAGCCAGGACGCGAGGCCGGTCCGGAGAAGCCCGTTCATGGCGTTCCCTCCCCGGGGGACACGCGTCAGGATAGCGGGGCTGGGGGACGCGGGGAAGGGGGGCTAGAACGGATACCCGAGAGTCAGGAACACCGCCAGCCCCTCCCGCCCCCACCCGAGGTCCAGCCGCCCGCGCGTGGCCGGGGGCAGCTCGAGGCGGAATCCGATGCCGCCGACGGGCTGCCATCCCGTGCGGTCCAGGTCGCGGAGCCCGTCCATCACCCGGCCGACATCCAGGAAGGGCACGAGCTGCAGCCCGGCCTGTCCCCCCAGGATCCGGACCTCGACGGCTCCCAGGCGCGCCTCCACCTGGCCGAGCACCCGTCCCTCCGCGACGAACCGCCCCTCGGGAAAGCCGCGCAGGTCGGTCTCCCCCCCGAGGAGGCTCCGTTCGTAGAAGGGCTGGTCGCGGCCGCCGTCCGAGACCGAGAGGAGCCCCCGCACCGCGAAGCCGAACCACGGGACGACCTCCAGGTAGCCGCGGGCCTCGACGCCGTAGCCCCAGGAGGAGAAGTCCGCCCCCCAGCCCTCGGCGACGCGCTCGCCCTCCAGGCGCACGAGGATCCCCCGCGTCGGCGCGTCGTGGTGGTCCCGGAGGTCCAGCTCGCCCACCGCGCGCCAGTGCACGGCGGTGGAATAGCGGCCGACGCCCGGGTCCCCGGCGAAGGCCACGCGGGTCGAGGGGATGTCGTCGAGGGTCCCGCCGCGGACCTCGATCGAGCGCAGTGTCGGGACCGCGGCGAGCGAGAGGCCGGGGAGGATCTCCTGCCGGACCGAGAGGAAGGCCGAGCTCTCGATGTGGAGATAGGAGGTCTCGTCCGACTCGTGGGACCGGGGCCCGTAGCCGAAGAAGCGGCCGCCGCGGTCCCGGTGATACCGCGCCTCTGCCGCCACCTCGAGGCCCGGGGAGAGCCTCCGCTCGCGCCAGAGCGCGCGGTAGTTCGAGGCCCCCTGCGTGCTCTGGGCGAGGATCGTCTCGACGAGCCCCGACTCCCCCCCGAGGTAGCGGTAGACCCTTGCCGTCCCGAGGAGCCCGTTCAGGTCGCTGTAGGTGAGCGAGGGGGCCACGATCGCCTGCGTGTCCCCCGCCCGACCGACGACCCAGACGGGCATGAGCCCGGCCGTGAAGCCGTGGTTCTCGTCGTGGACCAGGCCCGGGACGGGCACGAACTGGCCGGGGGCCGCCTCCTCGGCGGGGTTGGCGAGGAGGGTCCACGCCCCGCTCGCGGGGACCTCGAAACGGCAAGCGGTGGCGAGGAGGACGAGTGCAAGCGCGCGATACATCGGGTCAGAACGAGTGCGACGCCCCCAGGTAGACGAGCGGGTCCCGCGAGTCCCGGTCGTCGAGCCGCCACGCGAGGTCGAGCCGGATCATCGTGTAGCGCGCCCCGAACGCGTCGAAGAAGAGGCGGAGGCCGTACCCCCAGCCCATCACGATCCCCTCGACCTCGTCCAGGTCGTCGAAGTCGTCGGCCACGCTCGCCCACTCGACGAAGGCCGCGCCCTGGATCCGGCGGAGGTACCCGAGCCCGAGCAGCGGGATCTCGACCGCCTCGTCCACGGCGGTCGCCAGCAGGTGGCGGTACTCGATCCGCATGAGGAGGATGTGCTCGCCGAGGAGGTCCCCGGCCCGCAGCCCCCGGATCGCCTCCTCCCCGCCCGCGGCGAAGAGCCTCTGGGTCGGCACATCCCCGTCCGAGGCGCCGAGCCGCACCTCGAGCGCGCCGACGTGCTCGCGCCAGAAGGCGAGCAGGAACGTCGCCCCGGCCTCCGCCCGCAGGAACCGGAAGTCGGTCCCGAGCCAGCCGTCCGACCACTCGAGGCGGGCGGACCCGGCGACGCCCGAGTGCGGGTTGAACCGGTCCACGCGGGTGTCCCAGCGGAGGACGCCCTCGAGGCTCGCCACCTCGCCCTCGTCGTTGCGCCGTCCGCTCCGCGTGCTCGCGAAGTTCTCGGCGAGCTCCTCGTAGGCGAACCGGAGCCCTGCCGTGAACGGGTACTCGGTCACGTCGTGCTTCCAGCCCTCGGAGTGGTGGAGGCCGATCCGGAACCCGCGGCCCTCCTGCTCGGTGAAGCCGACCGCCGTCAGCCGGTCGCGGTAGTCCCCCGAGCGGACCACGGAGAAGGCCTGGAAGACCTCGACCCGACCCCGGTTCGGATCGTAGGAGGCGTGGCTCTCGAAGTTGTCCCAGAGGAGCTGGAGGCGCGGGGGCCACGTGTTGTCGGCGCGGCTCGTCTCGACGAGCCGGCCGCGCGGGTCCACCTCGATCCGCGACGCGCCGGAGGGGTAGACGTAGGCGTCGGTCGCGCCCTCGCCCCCGACCTCGACGCGGCCGAGGACCGGGTCGCCCTCCGAGAGCGTGACCCCGATCTCCACGTCCTCGACGACGCCTTCGCCCCCTTCCCGTCGCACCTCGGCCTCCACGCGGACCCGCCCCTCGCCGAGCGGGGTCTCCCGGACGGCGCCGAGGCGGTAATTGCGGGGCGCGAGCCCCGCAAGCCACGTGTCGAGCTTGCGGGCGAAGGCGGGGCCGGCCTCGGCCCGGAGCGGGCCGGGGGGATCGCCTCCCCCGAGCCCGGCGTGGCGCCGGAGGAGCGCGTCGGCCCGGGGCCCCAGCGAGTCGCGGAGCTTCTCCGCCACGACCCTCCCGTCCGGCGCCCGGCTCGCGAAGACGGCGACGTCCTCGCGGAGCCGATCGGCGCGGTGCGGCGTGTCGAAGTAGACGTCGGCGAAGGCGAACCGCGGGGCGACGCGCTCCTGGTCCACGATGGGGAGGAACGAGAAGAACTGGACCACGTCGCTCACCTCCTGGAACTCGGCTGCCCGCTCGGCGAGGACGGCGCGGCGCAGCTCCCAGGCGGCGGCCTCGATCGCCCACGGGAGGTCCCGCGGCGCCTCGCGCGCGGCGACCTCGGGGGCGAGGGCCCGGGCGAGCGCCGCCGTGGCGATCTCCTTCAGGTGGTACTTCTCGAGGAGTGAGAAGACGAGCAGCGCCCGGTCCGAGACGAGCGCGCAGCCGTCTCCCGCGCGGGTGAAAACGTCGCGGAGCGGCGCCTCGACGAGGGTCACCGCGCGGGCGGGGCCCATGGGAAACGGCCGGCCCCGGAGCCGTTCGGCCGTGGCGAGCGAGACGAGGGTCTCCTTCGCGACCGTCTCCCCGGCCGCGTCCCAGCGGCTGCGGCGCCAGTAGACGACGCGGAGCCCCCCCTCCGCCGCCTCGTGGCGGTGGAAGCGGGGGCCGGCGGCGAGGGTGAGCCAGCGCGCGCGGAGGTCGGCGCGGAGGTCGGGCCAGAGCGGCGGCGTGTGCGCCCCGTTCAGGAGGACCTCCGTGTCGGGCGGGACGCGGATCTCCACCCGCCACGAGCCCTCGGGCGGGAGCGCCCCGATCGGGGTCCCGTCCGGGGCGATCCCCGCGACGTGGGGGCAGAGGCCCCCGTTCGCCGTGAGGATCCCCCCGTGCAGGCCGAACGAGCCGTAGCGCCGCGGGAACGTGGTCCGGAACGGGACGAGGACGTGGAGGACGGCGCCGGGCGGGGCGGGTCGCGGCAGCCGCACGAGGACGAGGGTGCCCATGGGCCATGGGGGCCATGGGGGCCATGGGGGCCACGCGCCCCCGGACGCGTCCTCGATCCCGCACGGCTCTCCCGCGCCGGTGCGCACCTCCCCGAGCCGCACGCCCCCGGCGTCGAAGCCGCGGGGGAAGCACCACGGGTAGGTGATGTCGTCGAGCGCCGGGTTCTCGGCCGCGTAGAGGTTCGCGTAGAGGACCAGGGGGATCGCGTCGCGCGGCGGGCCGGGGGGAACGGTCCAGGAGATCTCGACGGTCCCCTCGGCGGACCGGAGGTCCGGCGCGAGCCGGGCCGAGAGGCGGTAGGAGAGGGGGAGCTTCTCGCTCTCGCCGGCCAGGGCCGGGGCGGGCGCGCCCGAGAGGATCGCGACGGCCACGGCCAGGATCCGGCGCAAGGGGCGGACAGGTTATACTCCCCCCCGCCGCGGGTGTAGCTCAATGGTAGAGTCCCAGCCTTCCAAGCTGGGTACGTGGGTTCGATTCCCATCACCCGCTCCCGGTCCACACAGCGAAAGGAGGTCCATGGGAAGCCTGATCAAGAAGCGCCGGAAGAAGATGAACAAGCACAAGCACCGGAAGCTCCGGAAGAGGCTCCGATTCCAGAACCGGAAGTAGCGCGCCGGGCGGCGCGGCTGGGCGGGTGGCGGAACCGGCAGACGCGCGGGATTTAAAATCCTGTGGCCCGCAGGGGTCGTGGGGGTTCGAATCCCCTCCCGCCCGCAGCGAACCGATTGCGAGGCCGAGTGTTGCGGCGCGGAGGACGCGCGCGCACGGGAGCGAACGGAATCCGACAGGATCGCTTGTAGCTACACGCGAACGTAGCAACGGACGTAGCGCGGGCAGCGCCCCCCTACCACGCTCCGGTGGCGAGTCAGGCGCGATCCGGCGAGCCTCGATCGGGCAACACCCGCCCGCGGCTCGAAATCCCCTACTGTCTATGCGCGCTCACTCTCTCTCGGATGAGGCCCCAGCCCACGAGATCCATCGCGGCGAGTCTCGCGGACTGCCGCCGCCACGGATCTCTCGTCCCGGAGAGTGTGTCCACGGCCAGCGCCAGCAACCTGCGCGCGTACCTGAGCGGCGTCCGCGGGAAGCGGAAGCGCCCGGAGGGGTCGCCCAGCACGGCGAACTCTGCCGCGTCCAGCCAGCGTCTATGTAGTTCGCTCTGGACCTCAGGGCGCTTCCGCCACCGCCAGGCGGTCGCAGGGTTCACCCCGACGTCGGCCGCGACCTCGGCATCGGTGCGGCCCGCGAGGAACAGGGGGAAGGCCCGCTCCCGGCGAGGGCGCGCGACGCTCTCGGTGGCGCGTGGCATGTGCAAGAAGCTTATCAGGATCATGGCTGAAAACGATGGATTTCCCGTAGTTTCCAGGGGGCTCCTTGCATTCCTCAAGGGGAGCCCCAGGTGGCCTCTCTTCATCGCAGGCCGTGGCTAAGGGGCGACGGAAGCTCCTCGCGCGACGGTAGAACGGAGAGACTGGGACGGCTCGCGGTGGGACGCTGGTGCTCGGACCCGTCAGGTCTGTCGGCGCGAGACACGCTCCACGCATTCGCGCGCGCGCCTCCCGTACTCGATCGCAGCGATCCTCGACCGCTACCGGCGGTGCTGCCAGCAGTGCGACTCGAAGGGCCCGGCGATGCGCTTGCACGGCAGCCCTCTCCCGGTCACTGCGAAGCAGGGGTGCGGCTTCGCTGCCTCGGCGACACCTCTCGCGAGCGACTCCACGACGGCCAGAGCGAACGCGGCGACCGCTTGCCCGGCGCGCTGGAGTTGGGGGCTCTGGCGAACACCGGTCTGGGCGTACCAGGCCGTGTGCTCGCAGTTGTTGCGGAACAGCCGGTAGGGCTGGCCGACTTGGGTAAGGGCGCGTGCCATGATCGCCGGGCGCTCCTGCGGTGGGGCGGCCCGGACGATGCGCACGGGGCCCCCTCCAGAGAACCGCTCCCAGGTCTCCCATATTACGCGCCTCGGGCCGTGCTTCGTGTTGTGCACCACGTTCTCCCCTTCGGGCCCGTCGGGAACGTAGGTGCCGACATGCTCCACGCCTGGAACCCATGCCGGCACGGCGATCATGTCCCCGGGGGCGACCACCGCGGTCTCGGGCAGCGGGTCCTTGGTGCTTGAGGAGGTGGGCGACTCCGGACCGGCCGTCATGGCTCGCCTGAGGGTACAGGAAGGCGGGTTCCTCAGCCAGACGTCTGCGGCGGCTCCTGTCTTCTCCGCGCCCGCTACTGGCGGATCAGGGCCCGGAGGGCCGACTCGGTGGAACGAGTAAAAGAGCCGCCCGCCGGGACGCGGGTCGGAAGAACGGGAACGGCCGAGCCGGGTTGTCCCGCTAGACGCGGGGGCCCGGAGGAGATGACATGGCCGCCCCGCCCGGCCTTTCGGCCGCCCACGGAGCCCGGCGTGCGACTCAGGTCTAGCATTGTCTCGTCCCGCGCTTCCGCGCGGGCGGAGCGTGTTCTAGCATAGGGGGAGCGCCAGCTAGGCACCTTTCGGGAGAATCTCATGGGCCGTGTCGGAGAGGCGGCCCTCCACGCTACACATCGGACGTCTTCCCTTCGCGGCTCACTCCTCCTCCTTCCCGAACGGGAGCGGGCGTGTCTCCGCCATGGTCGCTCGCGGCGCCGGCTTGTGCATCGGCACGTCCACGTATCGGGACGGGGGATACTCGATCCTCCTTCCGTCGAGGAGGTTCGCGATCGAGAGAGGTTGCAGCCTCGGGTACTTCTTCCGGTACGTCGGCGACTCGTAGAATCCGGCCTTCGCGGCCTCTGCGCGCATCGGTGCCGTCGGCTCCTGGAGCGAGATGAGGACTCCGATCGCGGCCCCTTCTCTCTCGACGACCCCGCGAAGGTCCCTCACGTCCCCGGCCCCCGTGTGCCCCCCCTTCACCGAGAAGACGATCTCCTTCGTCTTGGCGCTGCCTTTCTCGTCGTGGAAGTAGAGTCGGCCGTCCACTCCCCGGTCCGCTCCCTTCTTTATGTCTGCCGACCTTGCGCCGACGAGCCCGAGGGACCAACACTGAAACTGGTACGGATCCTCCCCGGCGAGCCTCGCCGCGCCAGCGAGATCCGCGGGCTCGCCGACCACCTGGTAGTCCTTCCCCGCTACGAGCCCATGCGCGTCCTGGAGTCGGTGCTTGATGAGCCCGACGGCAAGGTGGGTGATGTCTACCCCAACCCAGCGGCGGCCGAGGCGCTGCGCGACCGCGATGGCTGTCCCGCAGCCACAGAAGGGATCGAGCACGGTGGCGCCTTCCTCGCTACCCGCCCGAACGATCCTCTCCAGGAGCGACTCGGGCTTCTGGGTGGGGTAGCCCAGGCGCTCCGCGGCTTGCGCTCCGATCGGCTTCAAGTCGGTCCACACGTCCTGCAAGGGGACGCCGGGCATCTCGTCGAGGTATCGCTTGTATTGAGGGACTGTGCCCGGCCGGGTCTGCACGACCCGCCCCAGGCGAATCAACTCGCGCATCTTCTGCTCGGTGTACCTCCAGTAGCGAGTGACGCCCATGACCTCGTACCGCGGGTTTCCCTTCGCAGCCCCCCCTGGCCCCGTGAGGTCCCCGAGCCGGTACCGCCTTCCGGTCCCCTCCTCGACGTGGCGGTAGAACTGCTCCACGTACTCCGGGTCGTAGGGCGTGTACACGGGAGTCCACCCCCAGGAATCACCCCTCGTGTAGAAGAACAGGATGTCATGGATCCTCCCGTGCTGACGGCGCCCCTGCTTCGTGTCGCTGTGCGCGCTGCTTCGCTTCCAGACGATCTCGCTCCTGAATCGGCGGGGATCGAAGATGCCGTCCAAGAGCATCTTGAGGTAGTGGCTGGCCGTCGGGTCGCAGTGGAGGTAGATCGAGCCCGTCGGCTTGAGAACATGGCGCAACTCAACGAGCCGAGGAGCCATCATCGCGAGGTACGCCATCATGTCGCTCTCGCCGAGGAAGGTGCGGAACGCTCGGAGGGCGTCCGCCACCTTTCCCCCACCCTCGACGACCTCGACGTACGCCGCCTCAGCCCCTACATCCCAGGTCCAGGTGTCCTCGAAGGCGCGGATCTGAGCGGCCGACCGCTTCCCAGGTTGCTCGGCGAAGAGGACGTTGTAGTCCTGGTTCGAGTTGAAGGGCGGATCGAGGTACACGAGGTCCACCGTCTCGTCCTTCACATAACGGCGGATGATGTCTAGGTTGTCGCCGTAGTAGAGGACGTTCTCCGCCTCGGCCGGTCGGCTCGCGGCAGACGCGGAAACGGACCGCCTGCGCAGCCGGCTCCGCGCTGCGCGTCTCGGATAAGAGCCCGACGCCGACGGCATTGGAAACCCCGGCCTGGGAGGGCTCGGAGCGCCCGCAACCGCCGACGCCGGGCCGAAGCCCAGCGTCAGCGCGGACGCTCCGAACCGTTGGCCGGGTGGAGCGAAGCTCCTCCCCGGTACCAAGCCCTCCCAGGCCGAGGGCTACGTTACCCCGGACCCCCGCCGCCTACAACCGGAGCCAGCTACTCCCGAGCCCTGCTTGGCCCAGCGGGTCTTACCGAGGGGTGATGGACCGGATTCCCTTGACTCGCCCTCCGCCCTTCCGCATCCTGGCGCCCAGGCACGCGCAGCTCTCGGCTCAGGCCGACGACGTGCCCCAGCCCGGCGCACGCACGCCCCCGTCCACCACGATTGGCGTGGGGGGGACGGGGGGGTTGCCTCCGGCCCCTCCAGGCGCGTGGCGATCCGAGTTGTTTCCCTTGACCTGAGTCCCTGGGATGTGGAAAAGAAAGGCGCCCGCGGGACCTTTGGCGAGGTTATCCCGCGGGCGCGAGGGAAACGACATGCCCGACCCTACCGAGCTTCCGAGCGACGGTCAACCGGCACTCGACGCGCATCGTGCGAAGGCTCTGGAGGACGCGCAGCGCGAAGCGGACCTGGACGCGATCCTGGTCCCGGATGGGTACAGCAGTCCGGGCCCAGCTACCCAGGCGCCGAGCACCAAGGCGATAGTCCGCCGTCTGCGAGAGCTTGAAGACCGCCGCGAGGAGGTGCTGTCCCCGACTGAGCGAACTGAGGTGGCCCGTGAACTTGGGCGCGTTCGGTACTGGCTCAGGGAGTACGAGATTGAGAAGGCGACAGCCGAGCAGCGCGCTCGCCAGGAGGGCGCGGGGGCACACCGCAAGCATGAGGAGCAGGCCAGAAGGGCGGGAGAGCGAATCACACACCTCCGGGAATTGGCCGAGGCGATCAGCGCGGCGCTGGGCGTGGTAGTCGCGTCGGCTGCTGGCGCCACGGGTCCTGGTGGTCCTCGAACAGGGCCGGCCCCGGGCGAGGCAGGGAGACGCGAGGCGAAGATACCTCCCGAGATCCGTGAGTTGCTCGGCCCGCCCCCTCGGGTCGCGGAGTCCGATGCGCAAGTAGTGACGGTTCCCGCCGGCTCGCGCTCCGTAACCGTGACCTCGGGCGGGATCTACCCCGATCCCCCCACGGTGATGGCGACGGCATCAGGCGGGTCACACGGCGGCATCTACGGTGTCAGCTACGACGACCCGGTGCGCAACGGTGACGGGACGTGGAGCATGACGCTCAGGATCTCCGACTTCGCTCCCGCCGGTGGAGTCCGGGTCTCGGTCCTCTTCGTCCAGGCCGGGGCCAAGGCCGTCTCCGCGCCGAGAGACGACCGGACTTCCGGAAGGCCCGCGGGAGACCCACACGACGGGACGATCCCTCCCCTCTCGGACTCGCGCTTGGTCACCGTGCCCGAAGGCTCGCAATCGGTGAAGGTTTGCACCCTTCGCTCCTACGCAGTCCAGCCCGTCCCGGGCCTCACCGGCACGCATGGCCAGAGTGCTTGGGTAACCGGAGACGGGACGAGGAATACGGATGGAACCTGGACATTCGAGGTCGTCATCTCAGACACCGCGGGCGCGGGTGGGGAGAAGGTGGCCGTGACCTTTTCACCTGCCGCAGGTGAGCCGCTGGCAGTCTCAGAGTTACCTACTCCGCAACCGGGACAGACGATCCCGGAACACGGTGGCCCACGTCTGTCGAATCGGGAGGCGGCCGACCGCCTGAACTCCGTCCTTGGCCCCGACTTCATGGGTGCTCGGAAACTTGAGGAGAAGCTCCGGCGTCTCTCGAAGTCCCCTCCCGCCGACGATCCCTTCGAGCCGGTAGCGGCATGCGTGCGTGAGCACAGCAAGAAGGGCCAGCCGTTCCTCTGCGCCGCTCGCGTGGAGTGGGTCATAGACGACTTCAAGCGAGTCCGCGAGGCGGAGCGGCCGAAGCAGACGCCCGCCCAGGAAGGTAGCGCGCGCTGGGAAGCTCTGGGGGGGGCTCCACCCTCCCGGCCCACGCAGCCTGCTCGATAGGATCCCGTAACCTCCCGCATTCGCCCGTAACCTCCCGCATCTCCCCGCGAAACTCGCGTGAGCGCGCGCTCGTCCGCGACTCTCACGGGCGATGGCTCCAGCGTACTTGACGACAGAGGAGTGCGGGCGTCGGTTGCGGATTTCCGCACGAACGGTTGCGCGGTGGATCCACACCCGCAGACTTGCCGGCGTCAGGGTTGGCCGACGGTTGCTAGTCGCAGAAGAGGATCTTGTCCTTGCCCTTGAACCGCCCGGCGACCCCGACCGGCCAAGACCGTGCGCCGGCCGTTGTGGGCAGCGGATCCGGCCGTCGGAGGCGGCGGGCTACGACGGGCCGCGGGGGCCGTGGTACTGCGCCGAGTGCTCGCACCGGGCAGAGGATGGCCGCCTCGGGGGGAGCTCGTGAGTCCGACCATCATCGAGCGGCTGGGTCCTGATGGGCGGGCTCGCGTCCTACGCGACCTCCTCGGCGAGCCGAACCCCGAGGGCAAGGTCCGGTGTCTGGACGCGGGGAAGCACAAGAACGGCGATGCTCACCCCTCGATGCAGGTCAACGCCCAACGGGGCGGAGTGAAGTGCTTCGCCTGCGGGCTCTCCCTCGGCCTCCTCGACGTGACGTGTCGCGTCCGCGCCCTCGGGCGCCGTGCCGATGCCGCACGGTGGATCGAGGAGACCTATCTCGGAGGCTCAGGTTCCAACGGGAAGCCCCACGCCGAGGGGGAGGGGGGGTCCTCTATCCCCCCGATCAACGGCGCAACGGCGCAACACCCCGGCTGCACTCTCGGCGCCTATGGTGAGGCGAAGCGCCTTCCGCTCGACTTCTTGCGGGAGATCGGGCTCTCGGACCTGTCCCTGCGCGGCCGCCCGGCCGTTCGCATCCCCTACCGATCCCAGGACGGAGGCGAGGCCGCGGTCCGGTTCCGGATCGCGCTCGACGCGAAGGACAAGTTCCGGTGGCGGAAGGGCTCGAAGCCGATCCTGTACGGGCTCTGGCGGCTCGACGACGTCCGGAAGGCCGGAGCCGTCACGCTCGTCGAGGGCGAGTCCGACTCGCAGACCCTTTGGCTCCACGGTTTCCCAGCGCTCGGACTCCCCGGGGCGACGACCTGGCGCGAGGAGTGGGCGCCCCTTCTCGACGGAATCGCGACGATCTACGTCCTCGTCGAGCCCGACACGGGCGGCGAGGCGGTCCTCGCCTGGGTGGCTCGCTCGAAGATCCGGGACCGGGTTCGGCTCGTCCGACTCCCGGCGGCGACGAAGGACCCGAGCGCGCTCTACCTCTCCGACCCCGCTCGATTCCGCGAGCGGTGGGAGGCCGCTCTCGCGGCGGCCCGGCCGTGGACCGAGGAGGAGTCGTCGGAGGCCCGCGGCCGAGCTGCGATAGCCCTGGGGCGATGCGGGGACCTCGCGCGGGAGCGGGACATCCTCGACAAGTTCGCTACGGCCGTCGAGCAGGCTGGCGTCGTCGGCGAGTCTCGGGCCGCGAAGCTCCTCTACCTGTCGGTGACGAGCCGGCTCCTCGCGCGTCCCGTCTCCGTCGTCGTGAAGGGACCGTCGTCCGCTGGGAAGTCCTTCGTCGTCGAGCGCGTCCTCGTGTTCTTCCCATTGTCGGCCTACTACGCGCTCTCTGCCATGTCCGAGCGGGCGCTCGCCTACTCCGAGGAGCCGCTCTCGCACCGGATGCTCGTCGTGTACGAGGCCGTCGGCTTGAAGTCCGAGTTTGCGAGCTACCTCGTCCGCTCCTTGCTCTCCGAGGGAAGGCTCCGGTACGAGACAGTCGAGAAGACCAAGGACGGGCTGCGTCCCCGCCTGATCGAGCGGGAGGGTCCGACCGGGCTCCTCGTGACCACGACGGCCGTCAGGCTCCATCCGGAGAACGAGACGAGGCTCCTCTCGGTGCCTGTCACCGACACGCAGGAGCAAACGAAAGCCGTGCTCCTCGCTTGCGCCAAGGGCGCGGCCGACAGTCCCGACCCGGCCCCGTGGATCGCGTTGCAGGAGTGGCAGGCCGCGGAGCACGCCAAGGTCGTCGTCCCCTACGCGGAGGCGCTCGCGAAGCTGATCCCGCCCGTCGCCGTCAGGCTGCGCCGCGACTTCGGGGCGGTTCTCCGTCTCGTCGAGGCTCACGCCCTCTTGCACCGCGCGACGCGGGAGAGAGACCCCGCCGGACGAGTCGTGGCGACTCTAGCGGACTACGCCGCTGTCCGCGAGCTGGTCGCAGCCCTCCTGGCCGACGCCGCCGAGCGCACCGTCTCGCCGGAGGTGCGGGAGGCCGTCGAGAAGGTCTGCGCGCTTGGGCCCGGCCCTGTCTCCGTCGCCAAGCTCGCGGCAGCCCTCCACCTCGACAAGTCCGCCGCCTCCCGCCGGGCATCGCGCGCCGAGGACCGGGGGTTCCTCCGGAACGAGGAGGAACGAAAGGGCCGGCCAGCCCGGTACGTCCTCGGCGACCCGCTCCCCGAGGACGAGCCTCTCCTCCCGTCACCCGAGGCCCTCCTCGGCGAGGACCGTTGCACGGTTGCACCGTTGCGCGGGGGGATAGACACCCCCTCCCCCCCTCCGACGCCTCCGGATCGCGAGCCCGGGCAGGAGGGTTGAGATGCACCCGGGCGAGCCCGATCCGCTCCCCGCCCCCACAGGCCCCGAGGCCCCCGCCCAAGGTTCCACGCCCCGCGCCGAGGCCCGCTCGCCCGCCCCCGAGGCTCCTGCCGCGGCTCAGGGGCTCCCGGGGCGGCTCACGTGGACGGCCGAGGAGGCCGCGCAGGCACTCGGGACAACGCTTGCCGAGTTCCGACGGCTCGCGCGCCGGCAGGAGGTCCCAGGCTGCCGACGACTCGGGCGGGCGTGGCTCGTGACCCGGGTAGTCCTGCTCGATTGGATCGCCCGGGAGATGCCCGAGGAGCCCCAGCGGCGCGCGTGCGGCGTGGTCCCCGGGTTGGGGCGTCAGCCGAAGCGGAGGCGGTGAGAGCTAGGGAGGAGTGCTCGCTCGGATGATTACGGAAATCCGAGCGGCCGAAAACAGGGAGGGCGCATGAACCGAGAAGACCAGGCGAAGGAACTGAGCGAGGCGAGGGCGGCGCTGCGAGCCGCCATCGGGAAGGCCGCCTCCGCGCTCGTGGGCCTCCTCGACGCGAAGGATGAGCGAGTCCGACTTCGAGCGTGCGAGGCCGTCCTGAGCCGCGCGGGGATTGTCCCCGCGACGGCCGTGGATCAGGACCTCGCGCTCCGACAGGTAGGCGGGGTCCCGCCCCGGCCGCCCACCAGGACCGAGCAGTTGCTGGCCAGCCTGGAGGAGTGATGGGCGGTTGGGGGAGCGGCCCCCCGCGGCGGTGGACGGGGCTCGTCGGCGAGTCCTACCGGCTGGACATCCTCGGCGTGTACCGAGGCGGCGGGCTCGTCGGCGATCAAGTCTGGGAGTGGAAGCGAGAAAAGGAAGTCCTGGCGCGCATCGGTACGCGGCCCGTACGGGGCTCCGGCCGAGGTTGCCAGACGCTCGGGTTCGCCTACGTCGTGGACCAGGAGGAGGTCTCCTACGCCGTGACGATCGAGTGGACCGCGTGCGGGTATGGGGGGGCGAGGCCGTGGTTCCGCTGCCCCGCACAGGGCTGCGGCCGGCGCTGCGGGTTGATCTACTTCTCGGGGCGCTACTTCGCCTGTCGGGCGTGCTCCCGCCTCACGTACCGCTGCCGCCGACGGCACCGTGACCTCGGCGCGGAGTTGGCCAGCATCCGCTCGGCTCAGGCGCGGATCGAGAGCCGACTCGCGAAGGCACGCTACCGGAAGAGACGGGCGCAGCTCACGGCCCGGGTGGAGGACCTGTTGGAACTGGAGTGCATGGTCGTGCACGAGGCGATGTCCCGGTGGGTGTGATGGGCGAGAGACACGCCCCCTCCGCCCCAAGGATGGCGCCGTGGGCGGAGCCTCCGCGACAGGAGTGTGGTCCGGCTATCCCGCCCCGAGCAAGTCGTCGGCGACCGCGCGGAGCACCGTCGCACAGACAGGGCACTTGGGGCGCACGTAGGCGTCAATCACGGCACCGGCGAGCGCGCCGAGCAGGGCACCCGCGAGAGCGCCCCAGACGCCGCCCCTTGCTCCGAGGCCCGCTCCGCCAAGTCCGCAGAGCGCCTTCGCGTCGTTGGAAGTGACCGCCTCGTTGTCGTGGACGTAGCACCTACAACTCTTGCAGTACCACACGTGGACTCCTCTGGGCCCATGGCCCTTCACGAGACTTGCCGACCGGCCGGACGACGCCCATCCCTGGGTGCGCACCTCTAGGCCAGTCGCTGAAGCGCCTCTAGCACCCCCATCCCCAGGCCGAGGTCGGTCTCGATCCCGGCGACCGTCTCCCGGACGCGCCCCAGGTACGCAGCGAAGAAGTCACGGGAGACCTGGAGGAAGCGCCGTTTCACCTCGATGGAGCACTCCGGCAGCGGACGCACGACTCCGCCCCCGTCGGGCTGGCGCGCAGCACTCAGGATCGTCAGACCCTCCAGGTAGAAGATCCCCCATCGCTCGCTGTGCCGCGTGAGGCGAAACGTCTTCTCCGCGACGAGCATCGCGCGAAGGACTTCGAGCCCCAGGTTCGGCGACTCGGGCCGCCGCTCAAGCGGGAGCGGCTCGCCGTGCACACCGAAGCGCTCGCCGAGCCGCCGGGCGTGCAAGTCGAGTTGGGCGACGAGATGCGAAACTTCGTCCTGACGAGCGGCGAGCACGCTTGTCCGCTCCGCGGCCAACTCCGCGGGGAGGGTCTCCAAGAGCGTCGCCGGCTCAGGCGGCGTGGCTGTGGGAGGAGTGCCGACGCCCACCAGACTTCGCGCGCCTGGCGCTGAGGTGTTCTGGCCCCCGGGCACCGGCAGGGGCAGGTTGCCCCTCGTCCCGTACCAGGATCGCTTGCGGTTCGGCTTCACGGCCAACCTCCTCGGGCCGTCGGGCCCGGATGCGTGCTGCCGGGGCTTCGGCCCCGGTGATGCGGCCTTCCGGCCGCGACGTGAGACTACTACGTCGGCGCGTCCAGATCAATGCTCCCTGCCGGCCCGGAAGGGCGGGCCACGCGAGAGACACCCGGCGCGACGTTCAGTGGCCGCCGATCAGCGCGCAGGGGGCCTACTGGGCCGACCCCTGTGGCGCGCCGTGGCCCGCGAACATCTCCTTCGGGACGTCTATCTCTCGGTCGCCGACTCGGCGGATCAGGTCACGGTATCGGGTGAGATGCTCAACGGGCCGTGCCCCCATGGTTCGCTCCAACCGATACCCCAGCGCGAAGTGCGCACCCGCAATGAGCGCTGCCAGCTTGGCTTTCCCGGGCGCGAGGAAGGCGCCCTTGATGCCGCTGGCCCCGAAGTGCTTGGTGATATTCTTGATGGCGAGCCCTACGACCCGGCTCTCATCCTCGGCGGACACGAAGACCGAGATGAGGTCGTCCACGCGCTCGGCGAGCCTCGGCCCGGCCTCGAAGTAGACTTCGAGCGTGTCCCCATCGGGGTTGAACCACGCGAACGGGGGCTCACCGACGCCCTTGGCGTCGCGTTCGAGTTCCTCGAAGGCATCTTCGAGTCGCATGCTCACCCCTATAGTATCAGAGTTTGGCGGGTCCGCCGATCCAGTGGAGAATCGGGGTCCATCGGGTCGCTTGCCTCAAACGAGCAGACGCTCACGACTAGCCCTGGAGGCACCGCGTCGGGTCGCACTCGTGCGCAGAAGACAGAGCTTGGCACCTTCGCGAGGTGGACCCGCGGCACCTGGGCGGTCAGCTTCCTGGAGTTGAGGAAGTAGTACCATCCTCCCGAGTTGCCCACGTAGATCCTGGCTGGCGCCTTGAGCACCTGAATCACGCACTTCGCAAGGTCCGTGGGAGACATCCCCTCGGCCTTGGAAGCGAGAGCGATGCGCGCACTCATGATGGTCGCCTGGACCTGCTGAATCGGAACACTTGGCGCACGGGCGTCCGGAATCGTGTACCGGGTTCCGCCTCCAGGTACGACCAGCATCCGGAGTGGCGTAGGGGGCGGGCGGTGGGTCATCGGTGCGCGGCCAACCCGCGCCCTTGTCAGGAGAGAGCTGACCGACACAACACCCCGATTCTCGACTGGTCGCCCCGAGAGTCAAGCTGAGACTTCCCCAATTCCCCGTCCAGGTTCCGCGACTATTGGCCCCTCATTCCCGATGGCTCCGGCGGCCCCCTCTCACCAGGAAGGGGGAACGCCCTGGGCATGCCCTGGGGCGACTCCCTGGGTCCTCGTGCTTCCTGCGCCCATCTTCGGGATACCCCCTTCTTGACGCGGCTCAGTGACTCATGTAGTATAAACGACATGTCTCCCACCGCTCCGAGGCTAGGAGGCCCGATCGCCCGGCCGCACAAGGATCGGGCGGGGGGGCGTCCGCTCGGACTCGCGGGCCGTCTCATCCGCGAGCGGGCTAGGCGCAGGCTTTCGCAGGCGGCTGCTGCCGATGAGATTGGGGCGAACCGTGTCACGCTCGCTGAATGGGAGCTGGGCACGGAACCCCGGGGGCTCTACCGCCGCATCGTGGACTTGTGGCTCGCGGGCGCTTGGCCGCCCGCCGAGAGGGGGTAGCTCATGGACCAGGTGACAGGGTTCTCGGCCACCAGCGTTGTAGCCACGCCGAGCGTCAAGGAGGTTGGGAAGCACTCCCGGCGCAGGGAGTGGGGCTCCATCATCCGCCGGCGGCGGAAGGACGGCCGCCCGGGGAACTGGTACGTCCGATACACGGACGGGGCCGGGCGGGAGCGGTGGGAGTGCGCTGGGGCGTCCCGCTCCCTGGCCGTCTCCCTCCTCGCGTCGCGGCGGCTCGCCATCGCCACCGAGAGCGTCCTCGGGGTGAAGCCAGTCGAGCCCGTGAGCCTCGCCGACTTCCTCAAGGTGTACGAGCCCACGCTCGGGAACCGGCACGGCCCCGCCACGGTGGCGAGCGAGGTCCCGCGGCTGCGGGTCGCCGCGAAGTTCCTCGGCGGGAAGCCGCTGTCCGAGGTCGGCCCCGGCGACGTGGCCGACTTCCTCGCCCACGTCCGGGACGCCAGGGGCGCGTCGGTCCCCACACTCAACCGCTACGCCGCGGCGC
Source organism: Planctomycetales bacterium (assembly GCA_022614695.1). Lineage (GTDB taxonomy): Bacteria > Planctomycetota > JAKEIC01 > JAKEIC01 > JAKEIC01 > JAKEIC01. The sequence continues at coordinate 33,856 of JAKEIC010000295.1, read as the reverse complement.
TCTCGACGTGCTTCAAGGCCGCGCTTGAGCGCGGGTACATGCGGGACAACCCCGCGCGCGCCGTCAAGCGGCCATCCGAGCCCGCCCGGGCCGTCCCGTTCCTCACGCGCGAGGACCTGGCCCGCATCGTCGCTGCCATCCCCGAGGGCCCCGTCTCGGCCGCGGTGGGGCTCCTCGCCGAGACCGGCGCGCGCCGCGGGGAGATCCTCGCCCTCCGCTGGGCCGACGTGTCGCTCGCCCGCCGGGAGATCCTCGTCCGGCGCTCCAAGAACGGCCGCCCCCGCGCGATCCCGGCGACGCCCGGGGCGCTCGCCATCCTCGGACGGCTCTCGGCCGCCAGGGGCCCCGCGCGCGTCGGCGGGGAGGACCCGGTGCTCCCGGGGCTCAAGCCGGACACGCTCTCGGCCGGCTTCCGGCGCGCGGCGGATCGGCTCAAGTTCGATGGGCTCCGGCTCCACGACCTGCGGCACCACGTCGGGGCGCACCTGGCCGCCTCGGGGGCGAGCCCCGCTGCCATCGCGTCCGTGCTCGGGCACAAGACGCTCTCCATGAGCCTCCGGTACTCCCGCGCCCTGCCGGCCGGGACGGAGCGCTGCGTCATGGACGCGCTCGCGGAGCGATGGGGCGAGGCCCCGTCCGGCGAGCCCGAGCGGCGTGCCGCGGAGGGCGCGTGACCCCCGTTTCCCGGTTTCTGTGTAGCGCCGGACGTAGCACGGCGGCGAGGCTCCTCCCAAGTCTCGCAGGGTCGGAGGGTTCGGCGACGTGTCGCGGGATTTAAAATCCTGCGGGCGATACGCCCGTGCGGGTTCGACTCCTGCCCCGCCCATCACTTGTCCCCTGGCTCCCCTTGGCATAGGATTCCCCGCGGCCCCCGATGGACTCCGGCGCCGAGAAACGGACCCACACGCGGGTCGTCTCTCTCAACCTCGTCTCCTACGAGGCGGAGGACGGGCCCCCCGGCGCCGAGGGCGAGGGGATCGGACGGACACGGAACCTGTCCGAGGGCGGCATCCTGCTCGAGGTCTCGAAGGCCTATCCACTCTCCGCGCTGATTGACCTGCGGATCGCGCTCGGCGAGAAGATCGTCCACACGCGGGGGCGCGTCGTGCGGCTCCAGGAGCTGGCCGGCCGCCGGATCGAGATGGGGCTCAAGTTCGTCGAGCTCTCGGCGGACGACCTCCGGTCCATCCGCGAGCACGTCTCGACGCGCCGCGACGCGGCGATCTAGCCCCGGCCTAGGGCGTCTTCGGCGCCGCCACGTCCCGCACGCACCGGAACCCGATCTCGGAGTCGCGGGTCCCGCGGGGCACCTCGGCGCGAGCCGATATCCGGGCGGCGAGCGGGTGGGTGGCGAAGGAGCCGCCCTTGGCCACGGCGGCTTCGGACTCGACCCACTCCCACGCGTTGCCGCAGAGGTCCACCGGGGCCGGGGGCCCTCGCGGCGCGGCCCCGCCTCCGGCGGCGCGGAGCCCGGGGGGGGAGGCGGCCGCGCCGGGTCCGCGGACGTTCGACTCGGCGCGGTCCGGCGCCGCCCCGCCGGGATACGCACGCCCGTCCGCGGCTCCCGCGATCCACTCCCACTCCGCCTCGGTCGGGAGGCGGGCCCGGGCCCAGGACGCGAAGGCGGCCGCCTCGTCGCGCGAGACCCCCGTGACCGGGAGTTCCCCGGTCCCGCGGTCCGGCGAACGGCCCTCGAAGCCGACGGCGGGCGGGGCCGCGTCGGAGCGGTCGGCCAGGAAGGCCGAGAAGTCCTTGCGGGTGACCTCGGTCCGGTCCACGAGCAGGTCCGGCACGGCCACGGTGGCGTTCCCGCGCCGGAACTCCCCCCCGAGCACCAGGACGAGCCCGCGCTCGGCGAGCGCCTGGCGGATGGGGCCCTCGATCTCCTGCATCGCCTGGCGCTCCTCCGGCTGCCCCGCGAGGAGCCGGGCCGCCTCGAGGAGGACCCCGGCGGCCGCGGCCGCGTCGCCCGTCTTGAGGAGACCGCCGGCGCGGGCCCGCGCCTCCCGCACGACCTTCGCCCGCGCGTCCCCGAGCGCCCCGCGGATCCGCTCCGCCTCCCGCGCGGCCCTGGACGCGGCCGGGGTGTCGGGGAACGACCGGCGCACCCGCTCCCACTTCGCGAGAGCCTCGGGGGAATCGGGATGTCCGGTGGCGAACGCGGTCGCCTCCTGCTCGCCACGGCGCGCGGGGTCCTGCTCCGCCAGCGCCCGCGTGGCCCTCTCGAGCTCGAGGGGGGGCGGCTGGAGGAGGTGAGGCCCGATCCCGACGGCCGCCGCGAGGGCCGCCCCGAGGTAACGTCCCACCGGGAGCGGCGCGCGGAGCGGGCGGCGCTCCCGGCGCTCCACCCGGGTCGTCCCGCTGCTCCCCGCGAACGGGCCGAGCGCCTCGAGGACGGCCGCCATGGTCGGGTACCGGCGCTCGGGGTCCTTCTCCATCATCCGGGTGACGACGGCCGACAGCTCCGGCGTGACCGACGGGTTCCGCACGTGCGGGGGCTCGAGCGGGTCGTTCACGTGCGCCATCAGCAGGTCCTTGATGTCCCGGCTCTCGAACGGGAGGGTCCCGGTCACCAGGTGGTAGAGAGTCGCCCCGAGCGAGTAGACGTCGGTCCGCGCCGTGACCGGGAGCCGCATCACCTGCTCGGGGGAGATGTAGGCCGGGGTCCCCACGACCTGCTCGGGCCCCATCGCACGACGGAGGTCCGCGGCGAGCCCGAAGTCGGCGAGCTTCGCGCCTCCCCCCGCGCGCGGGATGAGGAGGTTGTCGGGCTTCACGTCCTGGTGGACGATCTTGTGCTCGTGGGCCTGGCGGAGCGCGCGGGCCGCGTCGGAGGCGAGCCGGACGGCCTCCGGCACCGGGAGCACGCGCCGGCGCCGCAGGACCGATCCGAGGCTCTCCCCCTCGATCAACTGCATCACGATGTAGATCGTCTTCCCCGTCTGGCCCGCGTCGTAGACCTGGACGATGTTCTGGTGCTCGAGCCGGGCGGCCGCCTGCGCCTCGGCGAGGATCTGCTTCACGCGGGCCGGGTCGGCCGCGAAGGCCTCGGGGAGCACCTTGATCGCCACGGGACGCTTGAGCGCCCGGTGGAAGCCCCGGTAGACGACCCCCATGGCGCCCTTGCCGAGCATGTCCTGGATCTCGCAGCCGCCGAGGATGGTCCCGAGGAGCGAGTCCCTCTTGAGGAGCCCGGGGATCGCCTGCGAGCCGGTCGAGGAAGGGGCCGGCGAAGGCGCCGGCCCCGCCGTGGCGGCCGGCTCCCCGCCGAGGGCCGGCATGGGCCGGACCACCGTGCTCTCGGCGTCGAGGTCTTCGGCCCCTGGGTCCCCGGAGGCGGGCCGCACCAGGGTCGCCTCCTCGGGGGCCGGCGCGGCCAGCGGCCGGACGGGCGCCGCGGGGCGGCCCTCCGGCGGCGTGCGAGCCCTGACCGCGGCCGTCACCGTGCTGTCCTCCTCGAGCACCAGCAGCGCAAACCCGCAGGACGGGCACTTCAGGTCCTTCTCCCCGGCCAGGGTCTCGGCCCGGTGCGTCGCCTCGCAGGACTGGCAGCGGAAGCGGAAGGGGCTCACGGGCCCTCCCTCGCGACCGCAACGGCCTCGCCGGCCTCGGTCCCGACCCAGACCGCGTCGTCCGTCACGACCGGCGGGGACGTGGCCGCGGCGCCGAGGTCCGCCGTCCAGAGCGGGCGGGGCTCGCCGGCAGCGGAAGGCAGGGCGACCGCGGCGAGCACCCCGCCGGACGTCGTCACGTAGAGGGTCCCGGCGTCGGTGCAGCAACCGACGACCGGACCCGCCCCGAGGGCGATCATCCTCGAGAGGCGGCCCGTCGCGGGCTCGAGGAGGTCCACGGAGCCGTCGGGACGCCCCCAGGCGACCAGGCCGCCCGCCTCGCAGGGCGTCCCCGAGCGGCGGCCGCCCGGCCAGGCGAACGGGGTGCCTCCCGTCCGCAGGTCGAGGGCCCGCACTCCGCCCGGCACGGTCACGAACGCCCAGCTCCCGACGGGCCACGCGGGGCCCTCGCCCGGCGCGTCGAGCCCGGCGGTCCAGCGCCCGCCGCCTCCCGCCGCCGCGAACGCCGTCACCGCCTTCCCGGAGACGGCCAGGAGGAGACGGCCCCCGTCCGCGGAAGAGAGGCTGGGGCGGTGACCCGATCCCCCCTCGACCGGCGCGCGCCAGAGAGCGTTCCCGGCGGAGTCGAGAGCCAGGACCTGTCCGCGCCCGCCGGCGAGCGTCGGGAGCGCGACACCGCCGCCCTCGATAGGCACCGCACCCCCGGCCGCGGCGGAGCCCGCGGGGAACCCGGAGGCGTCCGCGATCTCGTCCCCCGGCCCCAGGATCCGGACCCGCCCGCTCCCGAGGGCCACGAGGAGGCGGGCCCCGAGCGGGACGGGAGCGCCCTCCACGTCCTCGGAGATCCCGAGGCGCCACGCGCGCGCCACCGTCCGGTCCCTCCGGGAGACGAGCACGACGCGGGCCCCCCGGCTCCCGAACGCGAGGTGGTCGGCGGTGACCGCGGGCCCCGCGTCCGCCGGCCCCCCGAGGGCCACGCGCGCGACGACCCGCCGCGGGAGCCGCAGCCGGAGCCTCCGGCCGGCGGAGGCCGCCAGGTCCGCGGCGGCCGGGTCGTGGCCCGGGCGGGCCGCCTCGAGCCGGGTCTCCCCCCCGAGCGTGAACGCGACGGTCCGGGGCGGGGGGCCGAGGACCTTGCCGCCGAGTCGCAGCTCCGAGTCGGGCGGGTCGGCCTCGACCTCGACTTCCAGGGCGATCCCGTCGAGACCCTGGGTGCCCCCGCGGGACCGGAGCTCGCCGAGCGCGGCGAAGGCCGCGGGCCAGTCGCGGGCGGCCGAGGCGGTCCGGAGCTTCTCCCGCAGGCTCGCCCGGGCCCGGTCGGCTCGCTCGAACTCCTCGAGGAGCGCCGTCGCCTCGCGGCGGACGGCCGGGTCCTCCGCCTCCCAGAGCGCCTGGAGGTCCGCGCGGCCCTCCGGCCCGGCCTCCCGCGCCCGCTCGAGCTTCTCGCGCTCGGAGACCCCGCGGACCCGGCCCGCCAGCGCCTCGACCTGGCCCTTCAGCCGGTCGAGCTCGCCCCCCTCGGCGCCGCCCGCCCCGCCCAGCGTCTCGATCGCGCCGCGGATGCCGCCGCCCTCGAGGTCGGCCGCCGCGGCCCGGAGCCGGGCGTTCGCGCCCGCGCGCGTCCAGTGGCCCCGGAGACCCACGAGGCCCGAGAGGACCGCGGCCGCTCCGATGGCCGGCGCGAACCAGGCGGCCCGGCTGGGCCGGGCGCGCGGCAGGACGATCGTCGCCTCCGCCGAGGGCGTCGGTCGGGCGACGATCCCGTCGGCGAGCCCGGAGAACCGCTTGCGTTCCCGCTCGTCGGGGTGGTTCTCCGCGAGGAACCGGAAGTGGGCCTTGGCCTTGTCGCCCTGGCCCATGGCGAGCTGGGCCTCGGCGAGCGCGCGGCGGATCTCGGGCTTCTCCCCGGAGAGCCGGAGGCACCGGAGCAGGACCTCCTCGGCCTTGTCGTGGGCCCGGCTCTTCTTGTGGAGCTCGGCGAGGGCGAGCCCGGCCTCGGCGGCCTTCTCGCTCTGCTCCGTGAGCAGCAGCACCTGGTAGAGCTGCTCCCGCGCCGGGATGTCGTTCGGCAGGAGCTGGGCCGCCTGGGCGAGCGCCTCGACCGCCTGCGCGATCTGGAAGTGGCGGAGGCGGTAGCGGGCGATCGTCTTCCACTGGAGCCCCGCCTCGCGGCTCTCCCCGAGGCGCACGTAGGTTTCCGCGAGTCGGACGCGGGTGTTCGGGTCCTCGGCCGAGGCGAGGACCGACTCGAGCCGCTGGGCGAGCTGCCTCAGTTCGTCGTCGGGCATGTCAGAGCGCCCCTGCCGCGATCTCGCCGGCCACGAGGGTGAGGACGGCGCGGACGGTGCCGAGGTCGCCCGGGGCGACGGCGAGCGGGTCGGGCGAGAGGAGCGTCACGTCGGCCCGGGCCCCCGGGCGGAGGACGCCCCGGTCGGGCTCCCCCGCGGCCGCGGCGCCTCCGCGGGTGTAGGCCGCGAGCGCCTCGACGGCGGCGAGCGACTCCGCCGGGTGCCAGGGCCGGTCGCCTCCGTCCGGGAGCCGCGCGACCGCCGCGCGGAGCCCGAGCCCGGGGTCGGGCGGGACGACGGGCGCGTCCGATCCGAACGCGAGGGTCGCCCCGGCCCGCGCGAGGCTCCGGAACGGGTAGGCGCGCGCGCAGCGGGCGGCCCCCCAGTGGCGCTCCGCCACGGGGACGTCGAGCGGGATCTGGAGCGGCTGCATCGAGGCGACGACGCCGAGAGCCGCGAAGCGCGGGAGGTCGTCCGGGTGCACGAGCTGCGCGTGCTCGATCCGGGCCGGCGAGCGGAGGCGCGCCCGTCGCGCCGTCCCCAGCGCCTCGACCGCGTCCAGGGCGGACCGGACGGCCCGGTCCCCGATGGCGTGGACCACCGGCGGGAGCCCGGCCTCGGCCGCGCGGGCCACCAGCTCGCGGAGTTCCGCGGGCGCGACCACCTCGACGCCGCGGTTCCCCGGGTTCCCCTCATACGGGTCGAGCAGCGCCGCGGTCTGGGGCCCGAGAGCGCCGTCGGCGTAGATCTTGAGCCCGCCGAGACGCAGCCGGCCGTCCCCGAGCCCGGCGGCCGCCCCGAGGGTCTCGGCGGCGTCGAGCTCGTCCCGCGCCACGTGGACGACGACGCGGATCGGGAGCGGTCCGTCGGCGGCGACCGCGGCGAGGGCGGGGCGCAGGTCCCGCGAGCCGTCCGGCGTGTGGACCTCGGTCAGGCCGAGGGCGGCGAGCGACTCGCAGGCCCGGCGGACCGCGGCCCCGAGGCTCGGGAGAGGCGGGAGGGGGACCGCGGCCCGCAGCCGATCGGCGGCGGCCTCGAGGGCGACGCCGTCGGGGCGGCCCTGCGCGTCGCGGACCCACCGGCCCCCGGCGGGGTCCGGGGTCTGCGGGCCGACGCCGCCGGCGGCGAGGGCCTCGGCGTTCGCCCAGACCGCGTGCCCGTCCACCGAGGAGAGCACCGTGGGCCTTCCGCCCGCCGCGCCGGCGAGGTCCGCCGCGCGCGGCCACCGGGGCGACTCGAAGCGGTTCTTGTCCCACCCGCGCCCGACGACCCACGCGTCGGGGGGGAGGTCGCGGGCTGCGCGGGCCACGCGTGCGGCGCCCTCGGAGGGGTCGCGGATCCCGCGCAGGTCCACCCGCTCCCGGTCGAGGGCGTAGCCGACGAGGTGCAGGTGCGCGTCCGTGAGGCCCGGGACGGCCACCGCATCCCCGCAGTCGAGCACCCGGTCGTCGCGGCGGCGCCACGCCTCGGCCTCGTCGCGGTTGCCGACGGCCGAGACCCGGCCGTCCTCGAGGAGCAGCGCCTCGCCCTGCGGCCTCCTCGGGTCGAGGGTATGGACCGTGGAGACGAGGAGGATCGTGCGCCTCGTCCGAGAGGGCAGGGTCGTGCGATTCGACACGAGACGCGGAATGCTACGGCGCGAGCGGGCGAGGCGAAAGCCAGGCGCGAGGTGCGGCGCGGCGAAATGCGCGCATGTTCGCCCTCATCGCCTCCGGATCCACGAGTCCACGCCGTAGCGCTCACGGACGAGGCGGTCGGCGAGCGCCCGCTCGGCCTCGGTGGGATCGGCGCGGCGGACCGGTCCGCCCAGGAGGGCCGCCATCTCGGCCGAGAGCGCCTCGGCGAGTGAGTCGCGGGAGACCGGGCGGCCCGCCGCCTCGCGCGCCGAGATCGCCTCGGGGACCAGGGGGTTCGGCTCGAGGAGAATCGTCCCCTGCTGGAGGAGCGCCTCCCCTCGACGGCGCTGCGCGCTCCCGCAGATCTTGCGGCCCGCGGCCACGAGGTCCACGGGCTCCGCGCGCGCGAAGCAGAGGGCCGCGTCGCCGTCGCCCGGGGTCCCCCGCTCGGCGGCCGCGACGCCGAACGGCGCGAGCGCCCGGGCCACGGCGCCGTGGAGGACGGCGTAGGACGCGCGCACGCCGCGGGGGAGCCCGCCGCGCCCGATCCGGGCGACGACCGAGTAGGTGGCCTCGCCCGCGTGGTGGTAGATCGCGCCCCCGCCGGTCGCCCGTCGGACCACGGGGGTCCCCGGCGGGAGCGGGATCGCGGCGAGGGTCTCCCGCCACGGCTGGAAGTAGCCGAGCGAGAGGGCGGAGGGGTCCCAGGCGTAGACCCGCAGGACCGGCCTCCCGTCGGCGAGCCGCCAGAGCGCCTCGTCGAGCGCCAGGTTCCAAGCGGGGCCGGCGGCGGGGGAGAGGAGGACTCGGAGGCTCACTTCGGCTGGTAGCGCGCCGGAAGGTCCTTCACGCACCGGATCCCGACGTCCGGGAACGTGTAGGTCTCCAGCACGCGCATCGGGACGGCCGCCAGCAGGTCGTGGGCGTTGCTCCCCGCCCCGCCGCCGCGGGCCTCGACGATGGCCGGCATGTTCTCTCCCCGCTCGCGGGCGACCGTGGCAGTGAACTCGGCCGCGTTCCCCGCCAGGTTCAGCAGCCCGAACGGGCTCTCGCCCTCGGGGAGCGCGGACGCCGGACGGATGCGCGGCTTCTGGGCGCTCTCGGAGAAGTTCGCCCGGGCGGCGTCGAAGCGTCGGCCCCAGGGGAACTCCCGGCCGTCCGCGCCGCGCGCGAGCCTCTCCCACTCGGGGCCCGTGGGGATCCGGGCGCCGCGCCAGCCGGCATAAGCCTGGGCGTCCTCCCAGGAGACGAACACGACCGGCACGTCCACCCCGTCCTCGGCTCGCACCTTCTCGAGCGTCTCGAGGGTCCAGAGGAGGGTGCCGTCGCGCTTGCGGGGGGAGCGCTTCTTCGCCTCCTCGAGCGGGAGGGTCCGGAGGAAGGCCGCGTAGCCCTCGCGCGTCACCTCGGTCCGGTCGGCGAGGAGGGCCGGGAAGCGCTCGCGTCGCGGCGCCACCCGGAGCGAGTCCCCGAGGACCGACTCGCCGGCCGGGACGTGGACCATGCCGTCGGGGACCTCGGCGAGGGGGACGAGAGGGACGGAGAGGCGCTCCTCCTCGTTGCGCTCCACGACGAACGGGAGACGCGCCTCGGCGTGGCCCTCGCGTCTCAGCACGAGGAGATACGAGCCCATGGCGGTGGGACGGGCCGGGAGCGGGGTCTTCCCGAGCTTCGCCTCGGGCTGGAAGACCCCGGTGTCGGGCGCGGCGCGCAGCAGGACCGCCTCGGCGCCGGCCGGGTCGGTCTCGAGGGCGAGCGAGCCCGTCCCCTCGACCACCCGCTCGAGCGACGCCACCTCCTCGGCGCCTCCCCCGCCGGAGCCCGCCGCGTCCCGGGCGAGCGCCAGGGTCCCGCGCGCGTCGTCGTAGCGCTCGCGGCGGACCTCGAGGCGGGCGCGGGCGAGGGCGGCCCGGAGCCGCAGCGCGTGCGCTCCCGCGAAGGCGGGGTCGCGCTGGGCGGCCGTGCGGGCCTTCTCGGCCGCCGCCTCGATCGCGGCGAGGAGGGCGGGGACGGAGTCCGGGGCAAGCGCGGCCGGCCCGCGCAGGGCCGTCTCGGCCGGTGCGAGCGCCTGGGTCCCCTCGCGCGTCCTCGCCTCGGCCTCGGAGCGCGCCAGCTCGGCGGCTCTCCTCTCGTCGTCGCGCTTCCGGATCTCGGCCATCTCGGATCGCTTCGCGCGCGCCGCCTCGCGGCCGGCCGCCGCCTCCGGGTTCCCCGGGGAGAGGGACTCGGCGACGCCGGTGGAGGTGTCCGCCTCGTCGAGCCTCCCCGCCGCCAGCGCCGCGGCGGCCTGGTCGAGCGCCGCGCGCACCTGGCGCTGCCGCTCGAGGGTCGTCCAGGCGACGGCCCCCGCGCCTCCCGCGCTCCCGAACACGAGCACGAAGAGGAGCGCCGCGGCGGCCTTATGGCGTCCCGCCCAGCGCAGGGCCCGGCCGATCGGGCCTCGGGTCTTCGCCCGCACCGGCTCCCCCCCGAGGAAGCGCCCCAGGTCCTCCGCCATGAGCCCTGCGTCCCCGTAGCGGCGGTGCTTCTGCTTCTCCATCGCCTGGAGGGCGACCGCCTCGAGCCCCCGGGGCACCTTCTTGTTGATCCGGCGCGGGAGGACCGGCTCGGTCTCGACCACGTGGCGGAGGATGGTCCGCACGTCCTCGCCGACGTAGGGCTTGGCCCGCGTGATCGCCTCGTAGAGGGTCGCGCCGAGCGAGTAGACGTCGGAGCGGCCGTCGAGCGACGACGTCTGCCCGAGCGCCTGCTCGGGGGACATGTACATGGGGGTCCCCATGACGGTCCCCGAGGCGGTGAGCGTCGCCTGGTCCTCGCTCTTGGCGATGCCGAAGTCGGCGAGGAGCACCGTCCCGTCCTGGTCCAGCATGATGTTCGCGGGCTTCACGTCGCGGTGGATCACGCCCTGCTCGTGGGCGTAGTGGAGGGCCTCGGCGGCGGCCTTCACGTAGCGCGCGGCGTCGGTGAACGGGAGCGCCTCCGAGTCGAGGATGTCCTTGAGCGAGCGGCCCGAGACGAACGCCATCGCGTAGTAGAGGATCCCCTCCTGCTCGCCCATGCCGTAGACGGGGAGGATGTTCGGGTGGCGGAGCTTCGCCATCGCGCTCCCCTCGCGGACGAAACGCTCGCGGGCATCCTTGCTGTCGGCCATCTGCGGCGGGAGGACCTTCACGGCCACGCGCCGTCCGCTCCCCGCCTCGCTCGTATCGGTCGCCTCGTAGACGACCCCCATCGCCCCGCGGCCCGCCTCGCGGTGGAGGGCGTAGGCGCCGAGCTTCCGGAGGACCGGCTTCCCCGCCGCGCCCGGCCCGCGGTCCGGGCCGCCCAGGGTCCCTCGCGCCCGCGTCGCCTCGACCTCGGGCACGTCGGGGAGGACCGTGCCCTCGGACTCCTCTCCCAGGTACTGCGCCGCGCGCCGCCGGGCGGCCGAGTCGTCGAGCGTGCGCTCGGGCGCCGGCTCGTTCACGGTCGCGTTCGGGTCGGGCTTCTTCGGCGGAATCGGCACGGCGGGCGAGTGTCCCGCCGGCCCGGAGCGAAGTCAACCGGCGTCGGACGGCCTACTTCCCGCCCGCGGGATCCGCCTCGCTCGTCTCGAGCTCCGAGATCCACACGCGGGCGTTGGCCACGTTCCGGTTCCGGGGATCGATCTCGATGCACCGGGCGAACTCGACCCGTGCGGCGGCCCTCTGGCCGAGGGCGACGAGGGCGACCCCGAGGTTGTAGTGCGCGTCCGGGAAACCGGGCTCGATGAGGACGGCGCTCCGCAAGTCCTGCGCCGCGGCTGGGTAGTTCCCCAGTCTTACGTGCGCCCCGCCGCGGTTGCTGAGGAACCGGGCCGAGTCGGGCCGCAGCCGGATCGCCGTGTCCAGATCCTCGAGAGCCTCCGGCGTTTCCCCCAGAGCGAGTCGGATGGCGCCCCGCGTGCCCCAGGCATCCGCCAGGGACGGGTCCAGGCGGACCGCGGCGTCTGCGTCCTGGAGCGCACCCGCCAGGTCGCCCTGTCCGGACCGGGCGCTCGCGCGATTGCAGAGGGCCACGGTGTCGGCGGGACGGACTCGCAACGCCGCGGTGTAGTCGGCGACCGCCTCGTCGAGACGATCGAGCTCGTGAAAGACCTGTCCCCGGAGTCTGAGGACCTCGGGCTCGCCGGGGAGGCCGCGCAGCGCGGCCTCGGCGTCGGCGAGGGCGCGCTGCCGATCCCCGAGCTTCAGCCAGCGGACGCTCCGGTTGCACAGCGTCTTCGGATCACCGGGCACGAGGCTCAGGACTTTGTCGTAGTCGCGAAGGGCCTCCGCCTCCTCCCCGATGTCCGCGTGGGCCTTGGCGCGCTTGGCGTGGGCCCACGCGAGGGGGAGGCCTCCTTCGAGGGTCCTGCTGCAGGCGCGGATGCGCTCCCGCGGATCCCCGGCCGGATCCGACGACTCGATCAGGGCCCTCACCAGCGAGCCCTCCCAGCGCGGCTCGTCCCGGAGTTCCTCCCGCGCGGTGCGCCAGTCGCCGCGGCTTCCAGCCAGCGCGGCCCGCGCGATGCGGCCGTGCCAGTCCGGAAGGTCCTTGAGTTCAGCGAAGATGGGCGCTGCCTGATCCCATCGGAGCTTGCCTTGCTCGCTCCGGGACCAGGCTTCCAGGGCCAGGTAGGTCCGGGCTGTGAGACTCTCCGCGGAGCCCGCGACGACGCCCTCCCACTCGCTCCGAGCAGCCGCGTTCTCGCCGACGGCCCAGAGCAGCAAGCCGCGCTGCAGCCTCCAGTCCTCCCGCGTCGGGTCCTCGCGCAAGGCCTCCGCGAGCCGTTGCGCGGCTCTCCGGGGGTCGTCGTGCCGCGCCGCCAGGGCCTGATGCGCGAGGCCCTCGCCCCTCGTCGGAGCCATGGCCCTCGCAGCCGGCGGGCTCTCGGTCGCCCGGGGCCTCAGGCCGACGAGCGCGGCCGCCGCGGCCGCGACGAGGCCGGCCACCAGCACCGCGGGCTGCCGGGAGCCGGGCGCCCGCGCCTGGATCCGCACCCCTCGCAGGGCCCGGTCGAGGTCGTCCCGGAGCAGGACGGCGTTGCGGTACCGATGCCGCCCTCGCTTCGAGAGGCAGACTCGGGCCACGCGTTCGACCGCCTCGGGCAGGTCGCCACGGATCCTCCGGAGCCGCGCCGGCTCCTCGAGGAGGATCCTGCCCACCACCGCCGCGTCCGTCTCGCTCTCGAACGGCCGGCGCCCCGCGAGCGTCTCGTACAGGACGACGCCCAGGCTCCAGACGTCCGTCGCGGGCGTGAGCGAGGAGACCTCTCCGCGCGCCTGCTCGGGGGACATGTAGGCGGGGGTGCCGAGCGCCTCCCCGGTGCGGGTGAGCTTCGATCCCGTCGCGACGGCCTTCGCGAGGCCGAAGTCGGCGAGGAACGTGTCGAGCTTGGGCCCCGACATGGGCGTCATCCTATCCGCGGTCGGGAGCCGGGCGGTCGCACCGCTCCGGCTTGTCGGCGTCGCGCGCCCCCCGTAGAGTCCCGGCGTGTCCGAGCCGGACTCGCCGGGCCCGGGTCCGCTGCGCGCTCTCTCGGACAGGCTTCTACGGCCCCTCCACCGCCTGAAGGACTGGGTCCTCCGGTGGGGCGACCATCCGGCGGGGGCGTGGGCGCTCCTCGCGCTCGCGTTCGCCGAGTCGTCCTTCTTCCCGATCCCGCCGGACCTCCTCCTGATCGCCCTCGCGGTCGGGCGGCCCGACCGGGCCTGGCGGTTCGCCGCGATCTGCACGGCGGGCTCCGTGGCGGGCGGGGTCGCGGGCTACGGGATCGGTCTCCTCGCGGCGCCGCTCGGGAAGAGCGTGATCGTCGCGCTGGCCGGGCTCGACGCCTACTACCAGGTGGCCGTCCTCTACGGGGAGAACGCGTTTCTCGCGGTGGTCCTCGCGGGCTTCACGCCGATCCCCTACAAGGTCTTCACGATCGCGGCCGGGATCTTCCACGACTGGGTCGGGCTCGACACGCTGATCGTCGCCTCGATCCTCTCGCGCGGGGCGCGGTTCTACCTCGTGGCCTGGGTCTGCCGGTGGCTCGGGCCGCGCGCGAGGGTTCTCCTCGACCGCCACCTCGGGCTCGCGACCCTCGCGCTCGGGCTGCTCTTCGTGGCCGGGATCGCCGCGATCGGCGGAATGGGAGGCGCGCCCGAGGCCGCGCGCTGGAAGGGGCTCGCGGCGGAGCTCGCGAGCGACGACTCGGGGCTGCGGGCCGAGGCGTTCGAGCGGCTCTCAAAGGACGGAGGGGACGGGTTCCGCGCCGCCGCCACGGGATACGACCCGGCCCGGCCGCCGGACGGCGAGGCGGAGCCTCTCCGGCGCGTCGCCGCCTGGGCCGAGGCCCGCGCCGGCCCGCCGCCCCCGGGGCTCGACCGCCGGCTCTTCGGGGCCCTGAACCCGAACGGGGGGAGCCCGGTCCTCGACCGGGTCTTCGGCGGCCTGGACAGCGATCCCGTGATTCTCGGGATCTGGGCCGCCCTCGGGATGCTCTCCCTCGCCGTCGGCGGGACGCGCGCGCGCGCCACCGTCGGCGTGGCCGCGCTCGCCTGGATGATCGCCTTCGCGGGGAACGCCGGGGTCCTGAAGCCGCTCGTCCGCCGCGAGCGGCCCGCGTTCCTCCCCGAGGCGCGCGTCCCGCCGGGGGTGGAGACGCCCACCCGGGACGACTGGTCCTTCCCGTCGTCCCACGCGGCCACCTCGGGGGCCGTCGCGACGGCCGCGCTCGCCCGGCATCCCCTGGTCGGGGCCGGGGTCGCCGCCTTCGCCCTCGTCGTCGGCTACTCGCGCATCTACGTCGGGCTCCACTACCCCGGGGACGTCGGGGCCGGGTATCTCCTGGGCGCCCTCGTCGCCCTCGCGGTGCTCGGGGCCCGCCGGCGGCTCGCCGAGCGGATGTCGGGGGCGCCTCCCCCCCCGATTCCTCAAGCGCCGCCCCCCCCCGGCCGATAGCTCCTCGGATGTCTCACAAGGCCCTGGTCCTAGTGAAGGAGCCCGAGCGCTATGTCTTCGTCTTCACCCCCGGCAGCGAGGCCGCCCTTCTCGCGTCCCTCCTCCGGACGGTTCGGGACGGGCACGGGAACCTCACCTGGAACGACCTCCTCGCCGTCCTCTCCCGGCTCCGGGAGTTCATCTTCGGAGCCGAGGTCGGCGCCTGCGTCGTCCACAAGGTGGTCCCCGCAGAGGCCTGAGCCCGCCGTCGCGGCGTTCCTGACGCGGCTGCGGGCCGGCTCGTCCTCCCCGCACACCGTCCGGGCCTACGCGGCGGACCTCGCCGACTGGGGCGCGTTCCTTCGGGGCCGGGGGGTCGGGATCGAGGCGGCCCGCGCGCTCGACGCCCGCGCCTACGCGCTCTCCCTCGGGGAGCGGGGGCTCTCGCGGGCGACCGTGGCCCGCCGGTACGCGGCGCTGCGGACGTTCTACGAGGACCGGCGCGACGCGGGCGCGGCGGACGAGAACCCGTTCGAGGGGCTGCGAGCGCCGGCCGGCCGCCGGCCGCTGCCCCGCGTCCTCGCCGAGCCCGACGTGAGGAGGCTCCTGGACGGGGCCCGGGAGGGGCTCCCGGCCCGGGACCGCGCGATCCTCGAGGTTCTCTACTCGACCGGGATGCGCGTGGGCGAGGCCACGGCGGCGCGCGTCGGGGACCTGGACCTCGAGACGAACGTCTGCCGGGTCCACGGGAAGGGCGGGAAGGACCGCCTCGTGCCCGTGGGCCGGCCCGCCGCCGAGGCGCTCGCGGCCTGGCTCGCGGAGACGCCCGCCCCGGCCACGGCTGCCCTCTTCCGGAACCGGCGGGGAGGAGCGCTCTCGGCCCGGAGCGTCCGGAGGATCGTCGTCCGGGCGCTGCGCGCCGTGGGCCTCCCGGGCGCCGCGAGCCCCCACACCTTCCGCCACTCCTTCGCCACCCACATGCTCGACCGCGGCGCCGATCTGCGCGTGGTCCAGGAGCTCCTCGGCCACGCGAGCATCCAGACGACCCAGATCTACACCCACGTCTCGGCCGAACGGCTGCGGGCCATCCACGCCGCCGCGCACCCTCGGGGGGGCGGTTCCGGGGCGTAGTTCCGGGGCGTAGATCCGGGGCCGCCAGGGGCATAGGATCGCCCCGTGGCGCTCGCCTGCCTCGCCTGCGAGCGGGAGCTGCCGGCCACGGACGCGGCCGTGGTCCGGTGCGCCTGCGGCGCGGCCTGGCCGCGGGTGACGCTCGAGCAGGAGGCGGCCTGGGCGCGGCTCTTCGCGCTGCCCTCCGGCGCGCGGCTCCCGATCGGCTCGGTGCGGCTGGCCGACGAGCCCGGGCGGCTTACGGGGCGCGACGTCGGGGGCTACCGGCTCGGGCGCCTTCTCGGCCGGGGCGGGATGGGGGAGGTCTACGCCGCCTCGCGCCAAGGCCCATCCGTCGGCGCCGGGCACGGCGCCGACTACGCCGTGAAGGTCCTCCCGCGGCTCTTCGGGGCGGGAGCCGACCTCGCGAAGCGCTTCGCGCGCGAGGCGCGGCTCGCGCGGGAGCTGCGCCACCCGAACCTCGTCCCGGTCCTCGACGCGGGCGAGGCCGAGGAGTGTGTCTACCTCGTGATGCCCTACGTCGAGGGCGTGAGCCTCCAGGCCCTCGTGGACTCGGCGGGGCCCCTCGCGCCCGAGGTCGCGGGGCGGATGATCGGCCAGGCCGCGCAGGGGCTCCACGCGGCCCACATGAACTGCGTCGTCCACAGGGACGTGAAGCCCGGGAATGTGCTGGTCACGCCCGCCGGCCGGGTGCGCGTGGCCGACTTCGGACTCGCGAAACGCACGCTCGCCAGCTCTCACCTCACGGTCACGGGCCAGATCGTGGGGACCCCCGCCTTCATGAGCCCGGAGCAGTGCGACGGGCGCCCCGTGGACGCCCGCAGCGACGTCTACTCGCTCGGGGCGACGTTCTTCTTCCTGCTCACCGGCGGGCGGCCCTTCGAGGCCGAGACCCCGTTCACGATCATGTACAAGCACCTCCACGACCCGCCGCCGCGGCCCTCGTCGCTCCGGCTCGGGGTCCCGCCCGCTCTCGACGACGTCGTGCTGGCGATGCTCACGAAGGACCCCGAGCGGCGATACCAGTCGTGCGAGGCGGTCCTCTGGGACCTCGCCCAGGTGCTCGGGGGATCGGAACCGGCGCTCTCGCGGGCGCCGTCGCGCGCGGCGGAGTTCACGCGGGCGCTCGAGAGGCCGGGCGTCTCCGACGCGGTCGTGGAGAGGGCGCTCGACCGGCGCCGGGCGCTCCTCGAGCGCGGGGAGTACGCGCCGCCGCTCGGGGAGCTTCTCGAGCGCGAGGCAGGGCCGGGGTACGGGGCCCGAGGATCGCGCGCGGCGGCGGCCGGAGCCCCTCCGGCCGCCCGCTGTCCCCGCTGCGGCCGGGACGGGCCGGTCCCGCCCGCTCCCGCGGTCTGCGGCGCCTGCGGGGGCCCGCTCGTCCTCGAGGGGGAGCTGGCACTCGAGGACCGCCCGCGCGTCGCCCTGCTCCGCTCGGACCGCGCGCGCCTCGAGCACGAGGGGCCCGAGCACGGGCCGCGGGCGCTGCGGGCCGTGCGCGCCTGCCTCGCGAGCGGACGGCCGCACGTGGTCCTCCACTACCCCCGGCTCCGCCGCTTCGCCAACGAGAACTTCCTCTGGGTGATGGACGCCTTCGAGGAGGCGGCCGCGGCGGGAGGCTCCCTCGGGTTCCTCGTCCCGGACGAGAAGGTGAGGCACGACTTCGCCGCCGTCGGGGTGGACCAGTACGTGCGCGTCTTCGCGAGCGAGGGGGAAGTGGCGGCGGCAGCCGCCGTCGTCGTCGCCGCCGCCGCAGGCTCGCCGGCCCCGGCGACGGACACCGCCACGCTCCCGGGCATCCTGGCCGTCCCGGCCGTGTTCCGGCGGGCGCGCCGCCTCGCGCTCTCGCGCAGCCCGCGGAAGGCGCTCGAGTACCTCGAGTCGGTCCGGCGGAGCGGCGCCGGGGGCGCCGACGCCGAGTCCCTCGCCCGCGTCGAGGAGCGGATCGGCGACCTCGTCGCCCGCCGCTACGTGATCCACGCGGCGCGCTGCGCCGACGAGGGGAACGCGCGCGACGGCTACCGGGCCCTCCACCATGCGCTCGCGATCCGCCCCGGCGACCCGGCGGCGCTCCTGCAGCGCGCGCGGCTCCTGTCCCGGGAGGGCCGGCACGCCGAGGCCGACGCGCAGCTCACCGCCTCGCTGGAGAAGGTCCCCGGGTTCGCCCCGGCCCTCCACGAGCGGGGGAAGACCCGGTACTTCGCCGGTCTCGCGGAGAGGGCCGCCGAGGACTTCCGGGCCGCGCTCGCGCTCGAGCCCCGGGGCTGGCGGGCCGCCTACAACCTCGCGTGCCTCGCCGCGCTCGCGGGCCGCCGCGACGAGGCCTTCGACTGGCTCGCGCGCGCGGTGGGCGCCGGCCTCCGCGACGCCGACCTCCTCGCGCAGGACCCGCACCTCGCCTCCCTGCGCGCCGACCCGCGCTGGGCGCCGATCGAGCGGGAGGCGGAGAGCTAGGCAGGGCCTACCGGACCCACTCGACATTCACGAGGTCCGTGACGGCGCGGAACCCAGGGTCCCCCGTGAGGACGGAAGCGCCCAGGCGCTGGGCCGTCGCGACCGCGAAGCAGTCGGCGTACGCGAGCTTCCTCTCCCCCTTCACGCGCGCCGCGGCGAGGACGAGGTCCAAGTCCGCGGGGACGAGCTCCAGGTCGAGGGCGAGGAAGGCGGCCCAGAGCTCGTCCGCTCGGGCCTTGCTTGCCGCTCTCCGAAGGCAGTAGTAGACCTCTCCAGCGTTGATCTCGGACATGGCGGCCCTGGCTCCGCCGGACCGGGACTCAGCGAGCGCGGCGGCGACGCGCGCGGCGCCCGGCTCGTTCTGCAGGAGGGCCAGAATCGCGAACGAGTCCAGCACGCGTTTCTTCCCGGTCACGGTCCCTCCCCCGCTCGTCGAGCAGGATTCCCGTGAGAGACGGCGACGCACCCGAGAGCGCTCCGCGGAGGTACGTGATCGGGTCCCGGGGAAGGGGCTGGACGATGATCCTCGTCCCCTCCGCCCAGACCGCGACCTCTTGACCTGGAGCGAGCCCCGCCTCCATTCGGACCGCCTTCGGGATGACGACCGCGCACTTGCTCGATGTCCTCACGAACTGTGCCATGACGGCTCCGGCCAGGTCGGCCACTTCGTTGGTCCGAACGTGACTCAGTCTAACGGAAGCCTTGTCCGTTGGTCAAGACACCGAGATCGGGAACCGGCCGGAGAGGGGTACGTCTATGGCTCGAACCGCTCGAACCCGAGCTTCCCGTAGAGGTGCATCGCCGGGGCGTTGGCGAGGGTCACGGCCAGCGCCAGCTCCTCGTGGCCGGCCGCGTGCAGCGCCCCGATCGTGCGCCGGAGGAGCGCGGTGGCGAGGCCCCGGTTCTGCCAGCCCGGGTCGGTGATCGAGAAGGCGAGGAGCGGACGGCGGATCGGCTCGAAGAAGGAGACGAGGGTCGCCGAGCGGGGCGCGCCCGAGTCCTCGTGCAGGAACGAGGCGGTCCGGAGGAAGGCGCCGTAGCGACCCCCGATCGTCGCGCAGGCCTCGAGGAAGGCGTCCTCCTCGGTCTCTCCCTCGTCGTCCACGGTGCCCCGGTAGGCGGCGTGGAGGAGGCGGCCGAGGGCCGGGGCATCGGGGGCGGAGACGTTCCGGCAGGGGATCGTCGGCCCCGGGGGCGCGTCCGGCGGCGGCGCGAGCCGCAGCCGCATCCAGGTCCGCGCCTTCGCGGGCCGATCGTCCGTCAGGCCCGGATCTCCGCACGGCCGTCGAGGTAGGGACGCAGCGCCTCGGGGATCCCGACCGACCCGTCGGGCCTCTGGTTCTGCTCGAGGAGCGCGATCAGGAGCCGCGGGGTCGCGACGCCCGAGCCGTTGAGCGTGTGGACGAAGCGCACCTTCTTGTCGGCCCCCTTCACGCGCAGGTTCGCCCGCCGGGCCTGGTAGTCCCGGAAGTTCGAGCAGGACGAGACCTCGAGGTACTTCCCCGCGCCGGGAGCCCAGACCTCGAGGTCGTAGGTCTTCGCCGACGAGAACCCGAGGTCGCCCGTGCAGAGGAGCTTCACCTGGTAGTGGAGCGCGAGCCGGCGCAGGACCTCCTCGGCGTCGTGGCGGATCTTCTCCAGCTCCTTCGGCGAGTCCTCGGGGGCGCTGTAGGTCATGAGTTCCACCTTGTTGAACTGGTGGACCCTCGTGATGCCCCGCGTCTCCCGTCCCGCCGCGCCGGCTTCGCGGCGCCAGCACGCCGTGAAGGCCGTGTAGCGCTTGGGGAGTTCCGCCGCCGGCAGGATCTCCCCCGCGTGCATGTTCGTGAGGGGGATCTCGGCGGTGGGGATCAGGAAGAGGTCGTCGCCCTCGATCTTGTACATCTGGTCGGCGAACTTCGGGAGCTGGCCCGAGCCGACCATGGCGGCGCGGTTGGCGACGAACGGGGGATAGACCTCCGTGTAGCCGTGCTCGCGAGTCTGGAGGTCGAGCATGAACTGGAGGAGCGCCCGCTCGAGCCGCGCGCCGAGCCCGATGTAGAGGGGGAAGTCCGCCCCCGAGACCTTCGCCCCGCGCTCGAGGTCGAGGAGCCGGAGTATCTCGGCGATCTCCCAGTGGGCCCGGGGCTTCTCGATCTTCGGCTTCTCGCCCCAGGTCGCGACGATCCTGTTCCCCGACTCGTCGGCCGCGACCGGGACGTCGGGGTCGGCGAGGTTCGGGACGTAGAGGAGGATCTCGCGGATCCTCTCCTCGGCCGCGGCGACCTCCTTCTCGAGCGCCGCGATCTTCTCCCCGAGCGCCGTGGACTGGGCCATGAGGTCGGCCGCGTCCTCCCTCGCCTTCTTCCGCTTCCCGACCTCCTCGGAGATCGCGTTCCGGTCGGCCCGCAGCTTGTCGCCCTCGCTCGTCGCCACCTTCCGCTTCTCGGCGAGGGGCGCGATCGGGGCGAGGTCCACGCGGACGTTCTTCGCCGCCACCCCCGCGCGCACGCGGTCGAGGTTCTCGAGGACGAACTTGAGGTCGAGCATCGGGGCGGCGGATTCTCGGGACGGTCCGCCGGGAAGTCAAACCGGGGACGATGGTGCCAGGTTCACCCGCGAGGCGTAGAATGCCGTCGTGGGTCTCACGTTTCTCACGGTCTTCGTCGGGAACCCCGCGAGGCCGAGGAAGACCGAGTCGGTCGAGTGCCTCGTGGATTCGGGCGCCTACTTCTCGGTCCTACCGCAGGCCGTCCTGAACCGGCTGGGAATCGTCCCGTTCGCCGAGCAGGAGTTCCGGCTTGCGAACGGCGAGAAGATCGTTCGGAAGAAGGGGACGGCGCACTTCCGATACAAGCGTCGCAGCGGCGGGGCCGACGTCCTCTTCGGGGACTCAGGCGACTCGAACCTCCTCGGTACGCTCACGCTCGAGGCCCTCGGCCTCTCCCTCGACCCCCTGCGGCGGGAACTCCGTCCCATGCCGCTACCCCTCTCGGGCGGCGAGCGAGGCCACAGCCGGCGGCCGCCCCGGCGGAGCTGAGCGAGCCCTCCCCATCCGCCCGAGGAGGGCCCGGACTCACCGCCCCTCGGGCCAGGTGAGCACGACCTCGGGGTTCTCGCCCTCGCGGACCTCGACCTGGCCGAGGCGGACCCAGGTCAGAGGGCCGTCGCCCAGATCGAACCCGTGCTGGAATCGCTTCCCCTCGCGTGTCCCACTCAGCTCCCAGCGTCCCGTGCGCCGAGCCTTCAGGAGGATTCGCCCCTGCGCGTCCGTCACCCAAGTTTGACGTCCGAACATCATCAACCCGGACGACCCAGAGTAGACGGCCAGCCCGTGCGGTCCGTGGAAGTCGTCGTCGTCCCTCAACTGTACCCCGCAGCTGTCTACGGGCCGCCCGTCAGGGTCCAAGACCCGTAGCGGTAAGTCACCCCCTCGGGGCGAGCGCAATTCCACAAGCTTGACCTCCGACCTCCTCACCGCACCCACGGGATGCACGGAAGAGGGGTATCGGTGCGGGAGGACCCGGATCTCGAACTCCTCCTCGGGCGGAACTTGGAACTCGAAGGTCGCGGAGTCCTCCTCGTGCCCCAGGCGCGGGCGCATCTCCGACCAGGCCGTCATGTGGTTCGACGCTATCGGAACGGCCACGACCGTGACCGGGCCCGGCGGCCCGCCGTCGGGTCCCCGGACGGTGACCCGGAGCGTGCCTCCGGCGCCCAGGACGATCGTCCCCAGGTCCCTGTCTTCCCCCGGATCGAGACGAACCTCCAACGGACCTCCCCGGGCCGCCCCGCGGGCCCCGATCGTCAGGACGTATGGACCGGCAGGGACTAGGAACCGAAACGCTCGGTTGGAGTTCCTATGGGACTGACAGAGCGGCCAGTCCCAACCCTTCCTCTCCAAGCAGTAGGAGACGGGTCGCTCGTCGCCCCCATCCCGGAACTCCTCGAAGGCGATCCGCCCTCGGATGATTCCCGGCCGTTCCAGGACCAAACGCGGGGGCGGGTCGCCCGAACGCCAGAGCAGGGGCTTCGAGAAGTGCTCCGAGTAACCGGGGGCGCTGGGCTTGAGCTTCCAACCCTCCCCAGGCGGGGCGGGTAGGGCGAATACCCCACGCTCGTCCGTCTTGAGGCGGAAGTCACCGGCAGCCCACTCGCCCAAGGACTGCTCTCGAGCGCTCACCCGCGCGAAGCGAACGGGTTCCCCGAGGTCGTTCACGACAATCCCCGGGACCCTCTCCAGGGGGGGCCTCCCGAGCGACAGCCCTTGCTCCCGGGCCTGATCGTCGAGCGGCTCTCCGCGGCGGACCACGCCGGGCGCGAGCTCCCCCGCGATCACCTCCGCCAGCTCCCGCGCGAAGTCCGGGTGCTCCTCCGTGACGATCCGCGCGATCCCGAGCGGGGCGGCGGGCGGGCCGGGGTCGGCGAGCGGCGCGGCGGCGGGGGGCGACGGGGCGCCGAGTGCGCTCCCCGCCGGCGCCTCGAGGGCCGTCGGCGACCGGAGAAGGGCCGCCGCGAGGAGGAACGCGAGGACCAGGAACGCCGCGGCCGGGAGCGCGCGCAGCCTCACTCGGTCACCCCGGGAGCGATTTTACCCCGCGGGTGCGGCGCCGACGGCCACTCCCCTCGGGTCGTGCAGCACGCGGCCGCCGGCGACGGTGAGGACCACCTCGCCCTCCCCGGCGAGGAGGCGCTCGAGCGGGTCGCCGCCGCCGGAGGCGGGGAGGGCGACGGCCGTCAAGTCGGCCGGGGCGCCCGGGTCCAGGATCCCCGCGCCGATGCCGAGGGCCCTCGCGCCGTCGCGCGTGGCCATCTCGAGGATCTCCTTCGGGCCGAGGTCGGACCTCGACCGCGCGAGGAAACGCATCTCATCCAAGATCGAGAGCGTCTCGTTGCTCGCGAGGCTGTCCGTCCCGAGCGCGACGGGGATGCCGCGGGCCCGTAGCTCCTTCACCGGGTGGGGCGGATGGCCGAAGAAGGCGTGACTCCGGGGGCAGTAGGCGACCGCCGCGCCGCTCCGCGCGATCGCGTCCAGCTCCTCCTCGTCCAGGAAGTTCCCGTGGATACAGAGGGTCCGGGGTCCGAGGAGGCCGAGGGCTCGGAGGTAGAGGACCGGATGCTGGCGGGGCGGGGGGATCGTGGCCGGCTCGACGCCGAACCGGCGCATCCTCTCCGCGACGGGTCCGTCGCCCGAGACGCAGAAACGCACCTCGTCCTCCGTCTCCCCCACGTGGATCGCGAGGCGCCGGCCCTCCCGCGCCGCGAGGTCCCGCGCCGCCGCGAGCAGCTCCGGCCCCGCCGCGTAGGGCGAGTGGGGCGAGAGGCCGATCGCGAGGCTCCCCGGGGTCGCGTCACCCGCCGCGAGGCGGGCGGGGAGGAGCCCGGCCGCGGCCGTGGCGCGATCCGGCGAGGCGCCCAGGGTCTCGAGGACGAGGACCCCGCGCAGGCCCGAGCCGCAGAGGGGCCCCGCGAGCGCGTCCACCGAGAGGACGTCCCCGATCGCCGCGGTCCCCGCCGCCACACTCTGCTCCACGGCCTCTCGCGCCGACGCCCTCCACTCCGCCTCCGTCGTCTCGCGCTTCCGCATCGTGAGCCGCCAGATCCAGTCGCTGAAGCCCTCGCCGTAGGGCACGGCCCCGCGGAACGACGTGAGTTCGAGGTGCGCGTGCGCGTTCACGAGCCCGGGGAGCAGGAGCACGTCTCCGAGGTCGCGAGGCGCCTCGGTCTCGCTCCCGGGGACCGGCCCGTGGCGGGCCGCCCGGAACCGCGGCCCGGACCAGGCGACGTGCGCCCCCCGCCACAGGAACCCTGGCAGCGGGATGGCCCAGCGGGACGTGAGGAGCATGGGGGGGAGATTCTAGCGGCGAGGACAAACTCCCGGCGCCCGGAGGTCGTTCCTCTCACGGGGGGGGCCCCCATCCCCCGCGAGCGTGGACGACGACTCGCTGATCGCCGCGTTCGAGGCCCGGACGCTGCCCTTCACGGAGTGGCGGCACACGACCCACGTCCGGGTCGCCTGGTGCTACCTCTGCCGCCTTCCGTTCGACGAGGCCGTCGCACGGTTCCGGGAGCACCTCCGGGCCTACAACGCGGCGAACCGCGTCCCCGAAGGTCCCCTCATGGGCTACCACGAGACGATCACACACGCCTGGCTGCGGATCGTCGCGGTCACGATCCGGGAGCAGGGGCCGGGCGCGGACTCGGCGGAGTTCCTCGCCCAGCAGCCGCACCTCGGCCACCGGACCCTCCTCCGGTGCTTCTACTCCCGCTCCCGAATCACGTCCCCGGAGGCGTAGGCCGCCTTCGTCGAGCCGGACCTGGCAGCACTTCCCCGATGACGTCCGGGCCAGCGGCGGGGCCGCCGTGCCTGCCCGTCGGGCCTCACGGACAGCTGCCGGAGCGTCCGCCCCTCCGGACGGGATTGGCGCGAAGAAGCAGCAGCCCGTTCACCAACACGACCGGCAACGGAGCGCATAGCGGGATCTCGTAGACCCACCACGGTGGTTGCCACCCCTGGGCCATCAGGGTGCCATCACCGGACACCGAATGAGGGTAGGTTCCGAACCCGAGGGCCTCTTCGAGCACGAACGGAAGCGTCCCGGGAGACATCTCGCGCACGCCAAACAGGTACGCGCAGCCCGGCAGCGCCGCGGCGAGGGAGGCCACGAAGGCCGCTCTGATCCTGGGCGCGCCGGAATCCGAACTCCCGGCAGAGATCCTCAGTCGCCACCCAGACAGGATCATGGCAATCCCCACGGGAATCAGGAGGAGGACGAAGACGAGTGTCCCTGGATGCTCGCACACCGGGGAGGTCATGGGAGCCGCCACGCCGAGATTGCACATGATGAGGCCGCACGGCCACTCGAGTCCATTCACGAGAAGCGAGGAAAGAGCGAGTCCGCTCGTCCCTAGCGCCACCGTGCCGCCCACCAGATTCGCCGTGACCACCGTCAGCTCCCAGCCACTCTCCCTCCCGGGCTCTTCGCCTGGGTCTGCCGTCGGCCCCACAACCCCGCAGGATAGCTCCTGCCGCGGGACCGAGGGGCACTTCTGCGTCGCAGCCTACTCCGCCAGCCCCGCCGCCTGGAGGACCGCGAGCGCCTGCTCCGCGTCCTCGGGCGGAACGCGCACCTCGACCGCGCCGGGCGAGCGCGTGAACCCCGCCGGCGCGTCGAACGCGGCGACGGTTCCCGATATCTCGCCCGCGATCCCGCCCCCGCGGAGCGCCGAGACGATCTCGAGCGCGCGGGCCCTCTCGCCCACGAACAGCGCGAATCCGTCCTCGCGCCCCGGGAGGATCACCGCTTGCTGAACTGGAAGGACCGCCGCGCCCCGCGCCGGCCGTACTTCTTCCGCTCCTTCATCCGCGAGTCTCGGGTGAGGAGGCCGTTCTCGCGGAGCTTCGGCTCGAACGCCGTGTCGGCGAGCTTGAGCGCCCGGGCGGTCCCGAGAGCGGTCGCGTACGCCTGACCGATCGGTCCCCCGCCGGCAGCGTTCACGAAGACGTCGTAGCGGCCCAGCGCCTCCGTCGCCCGGAGCGCCGAGGTCGCGATCTCGCGCTCGCGGATGTTCACGAAGTACTGGTCCATAGGCCGGCCGTTCACGGTGATCGCGCCGTCCCCCGGCCGGATCCGCACGCGGGCGACGGCGGTCTTGCGCCGGCCCGTCCCCCAGATGTAGCCGTACTTCACCGCGACGGCGGGGAACGGGGCGGGGCCGGGGGCCGGGGCGGGCGCGGGCGGGGCGGGCGCGACGGCCGGGGCCGCCTCGGCCGGCGCCTCTGCCGCCGGAGCCGCCGCCGCAGGGGCTGCCTCGGGCGCGGGCGGGGCGGGGCTCTCGGCCGGGGCCGCCGGGGTCGCCTCCGCCGCCTTCTTCTCTTCCGCCACGATCCCTCCTAGACCGCCAGGGGCTCCGGCCTCTGGGCCGAGTGCGGGTGCTCCGCCCCCGGATAGATCTTGAGCTTCTTGATCATCTGGCGACCGAGCTTCGACTTCGGGAGCATCCTCTTGATCGCGAGCCGGACCACCTTCTCCGGGTGGCGGGCCATGAGGTCCTTGAACGGGATCTCCTTCAGGCCGCCGATCCAGTAGGTGTGGTAGCGGTAGATCTTCTTCTCGGGCTTCTTGCGCGTGAGCTCGACGCCCCCGGCGTTCACGACGACGACGCAGTCCCCCGTGTCCACGTTGTCGGTGTACGTGGGCCTGTGCTTACCCTGGAGGACCATCGCCACGCGCGTCGCGAGCCGGCCCAGCACCTTCCCCTTGGCGTCCACGATCCACCAGCGGTGGGGGACCTCGTTCTTCTTCGCGACCCAGGTGTGGTCGAGCGTGGCCGTGATCATCGGAGGGCGGGGATGATAGCGGGCCGGGGCGGGGAGTCAATGCGGGGCGGCCCGCGAGGGCTTACTCCTCGAACAGCTTGTTCAGCGCGTCCAGCTCCTCCGCGCTGATCTTGCGCCGGTCGGTCTCCGAGGAGGGCTTCTTCTTCCCCTCCTCGAACTCGCCCGTCTCCTTCTTCGCGCGGACGTCGGTCTCGCCCTTCTTCTTGCCGGTCGCCTCCTCGAAGGCGCCCGTCTCGCGTTCGTTGCGGCCGGCGCCCTCGACCTCCGAGGCGACGATGGCCTCGGTCGGGCGCTTGTCCGCCTTCCGGACGGACCGCGTCTCGGGGAGGAGCTCCGGGTCCTCGATCATCGAGTCGAGCGACTCGAGGATCTTCGAGACGAACTCGGGGAGCCCGGCGTCGGGGGGGGCTCCGCCGGGGGAGGCGGGGGCCTCGGGCGAGAAGAGCTTCGGCGCTTCCGGCGCGGTGGGAGCGGAGGAGGGCGGCCGCTTTGGGGCCGGGGCGGGCGTCGCCGGCCCGGTCATCGGACCGGTCATCGCCCTAGACACGACGGCCGTGACCCCCGGTTTGCCCGACCGGAGCCGGGCCTCGAGGAGCCTCTCGAACTCGTTGGTGTCGTCCTCGGCGCCCTTCGGGAGAGCCGCCGCGGCGGGCACCGGCTTGCCGGCGGGGGGCTTCTTCGGGATCTCCTCCTCGGGGATCTGGATCGTGGTCCCCCCCCGGGGCCTCGGCGGGGGTTCCGGCCGCGACGGGCCCGGCCGCGGCGGGGCCGTCGCGGGCGCGGGCGGCGGCGATGGGGGTCGCGCCGGGGCGGGCGCCGGTTTGACCAGGAGCGTGGCGCTCGTGGGCCGTTCCTGCGGCTTGGCGGCGGGGGTGGCCGGGTTCTTGGCCGCCGCAGGGGCCGCGACGGGGGCCGGCGGGGGCGGCGGGGGGGGCGCCGGCCGCGCCGCCGGCCGCGCCGCGAAGGCCACGGTGTCCTTCTCCCCGTCCGCGTCGAGGAGGGTCGAAAGGGCGGCGTGGATCTTCGTCACGTGCTCCGGAGGCGGGGCCGGGGCTGGGGGCGGCTGCGGCGGAGGGGCGGGAGGCGCCTGTGCGCGAGTCGAGAGCGGCCTCGGCCGGGGCTCGGGGAGCCCCTCCGCGGGAGGCGGGGCGAACGCCGGTGACTCGATCGGCCGCGCGGGCGGCGGCGGCTCGGAAGCCTCGTCCCACGCGTCGCGGGGGAAGAGGGTCCCCAGGTAGTCCTCGGCCCGGAACCCGCCCAGCTCCGAGAGGGAGAGGATCTTCCGGGGCGCTCCCCCCCGGCCGCGGCCCGGGGCGGGCCGCGAGAGCGGCCGAGGGGCCGGAGCCGGGCGGCTCGCCTCCTGCGCGGCGCCCCCGGCGGTTGGCGGCGACCAGGTGAGGGGGAGGATCGGCGGCGCGCCGAGGGCAGTCTCCGGGGCCGTCTCGACGGGAGCCGAGGTCCGGGGGCCTCGCCGGGGCGGGGGCGTCCGGACGGGCACCGCCGCGAGCGCGGCCTGGAGCGCTTCCCCAGGTCTCCCGCGGGGCCTCCTCTCGCCCTCGCGTGCCGGCGCCGCGGAAACGAGCCTCGCCGCGGCCGCTTCGACCCGTGCGCGCGCGTCGGCGTCGCCCATCACGCCCTCCCGGGCGCTCCCGCCGTCGCCATTTCGCCCACGGCCCTCTGCATCACCTCCGCCGTGATCCGGGCCGCTCCCTCGCCGCAGCCCACGAGCAGGGCGAGATCCGCGATCGTGTTCACTTCCCGGGGAGTCCCGCGGGAGGCCGCGTGGAGGAGGTCCACGGCTCCCGGGTCGAAGAGGTCCGCCGATCCGCCGGCCACCTCGAGTCGGTGGGCGAGGTAGTCGGTCGTCTCGTCCCGCGTGAGCGGCCGCAGCTGGCACGCCACCCCGACCCGCTGCCGGAGCGCCGGGAATCTCTGGATCCTCGGCGTGAGCTCCGGCTGCCCGACGAGGACGACGGGCACGAGGAACCGGTCGTCGCGGACGAGGTTCAGGAGGAGCCGGATCTCCTCGAGGGTGCGCGGGTCCGAGATCGCTTGCGCCTCGTCCAGGATCACGACCGCCTCGCGCCCCGCGCCGTCGCGTGCCCCGACGTGGTCGTGGAGCGCCCGCCAGAGGTCGCCCTTGCTCGCGCCGGCCGGCGCCGCCGCGTCCAGCTCGACGAGGATCGCGCGCAGCAGGTCCTCGGGCGAGAGGTCCGGGTTCACGAGGTAGGCCACCCCGTAGCCCCGGTCCGTGAGCTCCTTCCGGAAGACGCGGCAGAGGAGGGTCTTGCCCGTCCCCACGTCCCCCGTGAGGACCGCGAGGCCCTTGCCCTCGCTGATCGAGTAGAGGAGGCGGACGAGGGCCTCTTCGTGGGCCGGGGAGTAGTAGAGGAACCGGGGGTCCGGGGTGTTCTGGAAAGGCCGCTCACGGAAGCCCCAGTAGGATTCGTGCATGGGCCCAGGTTCTCCCGTCCCCACGGACCCCATGGACCCCATGGGTCATAGGAGGCGGAGAACTTGGGGGCATTGTAACACGCGCGGATCGGCCGCACCGGGGGGATCTCGGCGGGCCGCGATCCGGGATTGAGGAATCCTGAGGTGAGGCGCGACGACGAAGGCGTACCAACGGAGAGGTACGCCGAGGAGGAGTAACGAAGTCGGGCGACGGGGATGGCGCGCCGCAGTAGGCATGGGATTGCCAGACAGAGCCTAACGGCGCGGCGCCTCCGCGAGTTCCTTCGCCCGGGCCCGGACGGACTCCTCCGGGTCCGAGCGCGCCGCCTCGCGGAGGGCGTCGCGGGCTGCCGGGAGCGTCTGGAACCCGAGCAGTTCCACCACGGCGGCGCGGACGGTCGGGTCTGCCTCCGCGGCGCGTACGTCAGCCAGCCCCCGGATCGCGTCCGAGTCGAACGGGACCTCCCAGAGGGCGGACGCGGCGGCGTGCTTCACCGAGGCGTCCTTGTCTGCCGAGAGCCTCTCGAGGAGCAGCGCGCGCGCCTTTCCGTCCGGGACCGAGCCCGCGAGCGACGTGAGGGCGGAGGCGCGGACCTGAGCCTCGGGATCCCCCTCGGCGGCTCGCTCGAGCGCGGATCGGGCGGTCCCGACGAGGCCGGCGCGCCCTGCCAGGGATCTCAGGGCCTCGACCCGCAGCAGCGCGTCCGAGTCGCCCAGGAGGTCCGCGAGGGCTCGCTCGTCCGCCTCCGTGCCGGCCGGGCCTAGCGCCCGGACCGCATCCCGACGAAGCGATGCGGTGGAGGACTTGTCCGCAGCCGCCGCGAGGAGGATCTCCCGCGCGGCCGCGTCCCCCGCCGCGGGGAATGCCGGCCGGATCTCGGCTAGGACCGCGGCCAGCCGGCTGCGGACCCCGGCCATGGGCTCCGCGAGCAGCGCCCGTGCGAGGGCCGGGGCGACGGCCGGGTCCTTCTCCGCCGGTTCCTTCAGGGTCGCTGTGACCCTCCGGAGCTCTGTATCGGCGGAGAATCGGACCGACCGGCTCACCCCCGGCGCCAAGAGTCCGAGCAGCCGAACCCGCTCATCGGCCGGGAGATCGGGGTTTTCCAGGCGCTCCGCCAGGCGGCGGAGAGCATCCGGCGGGATCGGCCCCTCAAGGATCGTCCGCGAGAGGCGGCGCAGCTCTCCCCAGGACGCCGCGATGGATGGCGGGAGAGAATCTTCCGGCGCGGCGGGCGCGGGGTCCCCCGCCTGAGCGTTTCCGCCTCGCCCCCCGCACGCCCCCGCGAGGAGGAGAGTCGCGAGGACGGCCACGCGCGAGGACACGGCGAGGGGGGATTCTATCCGTGCCCTCCGGAGCCTCTTACACTGGCGCGCCGGCCCCTGGGGACCGGGGACATGACAGTCCGCGCATTCCTCACCGACTTCGGCCTCGCCAAGGCCACCGCCACCGGGTCCCGCCTCACCCGCACCGGCGTCGCGCTCGGGACTCCCGCCTACATGAGCCCCGAGCAGGCGCGCGGCGACCTCTCGTCCCTCTCCCCGGCCACGGACGTGTGGGCGCTCGGGTGCGTGCTCTGGCAGATGCTCGCCGGAAGGCCGCCGTTCGAGGGCGACTCCCCGGCGGCCGTCGTGGGAAAGGCGCTGCTCACGGAGCCGCCGGCCCTGAGGCGAGAGCGGCCCGACCTTCCGGGGGGCCTGGAGACCCTCGTACGAGCCTGCCTCGGCAAGGCCGCGGCCGCCCGGCCCCGCGACGCCTCGGCGGTCCGGGACGACCTAGATCGGGTGCTGCGGGGGGAGAGGCCTCTCGCGCGCAGGAGGCGCTCGAACGCGGCGTGGCTGGCGGCGAGCGCGATCCTGGCAGCCGTCGGGGTCGGAGCGGGCGTGCTCGTCCGTGCCCGGAAGCTGCCGCCCGCGCCGGCGCCGGCCCCGACCTCGACCGCCGACCGGGCCGCCGGTCTCGCGGCCCGCGGCTGGGCCACGCGCTCCGCCGACCCGCGGGGCGCGGCCGAGCTCCTGCGGCAGGCCCTGGAGCTCGCGCCCGACGAGCGGGAGTGGCGGGTCCGCCGCGGGTGCGTCCTCTGGATCCTGCGCGACGGGGCGGCGGCTCGGGCCGAGTGGGACCGCGTCCTCGCCGAGGAGCCCGGCCGATCGAAGGCGCGGCTCTACCGAGCCCTCGAGGCCCTCTTCCGGTTCACCGGCCCCCAGGACGTCGAGCAGGCCCGCCCGGACCTCGAACAGCTCGTGAGGGAGGGCGGTCGGGAGGGTCGCATCGCTCAAGGGGCGCTGCACGAGATTGGCGGCGACTGGGCCGCCGCCCGCGAGGCGCTCGCGGGGATCGAGGGCTGGGAGGCGGGGTTCCTGCGGGCCTACCTCGCGTACAACGACCAAATCCCCGATCCGGGCGTGGTCATCCGGGAAAGCGAGGGACTGTTCGCGGAGGGATTCCGGCACGTCCTCCTCCATCGGATGAGGGCGGCCTGCGCCTCCCGGATCGGCGACCCGGCCCTCGCCGAGACGGAGTACACGCGCGCACTCGAGCTCGACCCCACGGACACTCGGATCCTCGCCGACCGCGCGATCGCGAGAATCGATCAGCAGAACTACCCGGCCGCCGAGGCTGACATCGAGGCGATCTCGGCGCTGGATCCGGGGTCGCCGTTCGTGCTCCTCGGACGCTCCGAGCTCCTGCGGCGGGAGGGACGGCTTTCGGAGTCTCGCGCACTGCTCGACGAGGCCCTCCGCCTCGAGCCCGGCCTGTACCTCGCCCTCCACTCCCGGGGGAGGTCCCGGAGCGTCGCCGGCGACGCGCGGGGGGCTATCGAGGACCTCACCTCCGCACTCGGAACCAAGCCCGAACCCTGGGACGAGGCCGATACCCTGGACGAGCGCGGATCCGCCTGGCAAGCGCTGGGCGATCATCGGGCCGCCTTCGAGGACCACGATCGTGCGCTCAAGCTGCGACCCGGGTGGCCGCGAGCTCTCGTGAACCGTTCCAACGCTCGCGAGGCCCTCGGGGATCGGGCGGGGGCGCTCGATGACCTCGACGAGGCGATCCGGCTCGACCCCGGGCTGCCCGAGGCCTGGACGAACCGGGGGCTCCTCCGCCACGGCGACAAGGACTTCGCTCGCGCGATCGAGGACTACGACGCCGCGCTCCGGTGCCGGAGGGCCTACCCCGAGGCCTGCAATGCCCGCGGCGCCGCGCGAGAGGCCCAGGGCGACCTCCCGGGCGGCGAAGCGGACTACGCCGAAGCGGTCCGCCTCCGGCCGGGATACCTGACGGCCCTCCGCAACCTCGGGATGGTCCGGCGGGAGAGAGGGAACTGGAAGGGCGCGGCCGAGGCCTTTCAGGAGTACGTCCGCTACGCCCCGCCCGACGACCCCGAGCTGGCGGCCGTCCACCGAGTCCTCTCGGAGTGCCGGGGCATGCTCGGGCGAGACCCGCTCTCCGGGGAGCGCTGACCCGGGCGTCCTATAATGCGCCCCCGCCCGGCCCCCCCCATGGCCCCCTCCTCCCTCCGAGCCCCGCCCAGGGAACAATCCGCCCCCCTTGCCGCGTCAAGAGATACGGAGGGGGGCCCCCCACAAGACCCCGACCTCCCGCTGGCCCGACGGGCGATTTCGGGGGACAAGGAGGCCCTCGCCGAGCTGTTCGGGCGGTACAAGGACCTCGTGTTCGGGGTCGCGGCGCGTGTCCTCGGCGACGAGGCGGAGGCCGCGGACGTCCTCCAGGACGTCTTCCTCCTCCTCCTCACGGGGGGACGCGGGACCCCGCCCGGCGTGACGGTCCGCGGGTGGATCGCGCGGGTCTCGGTGAACCTCGCGATAGACCGGTGGCGGCGGCGCCAGGTGCGGTCCGGGAAGGCGGGCGATCCCCGGGATCCCCCGGCGGCGATCGAGAGGGTCTCGACGGCCCCGGGTCCCGACGAGGAGGCGCAGGCCGAGGAGCGGAACCGCGCCGTCCGGGCGGAGGTCGAGAGGCTCTCCCCGAAGCTCCGGACGGTGGTCGCGCTCCGGTACGCGGGGGGCCTCGCCTACGACGAGATCGCGGCCGCGCTCCGGTGCTCGATCGGGACGGTGAAGTCGAGGCTCGCGCGGGCGCACGAGAGGCTCGAGGGGCCCCTGGCGGAGATACGGAAGAGGCATGGAGGATCGTGAGACGATGAACTGCAGGACGGTCCGGATCGAGATCGCGGCGGCGGGCGGAGACCTCGCGGCCCTGCCCGGGGTGGCGGCCCACGTCGCGGGCTGCGCCGGGTGTTCGGCGGCCGCCGAGGCCGCCCGCTCGACGGCGGCGCTCCTTCGCGGGGCGCTGCCCGCGCGCGCCCCCGGCGATCTCACACCGCCCTCGGTCGGCGCGCGGCGGCTCCCGGCACGCCTCGCCGACGTCGCCGAGGGGGCGTCCCCGCTCCTCTGGATCACGGTCCCGGCGGCCGCGGCCGCGGCGATCCTCCTGGTCCTTGCCCTCGGGGGCCTCGGGTCCGGCCGCGCGGACGCGCCGCCGCCGCTCCGGGGCGAGGCCCGGCTGGAGGTCGCCGAGGGTCCCGATTGGGACGGCGTGCTGGCGGCGGCCGGCGAAGACGCGGCGGCCGGCCTCCCCGGCGGCTCGCTCGCGGCCGCCTTCGCGGCCCGGGCCGCGGAGAACGGGGCCCCTCGAGCCCCTCAAGACCGATGAGAACGTCCCGGCTCGTCGCCGGTCTCCTTCCCTTCGCCGCCGCGGCGGCCGTGGCCGTCGCGCTCGCGGGGGAGGACTCCCCGCTGCGCGGAGCCGAGGCCGCGGGGACGGCGGGGCTCCTGCGGGACGCGACGGAGGCGCTCAAGCGCACGTCGTTCTCCGCGGACGTCCTCTTCGATCGGCGCTGGGACGGGGGCGAGGTGGAGGTGCGCCTCGCGGTCGCGGTCGCGCCGCCCGACGTCCTCCGGGTGAAGTTCCTCGGAGTGAAGGGGCGGCACGGGGAGAAGACGTTCGGGTTCGGCGGCGAGGGGTTCGCCGGGTTCAGCTTCGCGACGCGCCCGCCCCTCGACAAGATGCCCCTCGTCCGCGACGCCGCCGGGGCGGGCCGCAACTACCGGCGGATCGAGGAGGGCACGCGCGAGGTC
>JAKEIC010000294.1 GCA_022614695.1 Planctomycetales bacterium | reverse complement strand
GTCGCCGTCCGACGGGGCGCGAGGCCGTGCCGGCGGGGTCCGGCGGAGGGAACCATATCCACTAACGTCCGCTTCCGAGTGAACAACATGATCCGGATCCGGGAGGTCCGCCTCATAGACGAGAACGGACAGCAGGTCGGGGTCGTAGCGACGGACGAGGCCCTCACCCGCGCGAAGACGGCCGGGCTCGACTTGGTGGAGGTCTCCCCGAGGGCCCGCCCCCCCGTCTGCAAGATCATGGACTTCGGGAAGTACAAGTACGAACAGCGCAAGAAGGAACAGCAGCAGAAGAAGAAGCAGACGGGCGGCGGGATGAAGGAGCTGCGGGTGCGGCCGAAGACCAGCGCCCATGACCTCGAGGTGAAGCTGAAGAAGGCGCGCGAGTTCCTCATGGATGGAGACAAGGTGGTGGTTCACGTCATGTTCCGCGGCCGCGAAAGGTCGCACACGGAGCTGGGGCGAAACGTCCTGGACAAGGTCGTGCAGGAGCTGGCGCCCCTCAGTCGTGTCGAGCGCGAGCCCGTGATGGACGGGAGGCGCATGAGCATGATGCTTCTCCCGAAGCCGCGTCCCAAGGGGCAGAAGGGCTCCGAGCCGGCGCCGGCCTCACCGCCGCCGCCCCCGCCGGGTCCCGGGGTCGTCCTGCCCGGGGCCCCGCCCCGGTCCGCGGCCGTCTCCGTCCCCCTCCACGACCCCCAGGGAGGTCCCCCCGATGCCTAAGATGAAGAGCGTGAGGGGCGCGCGGAAGCGTTTCAAGATCACGGCGACCGGGAAGGTGCTGCGGCGGAAGGCCGGTAAGGGCCACCTGCTCTCCGGCAAGAGTCCGAGGCGGCGGCGGGCTCTCCGCAAGGACCTCCCGGTCCACGACAACCAGTCCTACATCGCCCGCCGGATCCTCGGCTCGTAACGGAGGGGCTCCCGAAGGAGACGACCATGCGCGTTCCCCGCGGATACACCAAGCACCACCGCAAGAAGCGGTACATGAAGGAGGCCAAGGGGTACTGGGGGGGGCGCAGCAAGCTCTACCGGACCGCGGTCGAGTCGGTGCTGCGCTCCCGCAAGTGGGCCTATACCCACCGGAAGCAGCGCCGCCGGAACTTGCGGACGCTCTGGATCATGCGGCTGAACGCCGCCGCGCGCGCGCGCGGGATCCCGTATCGTCACCTCGTCGAGGGGCTGCGCCGCGCCGGGATCGCCCTGGACCGGAAGGTGCTCGCCGACCTGGCCGTCGCCGAGCCCGCCGCGTTCGACGCGGTGGTCGCGGAGGTGAAGGCGGCCCTGAAGGGCCGTCCCCTCTCGGGGAGCCGCCGCCCGTCGGCGGTGCCCGCCGCGCGCTAACGGGGCATGGGCGCGGCGGTCGCCGAGATCCCGGCCGCAGCCGCCGAGGGGCTGGCCCGCGACCACTACGAGAACTTCACCGTCGTCTCGTGGCTCCTGCCCCGCGGGCTCCGCCCGCACTTCCACGCGCTCTACGCCTACTGCCGCACCGTGGACGACCTCGGGGACGAGGCACCGCCCGCCGAGCGTCCCGCTCTCCTCGACGCCTTCGAGCGCGACCTGGATCGCGCGTTCCGGGGCACCCCCGCGCACCCCGTGATGCGGGCGCTTCAGGCGACGCTCCGGGAGCACAGCCTGCCCGAGGAGCCCCTGCGACGACTCATCCGGGCCAACCGGCGGGACCAGACGACGACGCGCTACGCCACCTATACCGACCTCCTCGACTATTGCGACGACTCGGCCACTCCGGTCGGGAGGCTCGTCCTCGCGCTGCTCGGCCATCGGGACGCCGAGCGCGTCCGGCTCTCCGACGCCACCTGCACGGGGCTCCAGCTCGCGAACTTCTGGCAGGATGTCGGCGGGGACTGGGGGAGGGGCCGCGTGTACATCCCGCTCGAGGACCTCGCACGGTTCGGCTACGGGGCCGAGGAGATCGCCCGCGGCATCGTGGACGACCGGTGGCGCGCGCTGCTCCGGTTCGAGGTGGCCCGGGCCCGGGCCCTCTTCGTGGAAGGGCTCCCCCTCCGCGACCTCGTGCAGGGACGGGCGCGGCTGGACATCGCCCTGTTCAGCCGGGGCGGCCTGGCGATCCTCGACGCGATCGAGGCGGTCGGCTACGACGTATTCCGCCGGCGTCCGACGCTCTCGCGGGGCCGGAAGGCGCGGATCGCGCTCGGCTCGCTGGCGGGGCTGCTGTTCCGCGACCCCCTCGGCTTCCTCGCCGGGAAAGCCATCCAGCCGTGAGCGCGGACGGGGCGGCGCTCGAGGCGGCCTACCGGCACTGCGAGGAGGTGACTCGCCGGTCGGGGACGAACTTCGCGTGGGCGTTCGCCCTGCTCCCCGCCGGGACCCGTCGCGCCATCCGCGTCGCGTACGCCTTCAACCGGGCCCTCGACGACGCGGTGGACGGACCGGCGGCCCCCGACGAGAAGCGGGCGCGCCTCGCGCGCCTCCGGGCGGGCCTCGACCGGTGCTACGACGGGGGCGCCTCCGATCCGCTCTTCCTTCCCCTCGGCGACGTGGCGCACCGGCACCGGGTCCCACGCCGCCTCTTCGACGAGATGATCGCGGGGGCGGAGATGGACCTCGACCGGCGGCGCTACGGGACGTTCGACGAGCTGCGCGTCTACTGCGAGAAGGTGGCCGCGGCGCCGGGGCTCCTCTGCCTCCGGCTCTTCGGCTGCGAGGACCCGGCGGCGGAGCCCCCTGCCGTCGCCCTCGGGATCGCGATGCAGCTCACGAATATCCTCCGGGACGTCCGGGAGGACCTCGGTCGGGACCGGGTCTACCTTCCGCTCGAGGACCTGGCCCGGTTCGGCGCCCGGGAGGAAGACCTGCGGCAAGGCGTGTTGGATGATCGCCTCCGCGCGTTGCTCCAGTTCGAGGCGGCGCGGGCCGAGGAGCAATTTGAGCGGAGCCGGCCGCTCGGGAGGTTCCTCTCCCGGAGGAGCCGCGTCTGCCCCGCGGTGCTCCGGAGCGGTTACCGGGCGATCCTGCGGGAGATCGCGCGGCGCGGCTACGACGTCTTCCGGGAGCGGGTGACCCTCTCGCGCCTCGCGAAGGCGCGGGCCGCCGCGACAGGGTGGCTCCGGTCGTGGGCCCCGTGGTAGCCGGGGGCGACGGGCGCCCCCGCGTCGTCGTGGTCGGCGGGGGGCTCGCGGGGATCTCGGCCGCGGTGCATCTCGCCGAAGGCGGGGCCGCCGTCACCCTCTGCGAGCGGCGGCCCTTCCTCGGGGGGCGGACCTGGTCCGTCCCGCTCCGTCCCGGGGGGCCCGAGGTGGACAACGGCCAGCACGTGATCCTCCGGTGCTGCACCGCGTTCCTCGACCTCGTCCGCCGGATCGGCGCGGAGCGGGACGTGACGGTCCAGGACCGGCTCGACATCCCGTTCCTCGACGGGCGCGGCGGCGTGGCGCGCCTGCGCGCGTTGCCGCTTCCCTCGCCGCTGCACCTGCTGCCCTCGCTGCTGCGCTTCCACCCGCTCTCGATCGGCGAGAGGCTCGGGGTCCTCCGGGCGGGCGCGCGCATCCGCGCCATGGCCCCCGCGGAGCGCGACCGCCTCGACGACCGCACCTTCGAGGACTGGCTCCGCCAGAACGGCCAGTCCCCGCGGGCGATCCGGAGGTTCTGGGACGTGTTCATCCTCGCGGCGGTGAACCTCCCCTCGCGCGAGGCGTCGGCGGGGCTCTGCCTCACGGTGTTCGCCGAGAGCCTGCTCGCGGGGCCTCGCGCTGCGGACGTGGGCCTCCCCCGCGTCGGGCTCTCGAGGCTCGTCCACGACCGCTCGGCCGCATGGCTCGCGGCCCGCCCGGGGACGGAGCTGCGCCTGGACCGCCGCGTGGACGGCGTGCTCGTCGAGGGGGACCGCGCGCTCGGGGTGAGGCTCGGGAGCGGCGAGACCCTCCCCGCCGACGCCGTCGTGCTCGCGGTCCCCGCCGAGGACCTCGCGGACCTCCTCCCCGCGCCATGGCGGGAGGACCCCTTCTTCGCGGGCCCGGCGACGCTCGGCACCTCGCCCATCCTCGGGGTGCACCTGGGGTACGACCGTCCGGTGATTCCGGAGGGGCCCCGGGGGATCGGGGAGTTCGCTGCGGTCCTCGACTCCCCCATCCAGTGGGTCTTCGACCGGGGCCGGGTGCTCGGGCGACCCGCCGAGGCCGGCCGCTCCCTCTCGTGCGTCGTCTCCGCCCCGCGAGCCCCGTGGCTGTCCGGAAAGGGGCCGGCCGGGAAGGAGGCCACCGTCCGCGTCGCGACGGAGGCGCTCGCCCGGATCCTCCCGCTCACTCGGGGGGCGCGGCTCCTCTGGTCCCGCGTCGTCCTCGAGAAGCGCGCCACGTTCTCGGCCCGGCCCGGGACGGCGGCGGCCCGGCGGCCGGCCGAGACCCCGATCGCGGGGCTCGTCCTCGCCGGGGCCTGGACGCGGACGGGCTGGCCCGCGACCATGGAGGGCGCCGTCCGGAGCGGCGCGGAAGCGGCGAGACGGGTCGCGGCGGTCGCGGCCTTCCGGGCGGTCGTGGAGACGCGCGCATGAACCGGTTCGCGGGATCCCTGGTCCCGGCGCTGATCGCCGCCGCGACCCTCGCGCCCGGGGCCGCGCGGGGCACCCCGCGCGGCGGAGAGCCGGGGGCGGCCGAGGTCTTCGCCGTCCTCGACCGCGCGGCGTCGCCCACGGAGGCCGCGAGGCAGCTCGAGTCCGCCGGCGCCGACGCGGCGCTCCTGGCGAAGTTGCTCCGCGCCGGAAGGCCCCTCGCCCCGGCGGAGGGCCGCCTCACCGCCCGGGTCGGGAGCGGCGACCAGGAGACCGAGTGCCGTTTCCTCCTCCCGCCTCGCTACGACCCGGCGAAGAAGTGGCCGCTCCTCGTCGGGCTCCACGGCCTCGGAGGCAACGCCGACCAGGCGGTCGGTTGGTTCCAGAAGATCTGCGAGACCCTCGGGTGGATCCTCGCCTGCCCCTCCGCCACCGCCCCGCCCGACGCCGAACCGTTCATCCGGGACATGCTGTGGAAGCTCTCGCCGCGGCAGTGGTGGTCCTACGAGAGGGGCGGGATCCCGCTGCTCGCGCTCGCGGAGGCGAAGAGGCGCTTCAACGTGGACGAGGACCGTGTCTTCCTGGCGGGGTACTCGATGGGCGGGTTCGGGTCCTGGAACGTGGGGCTCCGCCACTGGGACCGCTTCGCGGCGATCGCCCCGATGGCGGGCGG
Source organism: Planctomycetales bacterium (assembly GCA_022614695.1). Classification (GTDB taxonomy): domain Bacteria; phylum Planctomycetota; class JAKEIC01; order JAKEIC01; family JAKEIC01; genus JAKEIC01. The sequence goes on along the minus strand of JAKEIC010000294.1, from coordinate 10,430 downwards.
GATCTCGCCGGCCGAGGGGATGGGGGGCCGGAACGACTCCCTCCGTCGCCTCCTCGAGAACTCTCGGAGCCTCCCGATCTTCTTCGCACACCCCGAGAAGGACCGGACGGTCCCCGTGATGTTCGACCGCTGGACCGCCGAGCGGCTGAAGGAGCTCGGGACCGAGCACCTGTACTGGGAGATCCCCGGCGCGGGGCACATCCCGCGGGGCGAGAACGCGCGGGATCTCTTCACGCGGATGACGGAGTACGTGAAGGACCGCCGGCGGCGCGAGCTCCCCCGCGCGGTCCGCCACACGGCTCTCGCGGCGGCCCACGGGTTCGCCGGGTGGATCCGCGCCGACCAGACCGCCGGGGAGGGGTGCTCCCTCGAGGCGGACTTCCCGGCGGACCCGGCCGCGAGGCCGATCGCAGTGAGGACCACCGGCGCCCGCGCCCTCTCGAGCTTCGTCCCGGAGGGATGGGCGTCCCCCGGGGCGAAGCTGCGCGTGACGGTGAACGGGCAGCCGGCGGAGGCGACGGAGGCGACCGCGCTCGAGGCCCTGTGCGACTCGTGGCTCGCGCGCGAGGACAGGACCCGGGTCTTCGCCCGCAGGCTCGCGGTCGCGGTGCCGGGGGCCCCCGCGGGAAAGGACTTCGCGGCGGGGCCGGCGCGGAGAACCCGATCCCTCCCGCCCGTGTATTCGGGCTCCGGGACCCGGGTCTGGACCGGGCCCGGGAACGGGAGCACGTGGCCGGGAAAGGAGCCCCGATGAGCCGAGCCGCGACGGTCGTGGCCGTGGGACTGGCGCTCGTCTCCTCCGCCGTGGCGGGCGTGTCCGTCTGGGAGAGCCGGGCGCTCCGACGGGAGCTCGAGTCGCGGCAGCTCCTCCCGGCGCCCGGGATGTCGGGGCTCGCCGAGGGCGGGGCCTCCGGGCCGCTCCCGCCGCCCGCCGAGGTCGCGGCGCGGGTGCTCGAGCTCGAGAAGGTGAACGAGCGCCTCGCCTCGGATCTCGAGGAGAGGACGCGCGGCCTCACCGCCAGCCTCTCGTCGCTCGCGAGCCGCGAAGAGGAGACCCGCCAGAGGGTCGAGGAGACCCATCGGATCGCGGCCAGTCTCGAGGTGAAGGTCTCGGGAGCCGCCGGGCTGCCGCTCCCCGCCGCTCCCCGCGGCGGCGGGGCGGGCGCGGACGGGATGGACCCGGCGAAGATCCAGCAGCTCGTCGCCTCGACCGTGGACGAGAAGATGCAGGCGCTCAAGCGCCAGCAGGAGAAGAAGCCCACGCTCGAGGAGTTCTCGGCGGAACTCAAGCTCGACGACGTCCAGCAGCAGTCGGTCACTCGCGAGGTCTTCCGGGGCCAGGAGGGCGTCCTGGAGGTGCTGGGGATCCGCGGCGCCGACGGGACGGACTACCGCGAGCAGCTGTTCGAGGCCTACAGCACGGCCGCCTCCGGCGACCCCGAGAAGGCTCCCCAGGCCTACATGAAGGTCATGGCCCTCTTCGGCCGGCTCATGACGGACAAGATCCCGGGGACCGACGAGACCTACGTCACCCGGATCAACAAGGTGAAGGCCGGCGTCTCGGACTCCTTCCGGAACTTCTTGACGAACGAGCAGTACGAGGCCTACCAGAAGATGGGCCAGGACCCGACCGAGGTCCAGATCTCGGGGAACCCGTTCGAGCGGGAGTTCATCGCCTGGACGAAGAAGAGGCAGGAGGCATCGGGGCAGGGCGGGGGGTAACCGAGGCGCCCTCGGCCCGGCCCCGCGGGACGCGACGCTTCGTCGCGCTGGTCCTCCTCGTGACCGGCTCGGTCGCCGCGCTCGCGGCGACGGGAGCCTGGCGGTCCCTCACGCCCCGGAGCGTCCGCGACCTGGCCGTCGGCGCGGGGACGTGGGGCCCTCTCGTCTACATGGCCCTCTTCTCGCTCGCCTCCTTCACGTTCTTCCCGCGCGGGATCATCTCCCTCGGGGGCGGGATCGCGTTCGGGCTGCCGTCGGCCGCCTACACCTACTTTGGCGCGATGGTCGGCGAGAACCTGGCGTTCCTCCTGGCCCGCCTGCTCGGGCGCGGCTTCGTCGAGGCGCGGCTCGGACCGCGGCTGCGGCGCTGGGACGAGGCGCTCGGCCGCCACGGGTTCCGGTGGGTCTTCGCCATGCGCCTCGTGCCGGTGGTCCCGTGCGACGTGATCAACTATGTCGCCGGGCTCGGGAGGGTCCCCTACCCGCAATTCCTCCTCGCGACGGCCCTCGGGATCGTGCCCAACTGCCTCGCCTTCGCCGTGGCCGGGGACGGGCTCGTCACGGGGGACCCTGCGACCCTGGCGGTGGGCGCGGCGGCCCTCGCGGTGCTCGTCGTGGTCCCGGTCCTGATCCTCTGGAGGCGGAAGGGACACTGAAGGCCGGTTACAATCCCCCGCCATGCCGCGCGGGAAGGGCCCTTCCGGAGGCGAGGCCGAGATCGGCGAGCTCCTGCGGCAGCTCCCCCGGGTGGACGAGAGCCTCGAGGCCGCCGAAGGGGCGGGGCTCGTGGCGCGCTTCGGGCGGGAGCCGGCGGCCGACGCGATCCGCCGCGAGATTGACGCGGCGCGCGTGACGCTGCGCGCCTCCCGCGGCAACGGGGCCCGCGTGCCCGACGTCGCGGAGGTGCTGGCGGGCGCGCGGCGCCGGCTGGAGTCGGCCCGGAAGCCGCGGCTCTGCCGCGTCGTGAACGCGACCGGCGTCGTCCTCCACACGGGCCTCGGCCGGGCCGTCCTCCCGGAGGCGGCCCTCGCGGCCCTCGCGTCGGAGCTCCCGGGGTATTGCCTCCTCGAGACCGACCGCGAGTCGGGGGATCGCGGGGAGCGCGAGTTCGCCGTGCGGGACCTGCTGCGCGAGCTGACGGGGGCCGAGTCGGGGACGGTGGTGAACAACAACGCCGCGGCCACGATGATCATGCTCGCCGCCGTGTCGCGCGGGAAGGAGACCATCGTCTCGCGGGGACAGCTCGTCGAGATCGGGGGCTCCTTCCGCATCCCCGAGGTGATGGCCGAGTCGGGCGCGAGGCTCCGCGAGGTGGGCGCCACGAACCGGACCCATCTCAAGGACTACGAGAAGGCGATCGGCCCCGAGACGGGGCTCCTGCTGCGGGTCCATACGAGCAACTACCGGATCGAGGGCTTCACCTCCGACGTCCCCCTCGCCGACCTCGTCGCGCTCGGCCGCAAGCACGGGATCCCCGTGGCCGACGACCTCGGCTCGGGAGCCCTGGTGGACCTCGCGCCGTACGGACTCAAGGGCGAGCCGCTCGTGCGCGAGAGCCTCGCGACCGGGGCGGACCTGGTGAGCTTCAGCGGGGACAAGCTCCTCGGCGGCCCCCAGGCCGGCGTGATCGTCGGCCGGGCCGACCTCGTGGCGAAGGCGCGGGGCCACCCGCTCTTCCGCGCCATGCGGCCCGGGAAGATGACGCTGGTGGCGCTCGAGGCCACGCTGCGGCTCTACCGCGACCCCGACCGGCTGCAGGAAGCGTTGCCCGTGTTCGGGATGCTGACGGCCGACCGGAAGGCCCTCCGGCGGCGCGCCTCGGCCCTCGCGCGGCGGATCCGCGCCGCGGCCCCGGACGCCTCGGCGGAGGTCGCCGACGACGTCTCGAGCCCGGGCTCGGGGTCGCTCCCCACCGTGGAGATCCCCACGAGCGTCGTGCGCCTCGCGCTCCCGTGCGTCGGGGCCGACGAGCTGGCGCGCCGGCTGCGCGCGGGAGAGCCTCCCGTGTTCACGCGGCGCAAGGACGAGGCGGTCCTCCTGGACGTCCGGACCCTCCGGCCCGGCGAGGACCGCGAGGTGGCCGCGGCCGTCGCGGCGGCGGCGACGACGCCACGGGCGTGAGTGGGCGAGTCCTCGGCGTCCTCCGCGTGCTCGTCGCCGCGGGGATCGTCGTCGCGGGAGCGCGTGCAGCGCTCCTCTTCGCCGCCGGCGACCGGAGCCTGCCGGTTCTCTGGACGGCGGCCGCCGCCGCGGGCGTCGCCGGCGCCGTCGCCTCCCTTCGGCGTCCGGGAAACGCCGCGCTCCTCTTGCCCCTGGGAATCCTCGCCGCGGTAGGCATCGCCGACCTCTTCACCCGGCGGGACCCGCCGCTGCTCCCGGTCGGCGAGCGCTCGTTCCGGTTCCCGGAGGACCGTCCTTTCGTCCACGTCATGCTCCCGCGGGACTGGGGGATCGAGCCCGAGGGGACCTACGACATGCCCGGAGGCCAGGGGATCGTCCGGCGCTACCGGCCCCAGCCCTACGATTCGCGCTCCAGCCCGGAGATCGTCGTGGCGGTCCTCAGGACCGCGAATCCGGCACACGAGCTGGCGAGGGCCGGGGGTGGGGTGGTCTCCGAGGCGGAGACGGCCCGAGGGGGCGTCCCCGGACGGACGTGGCGGACCGACAAAGACGGCGTCGGGAGCCTCGAGCTGGAGTTCCGCCTCGGCCCGTGGCGGATCCACTGGCGGTACGCGTGCCGCGTGGGGAAGTTCGACACGGGACAGGGTTACGCCCAGCTCCTCCCCGCCGCGGAGGAGTCGGCCGCGAGCCTGCGCTTCCTCCCCGAGAGCCCCTTCCGCCGCCTCGACCGCGCGTGGCTCGGCCGATGAGACGGCGGGTCGAGATGCTGATCGGCTGCGGGGCGTTCGCCGCGCTGGGCGGGGTCTTCGCCTGGCGAGGCTGGCGCCACCTCGCGGAGGGCACGGTCTCGATCCCGTTCGTGGCGGACCTGGGCAACCCGTGGGCCACGGCCGCGGGCGTCGCGATGCTCGCGATCGGCGGGGGGACCGTCCTCGCGTCGGCTCTGTTCGCGCGCGCGCGGTGGGGAGCCCCCGCCGGACCGGGCCCGCGCCAGCCCGGGTGCCCGTGAGAGACGACCTGGCCCGGGAGCCCGTGGCGGTCGGAGCGCAGCTGCGCCTCCTCGGCGCGGCGCCGGCGACGGCCGCGGGGCTCGCGGCTCTCGCCCTCGGGTCGGCGGCGATCTCGGGCCTGATGCTCCGCGGACTGAGCGACACGGGGGTCCTCCTGCTGCTCGGGACCTTCGTCCTCTACCGGGCTTCGGCGGGCGCGGCCTGCGGGGTGCTGGCGATGGCCGGCGCGCTCCTCGAGCTCGCGGGCGGTCGGCCAAAGCTGCGCCGAGTCGTGGTTCTCTCGCTCGGCCTGATGGGGATCGAGGCCGCGCTCCTCGTCCTGCTCACGGCCGCCTTCGGGGTCGCCGAGGGGTTCCGGGACACGACCAGCGCCGCCGGGATCGCGCAGGACCTGGTCCAGACGGTCGAGCGGATCCCGCGGGCGATCCTCGAGGCGCCGTTCCTGGCCCTCCACATCGCGGCGATCGCTTCGGTTCCCGGCCTGGCGGCGTTCTTCCTCCTGAGGAGTCCCCCCCGGCTCGGGGCCCGCCAGGGGATCCGATCCGCGAAGCTCGCGGCCTGGCTCGTAGGGCTCCACACGCTCCTCTTCGTCCTCCCGGCGTTCACCCGGCCCGCCTCATTCACCGATCTCGCGTTTGGCCTGGGCCTGGCCGGTCTCCTGGAGAGCGTCCCGTACGTGACGGGGTTCCTCGCCGCGTACGGCCTCGCGAGGGAGGCCCGAACGACCCTGACGACCGCCCCCTCCGCGGAACCTCCCTCCCTTCCAGGTGTTCCAGACGGTGAAGGGGGAAAGCCATGAACCGACCGATCGCCTTCGCCCTCGGGCTCGCGCTGCTGCCTCTCGCCGTCGCCTCGGCCGACCCGGGGGACCGGGCGTACGCCGCCCGGACCCGCGGGCTCGCGGCCGGGGCCGCCAAGGTCGAGAGCCGGGTCGAGGCGCTCACGACCCGGATCCGGTGGGAGACGTCGCTCGAGGCCGCGCTCGCCCGCGGCCGCCGCGAGGGGAAGCCCGTCTTCTGGATGAACATGCTGGGGCGGCTCGACGGGACGACGTGAAGCGCGGGGCAGTCGCTGAGGGCCGTGGCGCTCTCGGCCGATCCGACGTTCGAGAAGCTCCGGACCGGTCTCGTCTGCGGCTGGCGGGACATCACGGGGGAGCCCTGGTCCGGCCGCTCGGGCCGCTACGACCCCGACCAGGGGGCCGCCTGGACCACGAACGGCGCGGGTCCCCACAACATGCAGCTCTTCGTGCTCTACCCCGATGGGCCGGACGGCGTCGTCCTCCACTGCCTCCCGGGATACTGGGAGACCCACGACCTCGCCGAGGAGCTCGCCTTCGCCGAGGGCCTCGGGAGGCTCTGGGCCTCGGACCTCCCGCGGGCCGAGAAGGACCGCCGGTTCCGCGAGGCGCACCTCGCCCACATCGGCGCCCACTCCCAGGAGACCGTGGACCGGAGCCAGCTCCAGAACTTCGACAAGGGCTACGAGCGCCGCCGCCGGCCCGACACCTCCGACTGCATCCTGCGCGAGGACTCGCTGCAGCCGAGGCGCCGCCCCCGGGCCCGGAAGCCCGACGAGTTCAAGACGACGGACCAGATCGTCCACGAGCGCATGGCCGCGCGCCCCTTCGTCCGCACCCAGGACTTCGACGTCGAGGCTTTCACCGACTACGGCCGGCCGAAGTACGACAAGAAGAAGCCGGTCCTCCTCGAGGAGATCGGGGAGACGGTGCGGGAGCGGCGGCGGAGCTAGCGCCGGGCCCTCGGCGCCTCCCGCCACCAGGCGGTCCACTTCGCCGTCTCGGCCCCGAGGCTCTCGCCCGAGAGCTTCTCGAGTGCGCGCACGGCCCTCCGCCGGACCTCCGAGTCCTCGTCGGCCAGCGCCTCGAGCAGCGCCGGCACGGCCCGGCGGTCCCCCCGCTCGCCGAGGGCGTCCACGAGGACGCGGCGCAGGAGACCCTTTTCGGCGCGGAGGGCCTCCACGAGGAGGTCCAGCGCGCGCGGCTCCGTCCGCTTCGCGAGGCCCTTCACCGCCTGCCAGCGCACCATCGAGTTCGGGTCCCCGAGGGATTTCTCGAGCGCCTTGAAGGCCTCGCCGCCCTCCGTCGCGGCGAGCATCTGGACCGCGGCGAAGCGGGTCCCGGAGGAGTCGGCGGTCACCGAGGCGAGCGCCTGCTCCGGGGTCCGGATGAGCGTCGGGTCGGGCGTGGGCTCGACGCCGAGGTCGCGGTAGATGGGGAGGTAGCGGTAGTAGACCTCGAGGTTCAGGATGTTGAGCGTCGTGGCGTAGAGCCGGCCGCCGAAGCGGCTGAGCCACGACTCGGCCGGGTCCCACGAGCCGGCCGCGTGGCCGTCCTTCCTCTGGTTCGGGATCAGCGCGCTCTTCAGCTCCCGGTTCCAGTCGGCCCAGGGCTCGCCACCCCACTGGAAGAGCGCGAGGGTCCCATAGTACCAGTAGTAGACCGTGTGGAGCTTGGACTCGGTGCTGCGGTGCCAGGAGGGCGTCTCGGCCGCGATCCTCCTCGCGCTCGCGGCGAGGGCCGCGTCCCCCGGCTTCTCGCCGAGGTAGAGCCGGCAGAGGAGGCCGACGGCGGTCATCCCGGGCCCGTGCCGGACGTTGCCCTCGCTCCCCTGGAAGCCCCGGTCGGCGTACCGGACCTCGCCGTCGCTCCGTGTCATGCGCCTGAGGAACTTCGAGGCCGCCGCCCAGTGCCTCTCGGGGACGGGGATCCCGGCGATGAGCGCCGACTTCAGCGCCATGACCTGCCAGCCGCTCACCGACACGTCGTTCCGGCCGGCGTTCGCCCAGCCGTAGTAGTCCCAACCGCCGCCCACCTGCTGGCACCGGAGGGTGTACTGGACCGCGAGCTCGGCGGCCCGCAGGAACCGCGGGTCGCGGGTGAGGGCCGCCGCCTCGCAGATCGCGAGCGACCCGATGCCGTGGTTGTACATCGGGTAGCCGGTGTTCGGGTCCCCGACCGCCCCGTCCGGTTGCTGCGACGCGAGCAGGAACGCGAGACCCGCGGTGACCTCCCGGGTGTACGGCCCCTCGCCCGGCGCGTGGCCCGCGCCGAGGAAGCACAGCACGGCGAGCCCGGTGTAGGCGACGTCGTGCCCGTGAACGCCCTCGCCCCAGCACGCGCACTGGATCTTCCCGGCCCCGTCGTCCTCGACGGGGCACCCCTTCGAGAACCGCCCGGAGGACCACCGGCCGTCCTCGGACTGGTGGGCGGCGAGCCAGGCGAGGCCCCGGTCCACGGCCTGCTCGGTCTCGGCCGACCCGCCGTGTCGCGTGAGGGCCTCCGCGCGACCGGGACCCGTCCGGGCCGCGAAGGGGCTGGGCCTCGGCGGCGGCGCGGGCGGAGTCGGCGAGGCCCCCGCGGGCGCTGCCGTCGGGAGGCTCGGCTCGGGAGGCGGATCGGCGACCGGGACGGGCGGGGGCGGGGCGTCCGGCACCCGGCCGGGATCCGTCGCCTCGGCCTCCGAGCGCGTCTCGGCCTTGGCGGGCGAAGGCTCGTCCTCCCGGTCCGGCGTGCGCTCCCCAGGCTCCTCGCGAGCGCGCGGCGCGCCCAGGGACACCCGGACGGCGTGGAGCGGGTCGGCCTCCCGGATCATGACGACGAGCTGCGCGAGGAGGAGGAGGAGAGCCGCGTGCGCGGCGGCGGAAAGGACCCAGCTCGGGGCTCGCCGGACGACCGGGAGGAGGCGCCGCGGCCGCCGGCCCGGCGCGACCGGCTCTGCGGGCTGCCCGTCCGCCGCGGGCGGCCCGAGCCGCAGGAGGGCGATGAGCGCCGAGGTCGCCTCGGCCCGCGCGGGCGAGGCGATCCGTGCCCCGCAGGCCGCGCACGCCCCGGCACCGGGCATGGGCGCGTCGCAGAACGGACAGAGCTCCGGGCCCGGCGCGGGGTGCAATGCAGCCCCACTCTCCCTCATGCGCGGTCGCGGCGCAACGGCCAACCCCCCGACCTCTGGAACGCCCCGGGGTCCTCCCCGGTTCCCCGGGCCTCCGAGGGCTACTTCGGCTTCGCGAGCCAGGCCCGCCACGCGCCCGTGTCGGTCCCGTGGCTCTCCCCGGAGATCCTCTCGAGCGCCCGCACCACCCGGCGCTGGACCTCCGCATCGGGGTCCGAGAGCGCCTCGATCAGCACCGGCGCCCCGAGCCGGTCGCCCCTCTCCCCCAACAGGTCCGCGATCACCCGGCGCAGGAGTCCCTTCTCCCGCCGCAACGCCGCCGCGAGATCCAACACCGCCTCCGCCTCGGGCCTCTTCGCCAGCCCGCGGGCCGCCTGCCACCGGACCATGGCATTCTCGTCGCGCATGGCCCTCCGCAGGGACCCGAGGCCTTCCGCGCCTTCCTGCGCACCGGCCTTCTCGACCTCCTCGAGACGCGACGGCGCGGGCGGCGTCGCCGGGTGCGGCGCCGGGTCGGCCGGTTCCGCCCCGCCGACGGCCGCCAGCCCGGGACCCGAGGGCGTCTCTCCGGCCGGCGACGGGGCGGCGGAGCCGACCTCGGAACGCACGTCGCGGTAGAGGGGCAGGTAGCGGTAGTAGACCTCGAGGTTCAGCACGTTGAGCGCGGTGGAGTAGACCCGCCCCCCGGTTCGGGCATACCCGTCGGAGGGGTCCCAGGATCCCGCCACGTGCCCGCCCGCCCTCTGGAGCGGCAGCAGGGCCTCGCGCAGCCCGCGGTTCCACTCCTCCCACTCCGGACCCCCCCACTGGAACATCGCGAGCGTGCCGTAGTACCAGAAGTAGCTCGTCTGCATAGTGTGCTCCCCGTAGCAAGGCGGGGCCGAAGAGATCCTCCGGACGATCGGGAGGAGTTCCCGGGATCCGGGCTCGTCCCCGAGGTACATCCGGCAGATGAGGCCGACGGCGCTCATGGCGAGGCTCCCGGAACACCGGCCCCCGCCCGTCCAGCCTCCCTGGACCGCGTAGACGACCGAGCCGTCCGGCGCGGTCCCGCGCTGGAGAAATCCCTTCGCCTTCCGCCAAGTGGCCGGGGGGACCTGGATCCCCGCGAGCGCAGCCGACCGGAGGGCCATCACCTGCCAGCCAGTGACCGACATGTCGTTGCGGTCGGTCACGTAGGAGGGGCCCCCGTAGTCCCATCCGCCCCCGTTCCGCTGGGCCCGGGCGATGTACCCGACCCCCCTCGTGGCAGACGAGAGCAGCTCCGGGTCGCGAGTGAGGCCCGCCCCCTCGCAGAGGGCCCAGGTCCCGATGCCCTGGTTGTACATGCTCTCGCCGCTCGGGTCCCCGTAGATCGCCCCGTCGCTCCGCACGCGGCCCGCGAGGAAGGCGAGCCCCTTCCGGACGACATCCCCGTGCTCGCCGGCACCGGGGAGCTTCCCCGCTCCGAGGAACGCCAGGACCGCCAGTCCCGTGGTCGAGATGTCGTAGAGCGTATGCCCCACGGACTCGCCCTCCCCGAAGCAGGGATCGCTGCCAGGGCACTGCATCCGGAATTCGGTGCAGCCCCAGCGCCCGTCCTCGGACTGGTGCCGGGCGAGCCACGCGAGCCCCCGGTCCACGGCCTCCTCGGTCTGCGCGGAGCCGCCCAAGCGCTCGAGCGCCT
>JAKEIC010000293.1 GCA_022614695.1 Planctomycetales bacterium | reverse complement strand
GGGGTTCGGGTCGCGCGCGAGCCGCTCGGCGAGCGCGCCCGCCGCCGCGTCGCCGCCGATCCGCCCCAGGGCCCGGACCGCCGGCACCGCGGCGTCGCCGCCGCCGGCCGCGAGCCGCGCGAGGAGCGGCACGGTCCCGGCCTCCCGGCGGTCCCCGAGCGCGCGGACGATCTCCGCGTGCGGACCCGGTCGCTCCGCGAACTCGCGCAGGACCGCCCCCACGTCCGCCCCGGGGATCTCCTCGAGCAGGGCCGCGAGCCGGGCCGCGGAGCCGCGCGGGTTCGGTCCCGAGACCTCCTCGAGGGCCGTCCGGATCGCCTCGAGACCCAGGGGACCCAGGGCGGCGAAGAGCTCGGCCGAGGGCTTCGGCGGCGCCCGCCCCTCGGCGACCGCGCGCGCCGCCGCCCGCGCGACCTCGGCGGCCTCCGGCCCGCGGGCGGCGCCCATGCGGGCGAGCCCGAGGAGCGCCGCGCGCGCCAGCTCGGGCTCGGCGCTCCGCCGCAGGACGTCGCGGAGCGCCGCGGCCGGCTCGTCCCCCCACTCCGGCGCGCCGCGGGCGAGCGAGCGGACCGCCCGGGAGGCGACGTCCGGTTCCGGCGAGGCCGTGAGCGCGGCGAGCGCCCGAGCCGCCGCGACCCCGGGCGTCATCCCGAGCGCCTCGAGCGCGGCGTCGCGCGTCTCCCCGGGCGGACCCGAGGCGAGGTCGGCGAGGGGACCGGCCGCCTCCGGGCCCCCGAGGCGCCCGAGCGCCCTCACGGCCGCGATCCGGACGCGGCCCACGGTGTCCCGAGAGAGGAGCGCGAGTCCGGTGAGAGCCCCCGGATCGGGGGAGCGCTCGAGGAGACGCGCCGCCGCCTCCCGCACCCGCCAGTCCTCGTGGGGGAGCAGCGGAACCGCCTCGGCTCCGGCGTCCCCCTCGCCCGTCCTCGCGAGGAGGTCGAGGAGGACCACGGCCACACGGGGCGGCGCGCCGGAGACCGCCCGCGCCAGCGCCGGCGCCGCGAGCGGGCCGTACTCGGCCAGCGCCTGGGCGGGCCTCTCCTCGTGGCCCGCCTCGGCGCCCTCCCGGAGGGCCGCGAGGAGCCGGAGGACCCGGGTCTCGACGGCGGGCGCCACGGCCCTCTGCCGGAGCGGGACCGCGGGCGGGCGCGGGCGCTCCTCGCCCGCGGGGGCCGCGGGAGCGGGGGGACTCGGGGCCGCCGAACAGGCGGCGAGTCCCAGCGCGAGGAGCCCGGCCGCCCTCATCCCCTCACCCTCTGGATGTGCGTGCGGATCGCGGCGGGCAGGTGCCGGATCAGGTCGCTCGCGACGAGGGAGGCCTCCCCGAGCTCCTCGCGCGCCCGGTCGCCGGCGTCCCCGTGCAGGAAGGCCGCGAGCCGCGCGGCGGGGAACGGGGGCACGCCCTGCCCGAGCAGCGCCGCGAGCACGCCGGCCAGGACGTCCCCCGAACCGGCCGTGGCCATCCCCGCGTTCCCCGTGGGGTTCTGCCACGACTCCCGCCCGTCCGTGACGACGGTCCCGCGACCCTTGAGGATCACGACGAGCCGCCAGCGCGCCGCGAACTCGGCGGCGACCCTCTCGCGGTTCGCCTGGACGTCCGCGACCGGGACCCCGAGGAGCCGCGCCATCTCGCCCGGGTGGGGGGTGAGGACCGTCGCCCCGCGTCGCCGGCCGAGGGGGCCCGGGTCCTCCGCGAGCGCCGTCAGGGCGTCGGCGTCCGCCACGACCGGGATCGTGAGGTCGGGGAGCAGCTCGCGCACCAGGCGGCCGGTCTCCGGATGGCGCCCGAGCCCGGGCCCCGCCAGGAGCACCGTGTGGCGCGCGGCCAGCTCCCGGATCTCAGGGAGCCCGGAGAGCGCGAGGGTCCCGTCCGCCGTCTCGGGGAGCGGGCGGGGCATCGGTTCGACGAGCCTCGAGGCGAGCGGCCCCCAGCACCGCGCCGGGGTCCCCACGGTCACGAGCCCGGCGCCCGCTCGCATCGCGCTGTCCGCGGCGAGCGCCGCGGCGCCGGTGAAGCCCGGCGAGCCCGCGAGCACGAGGATCCGCCCGACGTCCCCCTTGTGCGCGTCGGGCGAACGGCCCGGGAACGGGGGGAGCGGCAGGTCGCGCATAGAATCGCCCTGGGGGCGATTCTAACCCGCCAGCGCTCGCCCACCCTCCCTTGTGGCACCGGATGGGAACCCCTAGACTGGCCCGAACGCGTCCCGACGCGTCCGAGATCCGCATGGCGCTCGTGCCGATGCAGCTCAGCAAGATCGTGATCTCGGAGACGAGCGACCAGCAATACATCTTCCTGCGCGAGAAGGGCGGGTCGCGGCAATTCCCGATCGTGATCGGGATCTTCGAGGCGGCGGCGATCGACCGGAGGGTGAAGGAGCTGCCCTCCCCCCGGCCGCTCACCCACGACCTCATCGGGAACGTGATCAAGGCCCTCGGAGGGCGCCTGGACCGGATCGTGGTGAACGCGCTCAAGGACAACACCTTCTACGCGAGGCTCGTGGTCGCCCTCGACGGGCGCGTCGTGGAGATAGACTCGCGCCCGAGCGACGCCATCGCCCTCGCCGTCCAGGGCGACGTCCCGATCTTCGTGGACGACTCGGTCCTCGACGAGGCGACGTCCCACGGGTGACCAACCCGAGACATTGCGGCGCGAGACTACTCCCGGAATGACGCGCCCCGACTCCTCCCTCCTCTCCGCCGCGCTGGCGCTGGCCGCCGGGCTCGCCCTCGCTTCCCCGGCCGAGGCCCAGTCGGGGGGGGGCCAGCGGAGCGGCACGAAGCTCCCCCACATCCGGGCGGAGGTCCGCTACTGGAGCATCGAGTGGTCGGGCGACCTCGACGCGGACGCCGGCGGGGTCGCGGGCACCTCCCTCGACGCCCACCACGACCTGGACCTCGACAACGAGCTCCACGGGATCGAGGCCCTGGTCACTCTCGGGGACTTCGACGCGGGCTGGATCGCCTACCAGTACTTCCGGACCGCGGCGCGCGGGGAGTTCTTCCTGCAGAGGAACCTCACCTACCGCGGCGTCAACTTCCCGCAGGACTCGCGAGTCTTCTCCCGCGTGGATCTCTCCTACAGCGCCCTCACCCTGGGCCAGGTGTACGGGACCGGCCAGGGCTACTTCCTCGGGGTGGAGATCGGGGCCGGCGAGTACCACTGGCGCTCGCGGATCCGGGCCCCCGAGGTCGGGACGGGGACCGGGACCGAGACCCGCCACGCCTCCGTGGACGAGGACCCGACCCTCCCGATCTTCGGCGTCGTCCTGGTCTTCGGCCTCGGGGAGGGCATCCGGTTCTACGGCACGGCGCGGGGGAACTTCTTCGCGTTCCGGAGCAACGACTCGGAGCTGATCGAGGGCTACGGAGAGCTGCGGATCCCGTTCGGGAGCTGGCTCACCGTGAACCTCGGCTGGCGCTACTTCTCGCTCGACGCCACGTTCCGCCTGAACTCGACCGACAACGCCCGGGTGGACGTCTTCTTCCACGGGCCGTTCATCGGGGTGGAAGTCCGGATCTGAGCGGGCCGTTGTGCGGCGGGGGCGGATCTGCGAGGATAGGCGTCCCGTCTCGGAGGCCCCGATGACTCTGCGCCACGCTCTCCTGGCGGGACTCGTCGCGTCCGCCCTACTCGCCGTGACGGGACCCGCCGCCGCCGAGGACTGGCCCATCGTGGGCGCCCGAGCCCGCGCCATGGGCGGGGCCGGGGTCGCGAACGACGTCTCGCCGTTCTGGAACCCGGCCGCCCTCGCGCTCAAGCCCGAGAAGGACGAGAAGGGCAAGGACAAGGACAAGCCCTCGCGCCTCTCGCTCCAGGCCTACGGGCTCTCCATCGAGGCGACGTGGGAGATGGCGGCCGTCGGGGACATCATCCGCGACATCGACAACATCGCCGACTTCTTCTTCACGAACGACTTCCAGGCGATCCAGGGACGGCTGAACGCCGGGACCGCCACCGCCGCCGACATCCGGACCGCGATCGGGCTCGTGAAGCAGATCCACGACCTCGACAAGGAGGGCGAGGGGCTCTACGCCTACACCGGCGGCGAGGGCGCCGTCATGGTCTCCATGCCCTGGTTCTCGTTCGGGCTCTTCTACCGGGGCTTCGGCATCGCCGGCGTGGACCCGGTGGTGGACTGGTCGTTCCTCTCGAACTCGGCCTTCGCGGACGGCGGGTTCGCCGAGGTGTTCAACACGACCGGCACCACGAACAGCCCGGCGACCCCGGACGGGACGACGTTCTCGTCCGAGCTTCAGACCCAGGCCGGGCTCCCCGCCGTCCAGGCGAACGAGCTGGCCTTCCAGGCGGAGCAGGCGGGCGTCCCCCTCAACGACCCCGCGTTCCGAGCCGCCCTCGTGGCGATCGCGCAGGCGACCGTCACCGCCGGCGGCGGCTCGACCGAGCTCGACACCCTCTACTGGAACCAGTCGGGCTTCGACCTGCGGGGCCTCATCGTGAAGGAGGCGGGGATCTCCATCGCCCGCTACCACGAGTTCTTCGGGCTCCACGCCTCGCTCGGGGTGAACTTGAAGTACATCGAGGCGGTCACCTTCCAGAACCGCATCGCCCTCGCGCGGATCCAGGACGGCGAGATGACCCTCGACAAGATCCTCGACGACTTCAACCGCAGGCGAGACGTCTCGGGCACGTTCGGCGTGGACGCGGGGTTCCTCCTCCGCCCGCTCCCGGGGCTCTCGTTCGGGATCACGGGGCGCAACCTGAACCGGCCGGTCTTCGCTTGGGAGGGGCCCCGGTCGTACTACCTCCCTCGGCAGTTCCGGGCGGGGGCCTCCTTCAACCTGGGCGCCATCACGATCGCGGCCGACGGGGACCTCTACCCCGTCCCGTCGCGGGCCCTCCAGGACTACAAGAGCCAGATCATCGGGGCCGGAATCGAGCTGAACCCGGCCGCCAAGGACGAGATCGGGGCGGCCCTCCGCCTCGGGGCCTACCAGAACGTCGCGATCGAGACCGAGGAGATCGTCTACACCGCGGGGATCGCGATCTGGTTCGGGCCCCTCCGGATCGAGGCGGCCGCCGCGAGCACCAAGGCCACCTACGACGTCGAGAACCCGGACCAGCAGTTCGACTCGAATCCCGACGAGGGCTGGTTCGAGGACGAGTACCCCGAGCGATGGGGCCTCAGCGCGACGGTGTCGCTCAAGTTCGGGTTCTAGCCGCCACCTCGAGCGCCTCCCTCATCCGACGCGTCGCCGGGCAGTCCTCGCAGTTCTTCGTGCAGAGGAAGCAGGAGACGCGCGCGAGGAGGGCCGCGGCGACGAGGCCGGCGGCGATCGCGACGAGGTCGAGGAGGAGGTCGCCGACCGAAGCCGAGTGACCCGGGAGGAGCCGCTGGGCCGCCTCGCGGAGGATCGCGACGGCCGGGACCACCGGGAGCGAGGCGAGCGCCTGCCTCGGCGTGAGGAGGCCCGGCGTGAGGAGAATGCGCACGTGCCAGGCGCCGGCGAGGAGGGCGAAGAGCCCGAGCCGGATCCCGGTCGCGACCCCCGGCGGGGCCGCCGCCGGGAGCCCCGGCACGAGCGACGCCAGGAGGGCGAGCAGCGAGAGCCCCGCGATCGCCGTCGCCGTGCGGCGCATGACGGCGAGAGGCTAGCCGTCCCGTGCGGGCCGAATCAAGCCGTCTCGTGCTAGCATTCCCGCCCCATGGCCGCACCGTCGGGTGGGGGCGCGGGGGGGGCCCGAGAGGGGGGACCCGGAGCGCTCCCCGTCAAGCGGGTCGCGTCGGCCCTCGGCATCCGTCCCGACGAGCTCGAGCTGCATGGGCCGGACGTCGCCAAGGTCCGGACCGAGATCCTCCGGCGGATCGGGAAGAGGCCGCTCGGGACCTACGTCGTCGTGACCGCCATGACCCCCACCCCGTTCGGGGAGGGGAAGACCGTCACCACGATCGGCCTGGGGCAGGGGCTCGCCGCCACCGGACGCTCCGCCGTGGTCACGCTCCGGCAGCCGTCGCTCGGACCCCTCTTCGGCACGAAGGGAGGCGGCACCGGGGGCGGCCGCGCCGAGGTCGTCCCGCGCGACCGCGTGAACCTCCACCTCACGGGGGACCTGCACGCCGTCGCCGCCGCGCACAACCTGCTGGCCGCGCTCGCCGACGACGCCTGCGCCCGCGGGCGGCACGACCTCGCCCCCGAGGGCCTGACGATCCGGCGCGCGCTGGACGTCAACGACAAGGCGCTCCGCCGGATCCGGATCGGCCTCGAGGACGGCTCGGCGCCGCGGGAGACAGGATTCGAGGCGACCGCCGCCTCCGAGGTGATGGCCATCCTCGCGCTCGCCGAGGGGACCGCCGACCTCCGGGCCCGTCTCTCGCGGATCGAGGTCGGCCGCTCGCGCGCGGGGGCCCCCGTCACGGCCGGCGACCTCGGGGCGGCGGGCGCGATGGCCGCCCTCCTGCGCGACGCCGTGAAGCCCAATCTCCTCCAGACCCGCGAGGGGACCCCCGTCCTCGTCCACGCGGGCCCCTTCGCGAACATCGCGCACGGGAACTCCTCGGTGATCGCCGACCGGATCGCGCTCCGGCTCGCCGACTGGGTCGTGACCGAGGCCGGGTTCGGGGCCGACATGGGCGCGGAGAAGTTCTTCAACGTGAAGTGCCGCGCGGCGGGCCTCCGCCCGGCCGCCGCCGTCGTCGTGGCGACGGTCCGGGCGCTCAAGGCGCACGGCCTCGGGGCGCCCCTGCGATCGGGAGCAAAGCTCCCGGGAGCCCTCGACCGCCCGGACCCCGCCCTCGTCGAGCGCGGCGCGCCGAACCTCGCGAAGCAGGTGGAGAACGTCCTCCTCCACGGCGTGCCCGTCGTCGCCTCCGTGAACCGGTTCCCGGGCGACACCGAGGACGAGGTGCGGGCGGCGCTCGCCGCGGCCCGCGCCGCCGGCGCGGCCGAGGCGGTGGTCTCGGAAGCCTTCGCCCGGGGAGGCGAGGGGGCGCGGGACCTGGCCGACGCCGTCGTGGCCGTGGCGGGGCGCGGCCCGGGATACCACCCCCTCTATCCGCTCGAGGCCCCGCTCCGGGAGAAGATCGCCGCGGTGGCCACGCGCGTCTACGGCGCCTCGGGGGTCGAGTTCTCCCCCGGCGCGCGGGCGTCGCTCGAGGCCCTCGAGGGGGGACCCACGGCGCGGCTCCCGGTGTGCATGGCGAAGACCCAGTTCTCGCTCTCCCACGACCCGAAGCTCCCCGGCCGCCCGTCGGGCTTCGCCCTCCCCGTGGCGGCGCTCCGGCCCGCCTACGGGGCGGGCTTCGTCGTGGCGCTCTGCGGCGAGATCTCGACGATGCCCGGGATGCCGGGGGAGCCGCGCGCGAGGCACGTGGACGTGACGGACGAGGGGGAGATCGTCGGCCTATGAGGGCCGCCACCACACGGCTGGTCACGCGGACCGCCTCCGAGGCCTTCGGGCTCGGGGCGCTGCTCGTCGCCGCGGTGCGCGCGGGCTGGCAGGAGCGCCGGATCGGCGGGTTCCTCGTGGGGGCGGCGTCGCGGCGGCAGGTCTACTTCACCGCCGTCCAGGCGCTCCCGCTCATCACGCTCTCCGCGGTGGCGATCGGGGCCGTGATCTTCTCGGAGGCGCTGACGCTGCTCCCGAAGTGGGGGGCGGGCGGGAGCGTCCCCCGCCTCTCGATGTACATGACCGTTGGCCAGGTCGCGCCTCTCCTGTCGGCCCTCATCCTCGTCGCCCGCTCGGGGACGGCGATCGCGGCGGAGCTGGCCACGATGCGGCTCACGCGGGAGATGGACCTCCTCGACGCGATCGGAGCCAATCCCCACCACCTGCTGGTCCTCCCGAGGCTCGTGGGGATGACGGTCTCGTCGGTCGCGCTCGCCCTCTGGTTCGCCCTCTTCTCCGTGCTCGGCGGGTACACGGTGACCCGCTTCCTCCCCCGGGCGACGGTCTACCCCTTCGAGCGATTCCTGGAGGCCCTCGCGCCCGGCGACATCGGGGCCCTCGTGGCCAAGGCCGCCCTCTTCGGGCTCGGGACCGCGCTCATCGCGTGCGCGCACGGGCTCTCGGCCGGCACGGCCGCCCGGGACGTCCCGATCGCGGCCACGCGCAGCGTCGTCTCGGCGCTCGCGTTCTGCGTCGTGGCCAACGCAATCCTCACGATCTACGTGCTGGGAAGATGAGCCCCTTCACCGCCGTCCCCGTCGTCGAGAACGAGGTGCTCCGCGCCGAGGGGCTGGTCGTCGGGAAGCCGCCGCGGGTCGTCCTGCAGCCCCTTCACCTGTCGCTCCCGGGTGGGGCGGCGCTGCTCATCCTCGCGCCCGACGGCGGCGGCAAGACCGACCTCCTCCGGACCCTCGCCGGGCTCCGGCCGCCGGACTCCGGGCGCGTGCTGCACCTGGGCGAGGACCCGGCCGCGCTCCCGCCGCCCCGGGTCCGTGCGCTCCGCCGCCGGGTGAGGATGGTCTTCCGGCAGGGGGTACTCGTCCACAACCTGACGCTCCTCGAGAACGCCGCGCTCCCGCTGCTGGTCCACGAGCGCGTCGGCGCGGCCGACGCGCGCGACCGGGCGCTCCGGATCCTCGACTCGCTCGGGATCGCCTCCTCCGCGGACCTCTATCCTGCCGAGGCCCCGCCCGGGGTCGCGAGGCGGGCGCACCTGGCCGCGGCGCTCGTGGTCGAGCCCGCCGTGCTCGTGCTGGACCAGCCCCTCTCGGACCTGGATCGGGAAGCCGGAGCGCTCGTCGCGGACCGTCTCCGGGCCGAGCGGGGGAGGGGCGTGGCGCTCGTGATCGCCGCGACCGGGCCCGGGGGCCTCGAGAGGCTGGAACCGCAGGTCCTCCTGCTCGAGGGGGGGACGCTGCGCCCGTCGGACACGATGCAGGGGATCCTGGCGATGCTGCAGGAGTGACGGGAGAATGCGACGCGGCGACGCGGGTGAACGCCGCAGTAGGAGAGTGCCTCCATGCGCTATGACCGGATCGAGCGACACGTCGGAACATTCCTGATCGCCTCGGGGGCCGCCCTGGTGGCGGCGCTGGTGATCACCGCCCACGGCCGGCACTGGTTCGTCTCCGCGCGCCACGTGCGCTTCCAGGTCCCGGAGGGCTCGGGGCTGCGCGTCGGCACCCCCGTCACGGTCCTCGGGCTCGCCGCGGGCGAGGTCGAGTCTCTCGAGGCGACCGAGGGCGCCACCCCCGAGGGCCGGCGCGGCGAGGTGGTCGAGGTGACCGCCCGCATCGTGTCCCCTCACTACAACCGGGTTCGTGCCGACTCCGAGGTGAACGTGAAGCTCCCGTTCCTGTTTGGCGAGACTTCGGTGGACATCTCCCCGGGGACCGCCGGCGAGGCGCCCGCGAAGGACGGTGCGAGCCTCCGCCCCAGGCTAACCAAGGGGATCGGCGGCAAGGTCGAGCAGCTCATAGACGAGGCCACCGGGACGCTCGCCAACTTGAAAGGCACGGCCGCCAACCTCGAGAAGGCCACGCGCGAGCTCGACACGCTCCTCAAGGACGCCGGGACGATCGTCCACGGGCTCGCCACCCACGAGGGGACGGTCGGGAGGCTCCTCGGGGACGAGGCCGCGCTCTACAAGAAGCTCGAGGGCTTCGTCGAGGGCGCCGGGGGCGCGACGAAGAGCCTCGGCGACGCGGCCGGGAAGCTGGACGGGATCCTCGGCGACCTCTCGGGCAAGGTGCCGAAGCTCGTCGAGGACCTCGGGACATTCGCCGCGACGGCGGGGAAGGTCTCGCCCGACCTCGACGCGATGGTGAAGAGCCTGCGGAGCGTGGCCGGCGAGGCGAGCGAGGGGAACCTCGGCCCGGCGCTCGCGGGGGCCCGGAAGCTCCTCGACGCCGACCTCCCCGACGTCGTCCGGAAGCTGCAGGCGCTCCTCGCCGACATCGGCCCGGCCGGGAAGGACATCCGGGCGGCGACTCTCGAGCTGCCCGAGACGGTCCGCGCCGCGCGCGAGGCGACCCGGAACGCCCAGGACATCGCGCTCTCCCTCCGCGGGAACTTCCTCGTGAAGGGGAACCTGCCGGAGCAGACGGTGGTGCCGAGGGAGATCCCGTTCCTCGGAAGGGATTGAACCGCCAAGGCACCAATTCACCAAAGGAACCGAGAGGAGATCACCACAGAGACACAGAGACACGGAGGGGATCCCGGGTATGTCCCAGCAATACTCGATACTCCTCCCTGTGCCTCTGTGTCTCCGTGGTGAACTCTCACCCTCCGGTGGTGCCTTGGTGGTGAGGTTCTTCTCTCCTCCCTCCCCCGCCGATATACTCCGCGCCCCTTCCCGGGGAGGAGTCGCCATGGCCACCTGCGCGAGCTGCAAAACGGCGCTGCCGAAGGTCACGACGGAGGTGCAGATCCACGGGGAACGCTACCCCGTCTGCGACGCTTGCAGCCGGATCCGGTTCCGGGCGACCGCCGGGCCCGTCGAGGGGCGGTTCCTCGCCTTGCTCCCGCCCCGGCGGGACGGGCAAGGACGGCGGATCCGGGTCCACGTCCCGACGCGCGTCCTCCCGGGCGAGCACCTGAAGGAGTTCGCGATCGAGAAGGCCCCCGCCCCGGTGCGCGGGATCCCGGACGAGGCGTGCGTGATCTCGGCGCACCCGATCGTGCCGGCGCGCCCGCCGGGCAAGCGCGGCCGCCGGCTCCGCGGTTCCGAGAGGAAGGGCAAGCCCGCGCCGGCCCCCGCGCCGAAGCCCGTCGAGCCTCCGGCCCCCGCGAAGGGGAAGCCCAAGAAGGGAGCCGCGGCTCCCCCGCCCCCGCCCCCCAAGCCCGAGCCGGTGAAGGCGAAGCCCGTCCTGCGGCCCCGGCGCAAACCGGCGGCGTACTCCCTGGTCCTGGAGATCTAGCCGGGCGTTGCGCCTGCCAGGCGCCGGGCGTAGACTCTCAGGGTCCGATCCGTTTCCCCCCCCGGGAGACTCGCCCCATGCGTGCCCTCGCGTTCGGCGGCCCCGTCGGCCTCGCGCTCCTCCTCGCGGCGCCCGCAACCTCCGCCCAGGACAAGATCGAGCTGGTGAGCGGGGATGTCCTCGACGTGGAGCTGCTCGAGGACTTCTTCAAGCCGGGCGACGAGGGACGCCAGGGCGCGCCCCCGATCGGCGTCGTATGCCGGCAGGGCGAGACCAAGCTCTGGATCCCCTACCGGTGCATGAGCCCGGCGACGGTCTACTGGTTCACCTACTACTCCCTCTATCCGCCCGCCAACCACGGGTTCTTCCAACCTCGACAGGCGCCCGTGACCCCCCCTGAGGAGTGGCAGGCCGCAGGGGAAGCCCTCTCGGGCGGCGTTTCCGAGAAGGCCCGGGAGCACTTCGAGAAGGCCATCGCCGAGGCCCCGGCGTACCTGGCGACGCTCGACCAGCTGATCGCGCAGGCCCCCGAAGACCAGAAGAGGTTCTGGGAGGACTGGAAGGCGGTCCTCGGGAGCGCCCGCCAGAATTACGCCAAGCTCCTCGAGAAGGAGGGCTTCCGCCTCTCGGAGGACGGCTCCTGGCTCACGGAGGAGGAGTGGCACCGCTCACGCGGCGAGGTGAAGTGGGTGGACCCCCGCGACCCGACCGGCCGCACGTTCGAGTGGGTGACGCCGGCGGAGGCCGAGAAGCGCAACACCGAGGCCGAGGCCGAGGCGAAGCGCCGAGGGACGATCGAGGATCCCAAGCTCTACCGGCGTGTGCTCCTCTCCCTCGCCCGGGCCTTCCCGAGGGAGTGGGTGGCGGCCAGGGACGAGGCGCGCCGGGTCCGGGTCTATGCACGGCTCCTCACCGGGCCTGAGGAGAAGTTCACGAGCCCGATCAAGAAGGAGATAGCAGAGAGGTACATGCGGATCCGGGTTGAGCAAGACGATTGCGGAGACGTCTACGTGCCCAAGGCGCGGCCGGATCTGCTCACCCGCGTGCGCGGCTACAAGCCCGGCGATCCCCTCGTGATCTTCGGTCTGCTCTACGCGATCCCCGCGAGCGCCGGCGAGTTCCGCCTGGTGATCCTCGCCGACGACGTGGTGCTCCGGTGACCGGGCCCTTCACGCGCCGCCGCTTCCTCGCGGCCGCGGGGGCGGCCGCCGCCACGGCCGCCTTCCCGCGGATCCTCCGCGCGCAGCAGGCCCGGAACATCCAGAGGGTGGTCGTCTTCCGGTTCGGGGGCGGGGTCCGGCTCTCGGAGACATTCGCCCACCCCCTGGCCTTCGTGAAGGACTCCTCGCCCATTCCGAACCTCACGGAGCTAGCCTCGAAGGGCGTCCTCTACACGAACCTACGGAACGAGGGCCGCCTGGACCACCTCGGGGCCACGGCCCAGATCCTGACGGGCCAGTTCTACGACGCGTGGAAACCGATGGGAGTGCGGCCTCCCGCCCCCACGATATTCGAGTACTACCGCCTGGCCTCGGGCGCGCCCGCGTCGCGATGCCTCCTGCTGGACCCGTCCCGGTCGGCGATCCCCCTCGACTACAGCTCGGACGCCCAGCACGGGGCCCAGCACGGCGGGGTGGTCGTCCCGAGTCGGCTCTTCGGGCGCGCCCAGATGCAGTTCGTCATGGACGGGCTCAAGAACCCGAAGGACGCTCTCTACCGCGACGCGAAGGCCCTTGCGGACATCCTGGACGCCGAGGGGTTCGAGGGCCTGGAGGACCCGAAGGCACCGCCGGCGTCTTCAAACAAGGACGTGGATGAGTACCTCAAGGACGCCTTCAACCGCGAGAAGGTGCCCCGGAAGGTCGAGAAGGACGTGAAGATCGCCTCCGGGGACGCCCTCACGCTCTTCCTCGGGAAGATGGCCCTCGGAAGCCGCCACGTGAACCCGGCCATACTCGTGCTGAACTTCCATGGACCGGACGTCGCCCACCGCGGGTCGGTCGCCGAGTACCGGCGGGCGGTCACCGAGCTGGACGCCCTCGTCGGCGAGTTCTGGAAGGTGATCGAGAAGAGCCCGGCGGCGAAGGCAACGGCCGTCCTCATCACGCCGGACGTGGGCCGGGACCTCGAGGCGGGCGGCGGCGGCGGGTTCTCCGGCCACCGGAGCGGGGACCTCGGCTGCCGCCGGCTCTTCGCCCTCGTCCTCGCGCCGCACGTGAAGCCCGGGACCCGCGTGGACCGCGTCGTCTCCCAGACCGACCTCTGCCCGACCATGGGCTCCTGGCTCCAGGTCGAGACTCCCCTCGCGAAGGGGAAGCCGCTCGCGGAGGTCGCATGAGGACGCCCGCCCGGCTGGCCCCCATGCTCACCCTCGTCCTCACCGTCGGACTCGCGGCCCCGGCCCGGGCCCAGGACCCGGCCCTCGAGCTCGAGGAGGTGCAGGCGGCGGCCCGCACCCTGCTCTGGCGGCTCCGGGCGGAGCCGAGGAGCCTGATCGAGCAGAAGTTCAACGTCTGGCAGACGAGCGACTACAAGGACCGGCGCGAGGTGGAGGGCTGGATAGACGCCCTGAATCCCCTCACGAACGAGCAGCTCCAGGCGCTCTTCGCGCCCCTCGACAAGGCGGGGCCGCAGGCGACCCAGAAGGCGCGCGAAATCCTCGGGGCCGTCGCGCGCGGGGAGGGGGTCCCCGCTCCCCCCGAGGGGCGCCGGCTCGTGATCGTCCTGGTCGGCGGGGGAGCGAAGGAGCCGATCCAGCACCTCGGACGGGCCCTCGTGGGAGAGACGACACATTGGCCCCGCCTCGCGACCGAGATCCGGCCCTACGCGACTCTCCTCACGAGCTTCCAGTCTTCCACTTCGGCCGAGGCGAACCTGGCGGTCCTCCTGGGAGGCACCCCGGACCCGAAGATCAACCCAGGCGAGCCTCCCGAGCCCCTCACACCCACATTCCTCGAGATGTACCGCAAGGCGACGGGAGCCCCGGCGAAGGCCTGCTGGATCCTCTACCGGGGCGCCAAGATCCTCTGCGACCAGAGCTTCGCGAACAAGGCCGCGAAGCTCGAGGCCATATCGGTCTGGGGCGAGAAGCTCCGGTCCATCGTGGACCGGGCCCGGGCCGACGAGATCCTCTCGATCTGGAGGAAGGAAAAGACCTCGCCTCTCGACTTCGGTGCCACCGTGGAGGGGATCTCCGCGAGCGTGCTCCACTTCGACACGTTTTACGCCGACAAGGAGGTCCAGGACATCCTGACCTGGGTCGCCAACCGGACGACGAGCGTCTCCACGGACTCGGACCTCTTCCTCTCGCGGACGGCCGAGGTGGCCCTTCGGATGCCGACACCCCCCTCGATCCTCATCCTCCGGATGGGCCCGCCGGAGGCGCCGGCGGGAACGGCGATCACGCCCGAGATGGTCGCGGACTACTGCCGGGACCGCGACACCCTCCTCTACCAGGTCTGGCTGGCGACGCGGGAGTCGGCCCCCTGCCGGGGTCGGACCTTCTTCTGGCTCGTCCCCGAGGGGTCCGGCGTGGCGCTCGTGTCGGGACCCGGCATTCGCGCCGGAGGCCAGGAGTCGGCCGGCGGCGGGCTCCAGAGCGTCGTGGCCACCGCCGCGCGAATGCTGAACCTGCCCGACCTCTCCAAGGGGCTCGACTTCGTGAGCAAGAAGCCCATCGAGAAGCTCTTCGCCGAGAGCCCGCCGCCGACCCCGAAGCCCCCCAAGGGAGGGGACGACGTCAAGGACTGAGATCCTCAGAAGCCTCGAGGCCCCGTGTCTCCTCCCTCTCGAACGCCCCCCACCCCCGCTCGGCGCGAGTCCTTCGAGAGCCAGGTCACGGACGGCGTCCTCGTGGTCCGCTCGCTCGTCTCGGAGATGAAGGCCCCCGAGGCCGAGCGGCTGATCGAGCTCGTCTTCGACGAGTTCGAGGGCGACGAGGTCGTGATCGTCATGACCCCCGTGGGATACATCAACAGCACGGTCATGAGCGCCCTCTCGCGGGTGGCCGTGGCCAAGAACCTCCGGGTCGTCGGCCTCCAGGCCCCCGTCCAGGGCATCCTCGACACGATGGGTCTCCTCCAGTTCCTCGACATGGCCCCGTCGGAGGAGGAGGCGATCAAGAGCCTGCGGGGGGGCTAGCGGTACACCCGCCGCACCCTCGGCCCGATCCTCGCCAGGATCTCCCACGGGATCGTCCCCGCGTCCCGGGCCAGGTCCTCGACCCGGATCTCCTCGTCCCCGTCCCGGCCGATCAGGGTGACGACGTCCCCCGCCGCCGCGTCCGGGATCCCTCCGACGTCCACGGTGGTCATGTCCATCGAGATCCGGCCGACGATCGGAGCCGGCCGGCCCCGGAGGAGGACCCGTCCCCGGTTCCCGAGCGAGCCCGGGAGCCCGTCGGCGTATCCCACAGGGAGCGTCGCGAGGCGAGTCGGGCGCGGGGTCCTGTACCCCGGCTGGTAGCCGACGGCCGACCCCGCGGGCAGGTCGGCGAGGAAGGCGATCCGCGTCCGGAGGGCCAGGGCCGGTCGCAGCGGGATCCCGCTTGCGCGCAGCTCCCCCGGGTCCGCGCCGTAGAGGGCGAGCCCGGGCCGGACCATGTCGAGGTGCGCCGCCGTCGCCACGAAGATCGCCGCGCTCGCCGCCGCGTGGCGGAGCGGCACGCGCACGCCGGCCGCCTCGACCTCCGCCGCGACGCGCCGGAAGACCGCCAGTTGCTCGAGCATGGGCCCCGGCTCCGAGGGGCTGGCGGCGGCGAAGTGGGTCCAGAGCCCCTCGAGACGCAGGCTCCCGGAGGAGGCGATCTGCCGCGCCAGCCCCGCGACCTCCTCCGGCCTCGCTCCGTGGCGGGCCATCCCCGTGTCCACGAGGAGGTGGACGGCGAGGGCCCGGCCGACGGCCTCGCCGGCGGCCTCGAGGGGCGGGAGGTCGGACGGGTCGGCGACCGCCACGGAAGCCCGCGCGCGCGCGAGGGCCGGGGCCTCGTCCGGGAGCACGGGACCGAGCGCGAGGAGCGGGGCCCGGATCCCGGCCTTGCGCAGGGCGGTTGACTCGCCCGAGTCGGCCACGGCGAGCGCCGCCGCGCCCTCCCGCACGAGCCTCCGGCCGACCTCCACGGCCCCGTGGCCGTAGGCGTCCGCCTTCACCACGGCGCAGATCTGGACCGCCGGCCCCACCCGCTCGGCGATGGCGCGGAAGTTTTCGGCCACCGCGCCCAGGCTGATCTCGGCGACGGCCCGCGCCCCAACATATTGCGACTCAGCGGGTTGCGGCGGTGCTGCTCTTCCCGGAAGGCTCTCGGAGACCGCGCTCGGCATGGGACCCCCGGAGATAGATCGGCGCGAGGGCGTGGAGGGGTGAGGGGCCGGTCCGGCGGAGGGTCGAGGCGGCCAGGCAGGCGACCGCGACCGCGCTCACCCGGGCGAGGTCGGGGTCCGGCAGGGCGCACCCGCGTCCCCGGAGTTCCCCCCCGAAGGGCCCGAGACCGTTCCCGATCACCACCGCGTCGGCGGGGATCCGGGCGGCGATCCCTGCCGGCTCGAGGACCGTCTCGGGCAGCTCCCGGGAGAGGCCGCCGGCGCCCCGGCGGAACACCGCGAGGTAGGCTTCCCCCCACCGGGCGTCCACGAGGGTCGCGACGGCCGGGGCGTCTGCCGGGGCGTTCCGCGCGAGCGCCTCGAGTGAGGGGACGCCGACGACCGGACGACCCGTGCCCAGGGCCAGCCCCTTCACGAAGGCGATCCCCACGCGCACGCCCGTGAAGGAGCCGGGACCGAGCCCGACCGCGAGCAGGTCGAGGTCGCTCGCCCTCCACCCGCACTCCCGGAGGAGACGCTCCGCCGCCGGGGCGACGGCGCGGCCGTGCGAGAGGCTCTGCTCGAAGACCTCCTCGCGGAAGTCGCCCGTGGCGCCCGCCTCCGGGTCTCCGCAGGCGACAGAGCCGTGGGTCCCGGACGTCTCGACGGCGAGCACGCGCATGGAGGAGAGGGATCGTACTAGAATCCCTTGGATCCATGGCCACCCGATCCCCGTTCCGGGTCCTCGCGACCGACCCGACCGGGGCGCGGGCCGGGGTCTTGGAGACGCCGCACGGACCGGTCGAGACTCCCGTCTTCATGCCCGTCGGGACCCACGGGGCGGTGAAGGCCCTCACGCCGGACCAGGTGGCCGGGACCGGGGCGCGCATCCTGCTCGCCAACACGTACCACCTCGCGATCTCGCCGGGCTCCGACCTCGTGGCGAAGGCGGGTGGGCTCCACGCCTTCATGGGCTGGGCGCGCGCGATCCTCACCGACTCGGGGGGGTTCCAGGTCTTCTCGCTCCCGAAGGCGGAGATCCGGGAGGACGGCGTCACGTTCCGCCACGAGGCGGGGGGGGAGAGGGTCACCCTCACGCCCGAGCGGTCCATGGCGGTCCAGGGGGAGCTCGGCGCCGACATCGCGATGTGCCTCGACGACTGCGCGCCGTGGCCCTGCGACCGGGCGCGCGCCGAGGAGGGAGTGCGGCGGACGACCGCCTGGGCGCGGGCCTGCCGCGCCGCCCACCGGCGGGACGACCAGGCACTCTTCGGGATCGTGCAGGGGAGCGTCTTCCCGG
Organism: Planctomycetales bacterium; assembly: GCA_022614695.1. Taxonomy (GTDB): domain Bacteria; phylum Planctomycetota; class JAKEIC01; order JAKEIC01; family JAKEIC01; genus JAKEIC01. Next base: position 23,003 of record JAKEIC010000293.1, on the reverse strand, counting down.
ACCTCCGCGAACGGTCGGCCCGAGAGATCGTCGGGATCGGCTTCGACGGCTTCGCGATCGGAGGAGTCTCGGTGGGCGAGGGCACCGGCGCGATGCTCGACGTGGTGGGTCGAGTCGCGCCCCTCCTGCCGCCCGACCGCCCCCGGTACGTGATGGGCATCGGGAAGCCCGAGGAGATCGTCCGGGCGATCGGGCTGGGAGCCGACCTGTTCGACTGCGTCCTGCCCACGCGCCACGGCCGGTCCGGGATCCTCTACACCGCTCGAGGACCTCTCCGGATCCGCCACCGCCGCTACCGGCGCGACCTCTTCCCGCCCGACACGTCTTGCGGCTGCGAGACGTGCAGCCGGTTCACCCGCGCCTACCTCCGCCACCTCTTCGAGGCGGGCGAGATCCTCGGCCAGACACTGGCCTCGCTCCACAACGTCCACTTCTTCCTCGAGACGGCGAGGCGGGCCCGGGCGGCGATCCTCGAGGGACGGTTCGGGGCATTCCGTGGAGAGTTCTGCGCGGCCGTCGAGCGAGGGCAGCCGGACCCCGAAGGAGAGCCGGAGGGCGCCGCGCGTCGCCGCCGGCGGGCCCCCACGAAGTGACCGGGACTGCGGTCCTCACGACCGCCCGGGGACTGGCGGACGTCCTGGCGCGGGAAGCCACCGAGGCGGGGGCCCGCGAGGTGGAGGAGTCCCCCCACGGGGTCCCCGGCTGGGTCCGTATCCGCCTGGAGGATCCGCTCGACCTGGCGCGCCTCGTCTACCGGCTCCGGGTGATCCACCGCGGGATACTGCTGCTCGCCGAGGGCGCCATTCCCCCGGACGGCTCCGGCCCGGCCCGGATCGCCGACCTCGCCGCCGGGGCCGGGCTCCCCGACTGGATCGCGCCCGGGCAGACGTTCGCCGTACGGTGCCGCCGCCGGGGCGAGCACGGCTTCCGGTCCCGGGACGTGGAGGAGGCCGCCGGGGCGGCCGTCGTCGCCGCCGTGGACGCCGCCCGAGGGGAGCGGGTCCGCGCGCGGCTCGAGGACCCCGACGTGCTCGTCCGTTGCGACGTGGCGGGGGAGCGCGCGGTCGTGGGCCTCGACTTCGTGGGCGTGAGGAGCCTCCACCGACGCGGGATCTATCCCGAGCGCCACCGGGCGGCGCTCAAGGCCACCGTGGCGGCGGCGCTCGTGCGCCTTTCGGGGTGGGACCCCGAGAGGGAAGTGCTCGCCGATCCCCTCTGCGGAGGGGGGACGATCGTGTGCGAGGCGGCCCTCCTCGCGCGGCGCGTGCCCGGTGGATCGGGCCGGAAGGGGTCGCTCCTCTTCGAGAGGCTCCGGGCCCCGGACGGCCACCCTCTCCTCGATCCGGCCGGAGTCTACGGGCCGGCCGACGCGGAGGTCCGGCCGCAGGCCCGACCCCGCATCCTTGCGAGCGACCGCTCGACGAGCGCCGTCGCGCAGGCGCGCGCGAACGCCGCCGCCGCGGGGGTCTCGGACTTGGTCTCTCCCGAGCCCGCCGACCTGCCGTCGCTCCCCGCGCGAGTGGGCACGGGCTCGATCCACCGGATCGTCACGAATCCCCCGTTCGGGATCCGGATGGGGAACCGGCGGGAGATGGAATCGCTCTACCCAACTCTCTGTTGCGCGGCCGCGGCCGCCCTCTCACCCGGCGGGACCCTCACGTTCCTTGCCGTCCACGAGCACGACGTCCGCGCCGCAGCCGCCGGCGCGGGGCTGCGCGTGCTCTCGGCGCGCGGCGTCTCGCTCGGGGGGGTCTCGGCGAAGGCGTTCGTGCTGGGGCGGTGATGGCTCGTGTCGGAACAACTGACGGTCGTCGCGCGGGCGGCGGGGGCGCATCCGCATCGTTGCGCCTCCGTCGGCGTACTTCTCCGTCAGTACGCCTCGTCGGCGACGCCTCGCGGCTGCACCCCCGGCGCTCCGCGCGACTCCATCATTTGTTTCGACACGAGCCCGACGACGCGGGCCCGGACCTCGCGGCCCGGGCCCGCTTCCACGATCGTCTTCCCGCGGTCCCTACTCCATCGCCACGTACCAGTTGTCGCCCACCTTCATGAAGTGGAGGGTCTGGTCGCCCGACTTGCCCTGGGCCTTGTTGCCCTCGACCTTCAGGTCCTTGAGCTCGCCCGTGAACTGCGCCTTGAACGACATGCTCTTGTCGCCGTGCTTCTCGAGGAATGCGACCAGGTCGCCGAAGAGCGCCGTCTTGTTCACGCCCTCGAGGGCCTTGTCCGCCGCCTCCTTCATCGCCTTCTTGTCGCCCATGTTGGCCATGGCCTTGTCGTCCTTCTTCTCCTTCACGTTGTGCTTCTTGGCCAGCGCGTCCAGCTCCTTCTTCGCGTCCTCCTTGGCCATCGTCATCATCCCGGCGCCGAAGAACATCACGAAGACGACGGTGGACTGTTCGTCGGGCGGGTAGAGAGGCAGCAGGTCCGCGTACTTGCCCGAATCGGCGCACTTCTTCGCCCGATCGTAGACCTCCTGGGGCGACTTCGCGGGGGCCCCGCCGCCGCCAGCGCCACAGCCGACCAGGGCCGCCATAGCCCCGAGCACCGACCCCGTCAGGATTTGCGAGAACGTCATGGAATCTCCTTCGCCTCCAATCCCAACCTCGGCGGGCCGGCGCTCCGGGCGCGGCTCTCCCCGGGGACGGAGGGGGCGGGATGCTAGCCGCGCCGGTCGCCGGACGCAATCGGGCGCCGCCCGCGGGGAGGCGCTACTTGAGTTCCGGGTTCAGATACCAGCCCTCGCCGACCTTCCGGAAGACGATCTTCTTTCCCTCGACGGTCCCCGACGCCCACTCGCCCTCGACCTTGAGGTCCTTGAGTTCCCCCTGGAACTTCTTCGTCAGCGCGCTCCCGGGCGCGCCGTACTTGTCCCAGAAACGGACCAGGGCCTCGAAGAGCCGCGCGGCGTCCACCCCATCGAGCGCCTTCGCCGCGGCCTCCGCGACGGCCTTCATGTCCTGGATGTCGGAGGGAGGCGGAACCTCCTGCACGGAGTGGCTCTTCAGGATCTCGTCCAGCTCCTGGCGGCAGGCCTCCGCCTCCCCGCCCTTGCTCGCGGCGAGGACAGTCGCCCCGAGCCGGATCTGGTAGCACACCCGCACGCGGTCGTCCGGCGGGAAGAGGTCGAGGAGGTCGCTCACCCGATCGGCGGCGGCCGCCTCCTTCCCGCGCGTGAACACCTCGTCGGGGGTCGCCGCCGGCGCCTTCCCCCCGCATCCGGCCGCGCCCGCAGAGACCGCCAGGACCGCCATCCCCAGGAACCGAAGCGCGTTCATCACATCCCCCTGGGGCTTCGCCCCAGTCCGCGATTCTACCCGGGCGCCCGAGCGGCCGCGAACTGACCGCGCGCGCCCCGGCGAGCTAGATCCCGTACTCCTTCCACCGCCGGTCCACGAGGGCGCGGACCTCGGGGCTCATGAGCATCTCGTCCGGCCACGGGCGAGTCACCCCCTCGCCGGGGCCCTTCCGGGTCCCGTCCACCCCCATCTTGCTCCCGAACGCCGGGAGCCTCGCGGCGTGGTCGAGGTCGTCCACCGGCCCCATCGCGAACTCGATGTCCCGCTCGGGGTCTATGTTGTTCAGCACCTTCCAGGTCACGTGGCCGACGTCGCGGACCGGCACGTCCTCGTCCACGACGACGATCGCCTTGCTGAACATCATCCCGCCGAGGCCCCAGATCGCGTGCATCACCTTGCGCGCGTGGCCGGGGTACTCCTTGCGGATCGAGACGATCACGAGGTTGTGGAAGATCCCCTCGAAGGGCATGTGCAGGTCCACGATCTCGGGGATCTGCTTGCGGATGAGCGGGAGGAAGACCCGCTCGACGGCGAGCCCCATGAAGCAGTCCTCCTGGACCGGGCGCCCCACGACGATCGTCTGGTAGAGCGGGTCCTTCCGGTGGGTGAGGGCCGTCAGGTGGAAGACGGGGAAGTCGTCCGGCAGCGAGTAGAAGCCCGTGTGGTCCCCGAAGGGGCCCTCCTTCCGGTACTCCCCCGGGACGACGTAGCCCTCGAGCACGATCTCCGCGTTGGCGGGGACCTCGAGGTCCACGGTCCGGCACTTCACGAGTGGCACCGGCGCCTTCCGAACGAAGCCGGCCACGATCAGCTCGTCCACCCCTGGCGGGAGGGGCAGGATCCCGCTCCAGACCGTCGCCGGGTCGCACCCGATCGCGACGGCGACGGGCATCCGGGCGCCCGTCGCGCGCCGGAAGTGCGCCGCGCCCCCCTTGTGGCGCTGCCAGTGCATGGCCGTCGTCTTCCCGTCGAAGACCTGCATCCGGTAGGTCCCCACGTTCCGCTTCCCGGTCTCCGGGTCGCGGGTGATCACGAGGGGCAGCGTGATGAACCGCCCGGCGTCCTGCGGCCAGCACTGGAGGATCGGCAAATCCCGGAGGTCGGCGTCGTCGGTGCGAACCACCTCCTGGCAGGGCCCCGACTTCACATCCTTCGGGAAGAAGTCGGAGATCTCCTTGAGCTTCGGAAGCATCCTCAGCTTGTCGAGGAGCCCGGCGGGCTTCGTCTCGAAGAGTGCGATGAGCCCCTCGATCTCGTCGGCGACCTCCGTCAGCGTCCCGACCCCGAGCGCCCGGGCCATGCGCCGCTCGGTCCCGAACGCGTTGATGAGGACCGGGATCCGGGAACCCTTCGGCTTCTCGAAGAGAAGGGCGGGCCCCCCCCGCTTCACGACGCGGTCGGTGATCTCCGTGATCTCGAGGACCGGGTCCACCTCGGCGCGGATCCGGCGGAGGTCCCCCGCCTTCTCGAGATCGGCCACGAAGTCCCGGAGGTCGGCGTGGGAGGAGGACACGGGGGCGGGCGATTCTACCCGCGCCGCGCGAGCCAGAGCGACGCGATGCCGAAGGTGAGCGGGCGCCTCTCGACGATGGGAAACCCGCTCGCGCGGAGGAGGTCTGCGAACGCCGGCGGCCCGGGGAACGCCCGGATCGAGGCGGCGAGGTAGCCGTAGGGATCCATCGGGTGGCCCGTGACGAGCCGGCCGATCCAGGGGAGGACCCGCGTCAGGTACCAGCCGTAGACCGGCCCTATCACCGGCGTCGTCGGCATCGAGAACTCGAGGATCGCCGCGAGCCCGCCCGGGCGGACGACCCGCGCCATCTCGCGAAGGCCGCCGGCCAGGTCGGCGAGGTTCCGGACTCCGAACCCGACCGTGACGGCGGCGAGCGAGCGGTCCCGGTACGGGAGGCGGAGGGCGTCGGCCACGGCGAGGGAGGGCGCCCGCGCGAGCCGGGCGAGCTTCGGCCGCCCGAGGACGAGCATGGCCCGCGAGAAGTCGGCCGCGTGGACGGCCGAGCGCCCCCGTCGGGCGAGGGAGACGGCGAGGTCGAGGGTCCCCGCGCAGGAGTCGAGGACGGGACCCGGGGGAGCCTCCCGCGCGACGGCCCGGGACGTCCGGAACCGCCACCAGAGGTCCACGCCCCCCGAGAGCACCCGGTTGAGGAGGTCGTACCGCGGCGCGATCGCCGTGAACATCTCCCGGACCGCCACGGCGTGGTCGGGGCGGCCGCCGGGCGAGGGGCGGGCCGGGGGACCCGGTGCGGCGGCGGTCACCTCGGATGCCTCTTCTCGAACTCCGCTCTCGCCGCCTGCGGCTCCGGGTCGCGCGGGCGGATCCGGCACAGCCTCTCGTGCTCCCGCCGCGCCTCCTCGAGGCGCCCCATCTGCTCGTAGGCGAAGGCGAGCACCAACCTCATCTGGAAGAGGTCCGGGATGGCGCTGGCGACCTCCTCGATCACCGGGACCGCGGGCGGGCGATCCTCCGGATCGCCGCAGAATGCGAGGGCCGCCGCGGCCATGACCCGGACGATCCGGCGTCGGTCCCGGAGGGCGGCCCGGACCGCGGCGAGCGCCTCGGCCCGGGAGTCGGGAGACACGTCCCGCCTCGGAGCGATCATGCCGAAGAGGCCGAACGTGGCCCCGGCGCGCACGTCGGCGTGCTCCGCCCCCTGCGCGGACGCCGCGAGCGCCCGGATCGTCTCCGCGGAGGGGAAGTTCGCGAGCAGGCGCCCGGCCGTGGCGGCCTGTGGCCAGGGCGTCCGAGGGTCCGCGAGGAGCCGTCGCAGGGCGTCCGCAACGGCCGGCTCCGGCTCGCCCGAGAGCCCGGCCGCGCCGAGGAGGGCGCCCATCGCCTCCGAGGACATCCCGCGGCGCCGACGCGGGTCCTTCTCGATCCCGAGCGCGAGGACGACGGCTCGTCGGCGCGAGGGCCTCTCCTTCGCGCCCCACCGCGCGAGGGCGGCCTCGGCCCACAGCACGTCCTCCGCCTGGTCCCGGTGACAGTCGGCACACGCGTTCGGGATCCCGAGGAGTCGCGTGAGCGCGGGGTCGGCGACCGAGACCCGGTGGTCGGCGACCCGGCCGTGGCCCCGCTCGATGGGGATCTCGGGCATGTGGCACGAGAGGCAATCGGGGAGCTTCCCGTGCGACGCCGGCCCGGGGCGCGCCCTCGGGTGTTCCCGGCAGGTGCGGGCCTGCGTCAGGTGGCAGCGGTTGCAGGCGGCGAACGTGAGCCGACGCGTCCCCTCGACATCGCCATCCCCGTGGACGTCGTGGCAGGAGCGGCAGGTCATGTGGCCCTGCCGATAGCACTCGGACATCGCGTGCGCGTTCATCGTGTAGGCCGACTCGCGCCACCGCCCGTCCGTGTGGAACTGCACGGTCTCGTCCAGGACCGACATCATCCACTGGTCCTGGAACTGCCCCCCCGGGACGTAGTCGAGCGAGATCGAGTCCCCCTGCACGTGGCAACGGGCGCAGGCATCGGTCGAGGCGACCCAGTCTCCCGGCCGCGGGTCCGGATCGAGCGGCGGGGGCAGGGGCTCGGGGTCCTTCCGCCGCGCCGAGGCGACGTGGGCCGCCGAGTCGCCGTGGCAAGCGGCGCAGGGGACCCCGAGCTGGTCCGTGCGGCCCCAGTCCACCGAGTAGACGCCCGAGTCCGGGTCGTAGGACTTCTTCGTGAGTATGCTGTGGCACCGATAGCAGAGGGTCTGGGACCCGACGAATGTCCGCGGCAGTTCGGACCAGTAGAAGATCGGGTCCCCGGGGGGGACCGGACTGGGCTCGACGCGGTCCGGCTCGCGAGCCGGGTAGAGGTTCCAGTAGGGCACGAACCGCGACTCGCGCAGGGTGTACATCGCCGGGAGGACCTGCGGGCGACGGTCGGCTCCGTGGAGCGTGATGTACATCTCGAGCCGGCAGCCGCCGATCACGAAGTCCACCGGCTGGTCCCGGACGGTCCCGTCCGCCTCGGCGGCGCCCATGAGGAGCCTGCCGTCCCGCTCGAAGACCGCGTGCCGGTGGGGGTCTGGACCGAACTTCGCAACCCCGGGGACCGGCATCGAGACCGTGTCCTTGCGCGCCGGCCGGACCGACTTCGAGTGCCAGGAGCTGCGCCAGAGGTCCACCTCGTGGCGATGACACTCGACGCAGTCGTCGGGCTCGACGGGCGGGCCCGCCAGGGGGCGCGCGCCGACGGGCCGCCGCGCACCCCAGGCCGCCAGGCCGACCGCTCCCGCCGCGAGGACGATCCCGGCCGCGAGCCGTCTCATCCGAGCTTCGACTCTACCCGCCTCCCACGAACGTCACCACCTCGACCCGGTCGCCCGCGGCGAGCCGGCGGGAGGCGTGCTCGGCCCGCGGCACGACCGCGAGGTTCACCTCGACGGCCACGCGGGCCGGGACCTGGCCGAGGAGCGCGACCAGGGCGGCGACCGTGGTGTCCTCGGGGACCTCGCGCGCCTCGCCGTTCACGACGAGCGCGATCGCCATCAGCGCTCCCTCGACCCCTGTTGCCGGAGGGCCGTGTCCAGCTCGCGGGGGGTGAGCCACTCGACACGCCCGTCGAGGAAGAGGACGTTCCCCCCGACCTGGCGCCCGTGACGGTGGCGGGCCGACTCCTCGTAGGCGCGAACGGTCCGCTGGGCCCCGAGGCCGGGACGGCGCCGGGACGCATCGGCGAGACGGTACGAGGAATTGCCTCGGTCGGCGTCCGCGCGGGTGTCCGCGGGGCAGCGGAGGTCGGCCGGGTCCGCGAGGAACCCTCGCTCCACGAGCTCGGGGAGCGACGGCTCGGCGTAGTCCCCGGGGGCGCGGGCAAGGCGCGCCTGGCGGAGCGCCTCTCCGATCCGCTTCAGCCGCTCCGCGCAGCGCGGCTCGGCCTCCGCCGCCTGGGCCTCCTCGCGCTCCCACTCCCGGACAAGGCCGGCGGCGAGCGACCCGAAGAAGACGAGCCACGCCGCGGCGGCCCCGAGCGCCGCGAGCGCGACGAGCCGGCCCTTCTCGCGCCCGCGGCTCACGCGGATCTCCACCAAGGCCATGGGGGCGAGGACGAGGGCGAGGCCCTGGCCGACGCAGGTCGGGACCGCGGCCAGCCCGAGCGCAAACCACGCGAGCCGGCTCCAGCGCGGGGCCTCCGGCGCAGCGGGGGCTACGGGCTCCAGAAGCGGCGCCTCCACACCGGCACCAGGATCTGGCCTTCCGCCTTGTCGCCCACCCACTCGACGTCCTCGGGGGGAGCCGCGACGGTGAGCGCCGCCACCACCGCGTCGAGGGCGTCCGCGGTCTCCACCTTCCCGCGCGTGAGCTTGAAGGTCGCCTCGACGTCGAGGAGCCGCCAGATGCTCCGGACGGCCCCCACGTTCCGGTGGTAGGAGCGCTTGCCCCGCAGGAACCCCGCCTCGATCCCGAAGCGAAGGAGGCTCGCCCTCGGGTAGACCTCGACCACGTGGATGCGGCGCGCCTCGAGTCGGCGCTTGAGGGCGATGGCGCGCGCCGCGATGGGAGCGAGCTGCGACGAGAGAGTCGCGAGCCCACCGAGAGTGCGGTCGCACGAGCGGAACAGGTACTCGACCGGCCCCGTCGCCGGCCGTCGCTCCACGATCCCGGCCGGGAGCGTGAGCGGCGCATCCACCGCGATCTTCTCCGGCTTGCACCCGAGGAGGAAGTCGAGGAGGACCTGGTCCGCGTCCGCATGGTCGTCGCGAGCCCCCGGGAGCTCGCGGTCCTGGAACACCTGCACCTCCCGGGTCCGCGAGTTCACGACGGCGATCCCGGTGCTCCCCTTGGTCCGTCCGCCCAGGTCCAGGCCGACGAGGTTCATTTCTTCTCCCAGCGGAGGAGTTCCATCACCTCCGAGAGCGTGCTCGCCGCGCGGATCTCCCCGCGCAGCCGGTTCTCGTACTCGAGGACGTTCATGGCCCGGTTCCCGTACTCGACGAGCTGGGCGCGCGGCAGGACGAGCACCCCGTTGTCGTCCCCGACCAGCCAGTCGCCCGGCTCGACCCGCTGCCCGGCGACCCGGATCGGGACGCCGATCTCGCCGAAGCCCTTCGGCTCGCCCGCCTCGGGGACGATGTGGCGCGCGAAGGTCGGGAACCTGAGCGCCCGGATCTCGGGGACGTCGCGGACGGCCCCGTCCACGACGATGCCTCCGAGCTTCCGCTGCACGGCCGACTCGGTCGCCAGCTCCCCCCAGACGGCCGGCGGGACGCCGCCCGCGTCCACCACGATCACGTCTCCCTCGTTCGCCGCCTCGATCGCCTCGACGGGCTTGGCCCAGTCGCCCGGGTAGGTACGGACCGTGACCGCCGGGCCCGCGAGGCGCGCTCCGGGGACGACGGGACGCAGCTCCCGGAGGCTCGGCGCGCGGTGCAGGGCGTCCGAGAGGTTCGGCGTGGAGACCGTCGTCAGGATCCGTCGGATCTCGGCGATCGCCGAGGCGCGTTTGTAGAGGTCGGTCCGGACCGCCTCCCCCGTCTGCATGGCCTTCTTGATCGCGGCGGCCGCCCCGCGGGCGTCGGCGGACTTGGTGATGGCCCCGCCCACGACCACGATGTCGGCCCCGGACTTCACGACCTCGCCGGCCACCTCGGAGTGGATCCCCCCGGCCGCCGCGATCGGGATCGAGACCGAGTCGCGGAGCTTGCGGAGCCTCTCGAGAGGATCGTCCCCGCGCATCTGGTCGTCAATCGGGACGTGTAGGTTGAGGACCGCCGCCCCGAGCGACTCGGCGCGCCGGCCGGCCTCGACGAAGTCGGCCACGCCGAGCAGGTCCACCGCGATCTGGCAGCCGTAGTTCCGACCCGCCTCGACGCACTCGCGGATCGTCGCCTCGGAGGCCGCGGCCATGACGGTCGCGTAGGTCGCCCCGGCCTTGGCGGCCGCCTCGACCTCCATCCGGCCCGCGTCCATCGTCTTCAGGTCCGCGACCACCGGGAGCCTCGGGAACTCGGCCCGCAGCCGCCGGACCGCGTCGAGCCCCTCGCTCTTCACGAGGGGAGTCCCCGCCTCGACGATGTCGGCCCCGCCCTCGACCGCCTCGCGGGCGACCTTGAGGGCGCGCTTCAGCTCGAGGAAGTCGAGCGCGACTTGGAGCCTCGCGGCGGGCATCGGATCCTCCGTCGCGATTCTAGTCGCCCCGCGCCGGAGGGGACAAGCCGGCTACTCGTCCGCCCGGATCCCGTACTTCCGGATCAGGTGACGGAACTGGTCGTAGGTGAGGCCGAGCGCATCGGCGGCCTTCTTCTGGCTGCCACGGGCCGCCCGCAGGGCGTCCCGGAGGAGCCCCTGCTCGTACGACGCCACCCGATCGGGGAAGGCGGCGCCGGGGGGGGCCTCCGGGGCGGCGCTCCCGAGCTCCGCGGGGAGGTCGGCGGCGGCGATCTCCTCTCCGACGTCCGAGCAGACGAGCCTCTCGACGACGTTCCTCAGCTCCCGCACGTTCCCCGGCCAGGCGTGGGCCTGGAGACGGGCGAGCGCCTCGGCCGAGAACGTCCTCGCCCGCAGCCACGGCACCTCGCGGCAGATCTCCGAGACGAAGTGGGCGACGAGCGCCGGGATGTCCTCGGGGCGCTCGCGGAGCGGGGGGACCCGCAGCACGGCGAACGCGAGCCGGTCGTAGAGGTCGGCGCGGAAGTCCCCCTTCCGGACCCTCTCCGTGAGGTCCACGTTCGTCCCCGCGATCACCCGCACGTCCACGCGCACGCTCTCGGTCCCCGCCAGGCGCTCGAACTCGCGGTACTCCACCACACGGAGGATCTTCTCCTGGAAGTCCCGCGACATGTTCCCGATCTCGTCGAGGAAGAGCGTCCCCCCGTCGGCCAGCTCGAAGCGCCCGGCCTTCCGCTTCTCGGCGCCCGTGAAGGCCCCCTTCTCGTGACCGAAGAGTTCCGCCTCGAGGAGGGTCCCCTGGAAGGCGGCGCAGTTGACCGTCACGAACGGCCCCTCGGCCCGTGGCCCCCCGAAGTGCATGGTCGCCGCGATCATCTCCTTGCCGGTGCCGCGCTCCCCGACGATGAGGACCGGACGCGGGACCGAGGCGAGCCGGCGCGCCTCCTCGAGGGCCCGCTTCCACGCCGAGCTTTCGCCGACGATCCGGTATCGGCGCCCCACGAACTCGCGGAAGAGGGCGTCCCGGCGTCGGAGCCCCTCGACCTCGGCCCGGAGCCCCTTCACCTCGGAGAGAGTCGCGAGGATCGCCTGGATCCTCTCCGCCGTGACGCGGCGCTCGGGATCGAGGAGCCGGTCGCGCGGCAGGACGTCCACAGCCCCCGCCTCGCGCGCCCGGCGGGCGACGTCGGCGTGCCCCGGGGCGACCATCGCGACGACCGGGACCTCGGCCGCGCCCGCGCGGACGGCCTTCACCGCCTCGAGCCCCGACTCGACGTCGTGGTCCACGTCCACGACGACGAGGTCCACGCACGCGGGGCGCTCCCGGAGAAGAGGGAGCCCGTCCTGCGGCCCCTCGAACGCCGTGACCGTGTACCCGCTCTCGCGGAGCACCGTCGCGAGGAAGACGCGGTCGTCGCGGTCCGCGTCGAGGAGGAGGATCTCGGGCACGGCCCGGGCGATTCTAACGCTGAGGGCCTGTCAGGAAGCAAATCCTCAAGTCGCGCGGAGCGCCGGGGGTGCAGCCACGAGGCGTCGCCGACGAGGCGTACCGGCGGAGAGGTACGCCGACGGAGGCGTAACGAAGCGGATGCCCCCCCGCCGCCCGCGCGACGATGTGGGAGTTACTTCCTGACAGGCTCTATGATCCCCCCGTGCCCGTCGCGATCACGGGACTTGGGATCGTCTCCGCGCTCGCCGCGGGCGTCGCGGCGACTCGGGCGGCGCTCCGGGAGGGACGGTCGGGGCTCCGGACGGCCGCGGCACTCGACCTGCCCCTGGCGGCCCCCGTCCCGCTCGGGGTCGTGCCGGACGGGACCCTCCCGGCGCGGACCGGGCGCCAGCGCGCCCCGGACCGTGGGAGGGCGCTCCTCGAGATCGCCGCGCGCGAGGCGGTCGCGTCGTCCGGGCTCGAGCCGCGAGCGCTCCCGCCGGGCCGGGTGATCGTCGGGACGACCCTCGGCGGGATGGAGACGGGGACGGCCCTCTACCGCGCTGCGCGGGAGGGACGGCCCGTGGCGCGGGCCCGGCTCCGGGACTACCTGCCCGGCGACCAGGTCGCGCGTGCGGCGGAGAAGCTCGGTCTCCCGGGACCGGCGACGGCCGTCGCGGACGCGTGCGCGTCGGGGGCTACGGCGATCGGGCTCGCGTTCCGGGCCGTGCGAACGGGCGCCGTCCCGTGGGCCCTCGCGGGGGGATACGACCCCCTCTGCGCGTTCGTCGTCGCCGGCTTCTCGTCGCTCCAGGCGGTCTCGCCGGAGCCCTGCCGGCCCTTCGACCGCCGGCGGCGCGGGCTCTCGCTCGGGGAGGGGGCCGCGCTCCTCGTCCTCGAGGACGAGGCGGCCGCCCGCGCGCGCGGGGCGCGGGTCCTCGGCCGGGTCCTGGGCTACGGCGCCGCCTCCGACGCGCACCACCTGACGCAGCCGGACCCGTCGGGCGCCGGGGCGGCCCGGGCGATGCGAGCGGCGCTCGCCGACGCCGACGTCGCCCCGGGGGACCTCGCCTGGGTGAAGGCGCACGCCACCGCCACGGTCCCGAACGACCGGATGGAGGCCACGGCCCTCCGGGCGGCGCTCGGCGACGCGGCGGGACACGTCCCGGTGGTCGGCCTGAAGCCGCTCGTGGGGCACACGCTCGGCGGCGCGGGAGCGGTGGAACTAGCACTCGCGCTGTGCGCGAGTGCTGAGGGGATCCTCCCCCCGACGCTCGGGCTGGAGGAACCCGATCCGGCTTGCGAAGGTCTGGATCTCCCGCGGGGAGCGTTCCGGGCCTTCCACGGGGGGCCGATCCTCTGCAACGCGTTCGGGTTCGGGGGGCTCGACGCCTCCCTCGTCGTCCAGGGGCGGGTGTCGCCGTGACCTCGCTCGTCGTGACGGGCATCGGAGCCCTCACCCCGCTCGGGATCGGGACGGGGGCGGACCTCGTGGCGGCCGCCCGCGCCGCGCGCAGGCCGGCGGCGGACCCGGACGGCGCGCTCCGCGTGCGCGCGTTCGAGCCGGAGACGATCGGCGAGGCGAAGGACTGGCGGCGGATGTCCCGGTCCTCGATCCTCGCGGTCTCGGCCTCTCTGCTCGCCCTTCGGGACGCGGGCGCCGGGTCGCCAGGCGACGAGACCGCGGTCGTGGTGGGGACGCGCTACGGCTGCCTCTCGCTCTTTGAGGAGTTTCACCGGGTCTTCCGGGAGCAGGGCCCTCGCGCCGTCTCGCCGACGGTTTTCTCCACCGGGGTCCTGAACGCGCCCGGCGGGCACCTCTCGGTCGAGCGGGGGATCCGCGGCCCCTGCCACACGATCGTCGGCGGGGAGGCCGTCGGTCTCGAGGCGCTGGCCGTCGCGGCGAACCTCCTCTTGGCCGGCGCCGCCCGCAGGGCGGTCGCGGTCGGCGTGGAAGAGGCGCCGACCCTGCTCCTCGAGGGACTCCGGGCGGCCCGCGGACGAAGGAGCCCCGGCGAGGGCGCCGTCGCGCTCGTCCTCGAAGCCGAGCCTTCCCGCGTGAACGCCGGAGTCCGGGGAGCGTACGCACGCCTGGCGGCGGTCGCCCTCGGGCGGCCCGGCCGAGGACGCGCGGCGGGCCCCGCCCACGCGATTCTCGCAGGGACGGCTCTCGCACGGGCAGGAGTCTCCACTTGGGAAGTCGCCCTGGCGGCGGTCGCGGGGACCCCGGGAGCCCTCGGCGCCGCCGAGGCGCACGGGCTCGCGGGCGGGCTTCCCTCCCGCCCGACGCGCCTCCCGCTCGCGCCCCTCCTCGGAGACTCGGCGGGGTGCCTCTCCGCCGCGACCGCCGCCGTTGCCGCCGCCTCGGTCCGGGAGGCGCCGGTCGGGACTCGGAAGGCCGCGGCCGTTGCGAGCGCGCCCTCGACCCACGGGGCGTCGGGGGTGGCGGTGTTCGTGAGGGCGCAGGGGTAGACTTCGGGGCGGGAGGGGGAGGGGGAGCGGGAGCGGGACTTGGAGCTGGAGAGGAGGACCGGATGGCGACGAAGGAAGAGCTGGACCATGCCCTGCGGATGTTCAAGAAGCGGCTGAAGCTCTACCAACGGGACGACGAATCCTCGATGGGCGGCGGCCCCATGAGCGGGGGCAAGCAGTCCTCGATCGTGGGGGTGAAGCCCCCCTCCGACATCCCGCAGGCGACCTGGGACGAGCTGGTGGCCCTCGGGAAGCTCGTCCGGGACGAGGGCGGCCTCTACCGTCTGGCGCCGCCCAGGCCGTAGGGATTCGCATGGGCGCGGAACCGGACGACTTCCGGGAGAGAGTCACGGAGCTCATCCGGGAGCTCGATGGCCCGGCGGGCGAGGACGCCTTTCACTCGCTCCTGGAGGTAGGGACAGCAGCGACTCCGATACTCGCGGAGGCGTTCCACCATGAGCCCGACGGCGGGCGACGGCAGGCCATCCTCAATGCTCTCTGGGAGCTCCGGGATCCGGCGGCGCTCCCCACCCTGGCCCTCGCCCTCCGCGACCCCGACGACCGGGTCTGGAAGGAGGTTCTCGACGGGCTCGTGGCCATCGGCGGACCGGCCGCGTCGAGGATCCTCGAGGAGGCGCGCGACGCCCTGCCCGGCGATCGCAAGTCGCGCACCCAGCGGGAGTGGATCGAGGAGGCGCTCCAACAGGTCCGCGAGCCCTGGAGTCGCTGAGGAGTCGCGTCAGTACGCGAAACGGATCCTGATCTCGTCCACCCGCGGCGTCGCGGTCGGGTTCGTCGTCGCGAGGATCGCCCGGACCTGGATGGCGGGATACGTCGCGACGGGGATCGGGGAGAGGTCCACGACCCCGTTGAGGTCCGGCGCGAGGCCCGTCGAGTTCCCGGGGAGGACCGCATCGGGGATGGGCCCCCACTGGCCGTCGAGGATCTGGTAGGCGATCGAGGTCCCGGGGGGCTTGGTCTCCGTCACGATGAGCGAGACGTAGCCCGACAGCGTCCCGCGGCGGAACTTCGTCCACGTGCTGCCGCCGTTCGTCGTGAGGACGACGCCCTCCTTGGTCCCGACGAGCCAGCGGGTCGCGCCGCCCGTCGCGCCGCTCGCGTAGGCGACCGCCTGGACCGAGTCGCCGGGGAGACCCTGCGCCACGCGGAAGTTCGTGAAGGAGCCTCCGCCGTTGGTCGTCACCGAGAGCCCCCCCTCGTGCCCCGCCATCCACGACCCGGCCGCCCCTTGGAAGAAGTCCACGGCGTTCACGAAGTCGTTCGGGAGGGGCGGGCTCGTGGTGGAGTTCCGTACCGTGAAGGAGCCGCCGTTGTTCGTGGTGAGGGCGACGCCGCCCGTGTTCGGCGCGGTCCAGTAGAGCCCCGCGAGCCAGGTGTTCCCCGTCGTGTCGCCGTTGGAATAGGCAATCGCACGGGCGTTGTTCCCCGGGAGCCCGCCGCCCGAATTGCGGTTCGTGAACGACGACCCGCCGTTCTGTGTGTGGTAGATCCCGTTCCCCGTGGCGATCGCCCAGCGGGCGCCGGTCGCGTCCGCATCGTGGAAGTCGCACGAGCGGACGTCGTTGTTCACGGCCGGGGAGGAGAAGACCGAGAACGAGAGGCCCCCGTTCGTCGTGAGGGCCACGCCCGCCCCCGTCGCGCAGAGGAACCGCGAGGGCGACGCCGACCCGTCGTGGAACGAGACGGCCCGGACGTCGTCGGCCGGGAGGCCGTTGCCCGAGTAGAAGCGCGTGTAGCTCGTCCCTCCGTTCGTGGTGAGGTAGGCCCCCGAGGGCGTCGCGAGGAGCCACGTCTGCCCGAGCGTGTCCCCCGAGAAGTACGAGACCCCGAGGCAGCCGCCCCAGAGGGCGGGCGTCGTCGCTTCCATGGCGGTGGTGAACCGGCTCCCCCCGTCGGAGGTCGCCGCCCCGCCGTACTGGCTCCCGAGGACGAAGCGGCTCGCCGTCGTGTTCCCGTCGTAGAAGTCCACGCCCCGGAGGAAGCGGTCGTCCCAAGTCGGCTGGAGAGGAGGCGTCACGGGGATGACGCCCCCCTCGACCGACGGGATCGTGAGGGTCCCGCTCGAGAAGTAGGCCGGGCCCCTCTCTACGATGACCCCGCCCGGCGCCGTCGGAGTCGCGGCGGCGATCCCCACGGCGAACCGGTCCGCGGTCGCGACGGAGTCGTCGTAGTCCACGGCCGCGACCTCGTTCGCCGGGAGCGGAGGCACCGAGCCCGTCGAGCGGACCGTGAACGACCCGCCGCCGTTCGTCGTCAGGGCGAGCCCGCCGGGGGTCCCGGACGTGAGGCAGCCGATGGCGAAGTGCGTGCCCCCCGCGTTCCCCGAGAAGAACGACACCGCCGCGACGAGGTTGCTCGGGAGCCCGCTCGCCGTCGTCCGGGCCGTGAATGCCCCGCCCGAGTTCGTCGTCACCGCCGCCCCCGCCGTCGTGCCGCAGAGGAACGTCGAGCCGGTCGCGTTCCCCGAGAAGTAGGAGCAGGACGTCACGTCGTTCGACGGAAGCCCCTGGGCCGTGGTCGCCGTCGTGAACGAGGTCCCGCCGTTGGTCGTCCGGGCGAGCCCCGCCGCGGTCGCGACGAGGAATGTGGCCCCGCTGGTGTTCCCGTCGAAGTACGCCGCTCCCCGGACGTTCCCGCTCGGGAGAGTGGGGGTCCCGATGGCGGAGAAGGTGGTCCCGCCGTTCGTCGTCACCCCGATCCCGGCCGCGGTCCCCGCGAGGAAGTGCGTGCCCGCCGTGTTCCCGGCGAAGTACGCCACCGCGCGCACGTCGTTCGAGGGCAGCCCCTGCGCCGTGGTGTAGGTCGCGAAGCTCGTCCCGCCGTCGGTCGTCCGGACCATTCCCGCCGTCGTCCCCACGAGGAATGTCGTCCCCGCCGTGACGCCCTCGTACCAGGCGACCGAGGTCACGTCGTCGCTCGGCAGGGCCGGGGACGACGCCGTCGAGAAGAGAGCCCAGGTGGCCCCGCTGTCGGTCGTGAGGGCCGCGCCCCGGCCCGTCGCCACGAGGATCCGGTTGCCCGTCCCGTCCCGGCGGAAGACGGCCACGCCCCGGATGTTCTCGTGGGCCAGGACATCCGGCGGAGCGAGGGGGAGGGCCGAGAACGAGGCCGCCGAGTCCGTGGTCTGTTGCACCCCTCCCGCTCCCGTCGTCGCGGTCTTGGTGCCGGTCCCCGATTGGAACGTCGTCGTGTTCCCGCGGAACCAGTCGAGCCCTCGCACCGCGTTCGATGCGAGCGCCGGGCTCGAGGAGACGCTCCGTCCCACGAAGGTCGTCGCCGAGTCGGTCGTGAAGACGAGGCCCGCGTCGTCCGTGCCTAGGGCGAACCGGCTCGCGACCGTCGCGGCGGCGAGACGGCCCGCGTTGTTGCTCGGGAGCGCGGGGGTGGAGCCGGTATTCCAGGTGGTGAATGAGGCGCCGTTGTTCACCGTTCGCACCACCCCGCCCGCGCCGCCGAGGTAGGTGTCCATGGCGACCAACCACGTGTTCCCGGTCGTGTCGCCCGGGTGGAACGCCGCGGCCCGGATCGCGTCGCAGGGGAGCGCGGGCGTCGAGAAGCGGAAGTACTTCGTGAACGAGGCCCCCCCGTTCGTCGTGATCCACGCGCCCCCCGTCCCTAGGAGGTCCTGGGAGTAGCTCCCGACGAGGAATGTGTTCCCGGTCGTGTCGGCGTCGTGGAAGTCCACCGCCCGGACCCAGTTGTTCCCGACCCCGGGCGTCGAGCCGCCGTTGAACACGGTGAAGGTGTTCCCCCCATCACGGGTGAGGCACGCCCCTCCGCCGGCGAAGACGGACCCCCCGTTGGTCGCGAGGAGGAAGACGCTGCCCGTCGTGTTCCCGTCGTGGAAGGAGACGGCCTCGACCTCGCGCCCGGGAAGCGGGGGGATCGAGAAGAGGTCGTAGGTCCGGAACGAGGCGCCGCCGTCGCGCGAGAGCACCGCCCCGTTGTCGGTCCCGATGAGGAAGGTGTTGCCCCCGCCCCCGCCGCTGAAGAAGGCCGCGGAAAGGACGCGGTTGCTGGGGAGGGACGGGGAGGAGTATCGGGTGAAGCTGCGCCAGGTGGTCCCGCCGTCGGTCGTGAGGAATGCCCCGGCGCCCGCCGTGCCGACGAGGATCCGGGTCGGGCTCGCGCCCGAGTGGAAGTACGCGACGGCCGTGACGACTGTCCCGTCCCCGTAGAAGGCGGCCGCGTTCCGTTGGAGCTGGACGCTCCCGGGGCTCCCGGTCCAGTCCGTCCCTGCGAGCGCCTGGAGGAGCCAGTCGGTCGGGCCCGTGAGCACCTGGGTCTGGACCGCCCTCCACGAGAAGGCTCCCGTGAGGGTGGCCGACCCGCTCGCCGTCGTGACCGTGACGTCCGCGGCCCCGGGCGGGCCGGCCGGGACGACGGCCGTGATCGTCGTGAGGGAGACCACGGTCACGGACGTGGCCAGGAGGCCCCCCACGGTGACGGTCGCCCCTGCGATGAAGTTCGTCCCCGAGAGCGTGACGAGAGTCCCGCCGGTCTCGGGACCCGCCGACGGCGAGACCGTCGCGAGGGTCGGCGGCCCCGCGAGCGTGTAGCCCCCGACGAGAGTCGCCGATTGCCCGTCCGTGTTGGTCACGGTGACGTTCACCGCGCCCGAACCGGACGGGGTGACGCACGTGATCGTCGTGGAGTTGGTGACCGTGACCGAGCCGGCCGTCGTCCCGCCGAATGTCACGGTGGCGCCCGAGACGAAGTTAGCACCCGTGAGAGTGACCAGGGTCCCGCCCGCGCCGGGGCCGCTCGACGGGCTCACCGAAGCGAGCGTCGGCGCCGGCCCGAGCGCGTTCCAGCCCCCGGCGAGGCTCGCCGACTGGCCATCCGGGTTCGTCATGGTCACGGTCTGCGGGCCGATGCCGGGAGCGACGCTCGGCGCGACGGCCGTGATCGTCGTCGAGGAGACGACGCTGACGCTCCCCGCGGCGATCCCACCGACCGTGACCGTCGCGCCAGCCACGAAGTTCGTCCCGGCGAGGGTGATCGCCGTGCCTCCGCTGTTGGGTCCCGAGGCGGGCGTGACCGAGGCGAGCGTGGGGGCCGGCCCGAGGGCGTTCCAGCCGCCCGCGAGGCTCGCCGACTGGCCGTCCGCGTTCGTCACGGTGACGGTCTGGGGCCCGATTGCGGGGGCGACGCTCGGGGTGACGGCGGTGATCGTCGTCGAGGAGACGACCGTCACGCTCGTGGCCGCGGCGCCGCCGACGGTGACCGTGGCCCCGGAGAAGAGGTTCGTTCCCGTGAGCGTGATCGTCGTCCCGCCGCCGTTGGGACCGGAGGCAGGGGAGGCCGAGGAGAGGCTCGGAGCCGGTCCCAGGGCGTTCCAGGCGCCTCCGATCGAGGCCGACTGGCCATCCACGTTCGTGACCGTGACGGTCTGTGGGCCGACCGATGGGGCGACGCTCGGGGCCACGGCCGTGATCGAGGTGGAAGAGACCACGACGACGCTGGTCGCCGCGATCCCGCCGAAGGTCACGGTGGCGCCCGCGAAGAAGTTCGTCCCGGTGAGGGTGACCGCGGAGCCGCCCGCCGAGGAGCCCGAGGCGGGGATCACCGCGGAGAGCGTCGGCGCGGGCCCGAGGGCGTTCCAGCCTCCCGAAAGGCTCGCCGAGAGCCCGTCCACGTTCGTGACCGTGACGGCCTGCGGACCGATGGCGGGGGAGAGGCTCGGCGTCACGGCGGTGATCGTCGTCGTGGAGACGACGGTGACGGTGGTCGCGGCGGCACCTCCGATCGTGACCGTCGCGCCGGACGCGAAGTTGGTCCCCGTGAGCGTGATCGCCGTTCCCCCCGCATTGGTGCCGGCCGAGGGGGAGACCGACGCGAGGGTCGGCGCGGGCCCGAGGGCGTTCCAGCCGCCGGGGAGAGTCCCTGCCTGCCCGTCCACGTTCGTGACGGTCACCGCTTGCGGGCCGATCGCGGGCGCGACGGCCGGCGTGAGCGCCGTGATCGCGCTCGCGCCGACCACCGTCACGCTCGTCGCGGCCGCGCCACCGACCGTCACGGTCGCGCCCGGGGCGAAGTTCGTCCCGGCGACCGTCACGAGCGTGCCGCCCCCGTTCGGACCGGAGGCCGGGGAGACCGTCGTGACCGTCACCGCCGGTCCGACGGAGTTGAAGCCCCCCGCGAGCGAGCCGGAGCGGCCGTCCACGTTGATGACCGTCACGGCCATCGGCCCGATGTTCGGCACCGTGCTCCCCATGACCGCCGTGATCGTCGTCGAGGAGACCACGCTGACCGACGTCGCCGCCGCCCCCCCGATCGTGAGCGTCGCCCCCGACACGAAGTTCGTCCCGGTGACCGTGACGGCCGTCCCGCCCGTGTACGGGCCGCTCGTAGGAGCGATCCCCGTGACCGTCGGGGCGGGCCCCTGGGCGTTCCAGCCGCCCGCCAGCGTCCCCGACTGGCCGTCCACGTTGGTCACCGTCACCGCCTGCGGTCCGATCGTCGGGGCGAGGCCCGGAGTGACGGCCGTGAGAGAGGTGGAGGAGAGGACGGCGACGCTCGTCGCTGCCGCCCCGCCGATCGTGACCGTCGCCCCAGCGGCGAAGTTCGCTCCCGTCACGGTGACGGTCGTTCCGCCCGTGTACGGCCCGGCCCCCGGAGAGACCCCCGTCACCGTCACGGATGGACCGACGGCGTTCCAGCCTCCCGCGAGGGTCCCGGACTGGCCGTCCTTGTTCGTGACGGTGACGGACTGCGGCCCGATCGCGGGCGCCACCGAGGGGGTCACGGCCGTGAGCGTCGTCGTGGAGACGATTGTCACGCTCGTCGCAAGGACCCCCCCGATGCTCACGGTCGCCCCGGCCACGAAGTTCGTCCCCGAGATCGTGACCGTCGTCCCCCCCGCGTGGGGGCCCGAGGAGGGCGAGATCCCCGTGACGGAGACCGCAGGGCCCACCGCGTTGAACGCGCCGGTGAGCGCGGCCGACTGGCCGTCCACGTTGGTCACGGAGACCGCCAACGGGCCGATCGCGGGCGCCACCGAGGGCGTGACGGCGGTGAGCGTGGTCGAGGTGAGCACCGAAACGCTCGCCGCCGCGACTCCCCCGATCGAGGCCGTGGCCCCGGCCGCGAAGTTGGTCCCGGTGATCGTCACGGTCGTTCCGCCGCCGTTCGGTCCGGACGCGGGCACGATCCCGCCCAGAGTCGGGGCGGGACCGAGGTAGTTGAACCCCGAGGCGAGAGTCCCGGCGTTGCCGTCCGCGTTCGTGATCGTGACGGCACCCGGCCCCAGGGTCGCGGCGCCCGTCGTCGCGACGATCTGCGTCGAGGAGACGGAGGTCACGGTCGCGGATGCTCCCCCGATCGAGACCGTCGCGCCCGCGAAGAAGCCCGACCCCGAGATCGTGACGACGGTCCCGCCGGAGGTGGGGCCGCTCGAGGGAGACACGCCGGAGACCGTGGGGCTCGGGCCCGTGAACGTGTACGCGCCCGCCAGGGTCGTCGGGAGCGGACCCGTGTTCGTGACGGTGACGTTGGCGGGGCCGACCGCCCCCGCCGGGGTGGCGGCCGTGATCGTCGTCGAGGAGACGATGGTCACCGACGTCGCCGCTGCGCCGCCGATCGTGACCGTCGCCCCCGCGGCGAAGTTGGATCCCGAGATCGTGATCACCGTCCCTCCCAGGTAGGTGCCCGAGGCCGGGGCGAGTCCGGAGATCGAGGGTCCCGTGACGTAGGTGTAGGACGAGGCGAGCGTCGCGGCCTGCCCGTCCGCGTTCGTGACGATCACGCCGACCGTCCCCGTCGCTCCCGCGGGGGTGAGCGCCGTGATCGTGGTTGTCGAGACCACGGTGACGGACGTCGCGGCGGCTCCGCCGATGGCCACGGTGGCGCCGGCGGCGAAGCCCGTCCCGGTCACGGTGACGAGAGCCCCGCCCCCCGTGGTCCCGCTCGTGGGGGAGATCGCCGACACCGTCGGCGGAGCCCCCTGGTAGGTGAAGGCGGACGCGAGCGTCGCCGACTGTCCGTCCACGTTCGTGACCACGACCGAGGCCGGGCCGAGCGTGCCCGCCCCGGTCGTGGCGACCACCTGCGTGGAGGCGACGGAGACGATCGTCGCGGGGACGCCGCCCACCGTGACGGTCGCTCCCGGAGCGAAGTTCGTCCCCGAGATGGTGACGGTCGTCCCGCCCCCGGTCGGGCCCGTCGCCGGCGAGATCCCCGAGACCGCTGGGGCGGGCCCGAGGTAGGTGAAGGCGTTCACCGCGGCGACCCACTGGCCGTCGAGATTCGTCACGGTGACGGTCACGGGGCCCATCGCGCCCGCCGGCGTGGTCGCCTGGAGGGTCGTGGAGGAGGCGACCGTGACCGTGGTCGCCGGCGCGCCGCCGAACGTGACGGTCGCTCCCGCGGCGAAGTTCGAACCGGTGATCGTCACCACGGTCCCCCCCGACGTCGGTCCGCTCGGAGGGCTCGTCCCGGTGATCGTCGGGGTGCCGCCGACGTAGAGGAACCCCGAGGCGAGCGTGGCCGACTGGGTGTCCGGGTTCGTGACCGTGACCGCCGCGGGGCCGACGGGGCCCGCCGGGGTCGTGAACGTGAGCAGACCCGCAGTGAGGATGCTCACAGAGGTCGCGAGGGAACCTCCCACGGTCACGGCGGCACCCGATTGGAAGCCCGTGCCCGTGAGCGTGACCGGCGTGCCGCCGGCGGCC
>JAKEIC010000292.1 GCA_022614695.1 Planctomycetales bacterium | reverse complement strand
GCTCTTCCGATCTCAGGCGAGGAGCGCCGCGACCAGCGCGGCCGGCCCGCCCAGGGGCCCTCCCGAGACGGCCGGAACTCCGAGCGCCGCGGCGCCCCCGCCGGTCGCCACGAGACCCGCGAGAGTCGTCCGGACCGGCCGCCGGGCGGGAGGCCCGAGCGGGTCCTCGGGGGCCGGCGGCGCCGAGACGCGGGCCGCGAGGAGGGCCGCCAGGACGAGCACCGCGAGCAACCCCGCGACGATCGGGCCTTCCTCGACCAGGGAGGCGACGACGCCGTTCGGGCCTCCCGGGAGGGGGGCCGACCCCGTCCCGCCCGCCCCCGCGTCCCGTGCCGCGTACGAACCCGGTCCCGACCCGCCCGACGCGCGGGTCTCCGCCCGCAGCAGTCGGGGGAGCCGCTCGAACGCCTCGCGCCGGGCCTCGAGCGAGGCGCCGACCCGAACGAGGATGTCCGGAGACGGCGCGAGGCCGGCGGCCCATCCGAGGCCCGCCGCGCCGACGGCCCCGAGGGCGACCGGGAGCAGGGCCCGGGGGACGGTGGACCGCTCTCCCGCGACCGGGGCGTGGCGGCGGCCGAGGAGCGCGAGCAGGCCGAGCCCCGCCAGGGCCGCGACGATCCCCGCGGCGGACCGCGTCAGGAGGAGCCCTGCCGTTGCGACGGCCGTGCCGGCCGCCGCGGCCCCCGCACGCGTCGCGCGCCAGCCCCTTCCCCGCCCCTCCGCCACGGCGATCGCGCCGAGCGCCACGAGCAGCGGGAGCGCCGGGGCCACGAGGGCCGCGAGCCGCGCGGGGCGGAGCGCCGGGGCGCAGGCTCGTCCCGGGGCGGGACGTTCGTCCACGCCGGGGAGACCCGCCGGGTCCTGGAGCGGCGGCCAGTCGAGGAGGGACGCGGGAGGGGCCGCGCCCACGGTCCGGGGCCGGAGGGGCTCGGCGGCCACACCCGCGACCCCTGCCGCCGCCGCGAGAGCCGAGGCCGCTGCCAGGATCCGGACCAGGGCGCCGGCCCGGGCGTCCCCGCCGAAGCGGAGCGCCGCCGCGAACCCGGCGATCGCCGAGAGCCGCCCGGCCGCGAGGAGCCCCGCAGGCCAGGGATCGGGGGAGGTCGCCGCCCCCGCCGCGACGGCCGCCGCCGCCGCGAGGGCCAGCGCGAGGAGGAGCGGGCGGCCCGGCGCCCGCCGGGGAACGAGACCGCCGCACGCGAGCGCCCCGGCGGCGAGGAGGAGAACCGCCGCCTCCGCCACGAGGCCCCCGCCCCCCTCGGGCGTGACCGCCCGCAGCGTCCCCGCGGCCGCCAGGCAGCCGAGAGAGGCGAGGCGCGCCCGTCCCCCGGGCTCCCCCGTCGTCAGGGCCCCTTCTCCCCCGTCGCGAGCACCTTGAACGACCCCTCCTCGTAGGCGGCCACCACGTTCAGGTAGCCCTCGAGGTTCCCGCCGCCGGAGCGCTCGCGCTGGATCTTGTCCCACCGGGAGAGCTCCGCGGCCGCGACCTCGATCATCTTGTCCGGGCTCTTCCACCCGTCCTGGCCGATCTCGAGGACGACCTGGCTCACCGTGATCTCGCCGAGCGGGAGCCGCTCCTCGTGGAGGAACGGGTAACGGATGACCTCCTCCTTGGCCTTCCGCGCGAACTCGAGCGCGCCGTTCTTGGTGACGCCCGGGAGCCCGACCCCGAAGAGTTGCTCGGAGAGGTTCCCCGCGAAGCCCCACTTGAGGACCTCGGAGGACCCGTCCGTGTAGCGGACGCTGTAGTGGGCGAGGAGGTTCAAGAGGACCGTCCCGACCCCGAACTTCACGTCGGAGAGGAGGAGGGAGTCGGCGCCTGCCTCCATCTTGTAGGCCGAGGTGAGGAGGTCGGGGAAGCCGAACACGAAGGCCACGGGGATGCCCGCGCCGCTCCGCGACCGGCGGCGGATGCTCTCGGCGAAGGCGAACCAGCGCCCGCACTCGACGCGGAACGCGTCCTCGGTGAGGAGCCCCGTCACGCCGTCCACCGTGCTGGTCTCGGGGCGCAGCAGCGCGTGCGCGAGGAGCGTCTCGAGGGGACCCACCAGGCCCGACACGCCGTAGGCGACGGGAACGCCCTCGAGCGCCACCGCCCCCACGACCTTCTTCTCGGCGACGCGTCCCCGCCTCTGCCGGAAGATCAGCGGGAGCACGTAGAGGCTGATCCGCCCGTCGCCCAAGTCCTCGCGCTCGGAGGTGACGAAGGTGATGCCTCCCGGCTCGACGTCGAGCCCCAGGAACCGCCTCTCCGAGAAGGCCGTCGCGATCGTCTGCCGGATCGCCTTGTCCGCGACCGCCGCCTCGTAGCGGAGCGTCTTCCCCTCCCGCAGCGCCGGGAGGAGCTTTCCGTCCTTCGCGGTCACGACCTCGCGCCGGCCGCCGGCGACCGGCCGGAGCCGCCAGTCCTCCACGCGGCGGAGTCCCGGGTCGCGCTCGAGCCGGTAGACCGTCGCCGCCGAGCAGCCGAACGTCCGCGCGAGCCCCTCGGAGATCTGCCCCCAGGTCGCCTCGGAGGTCCCCCGCTCCAGCACGTCGGCGAGCGCGGCGAGTAGCCCCGTGAGCGCCCGCTCGGGCCGGTCCTCGCCGCCCGCGGCGTCCTCGGACGGGTCCTTCTTCAGGCGGTCGAGGAGGTCCTCGAAACCCTCCTCGTCGGAGCCGAAGAAGAGCGACGACCGGCCGCGGGCCGTGGCCATGGCGCGGCTACGCGGCCCCGGCGAACGCCCTCAGCGCCTCGGCCTCCGTCGCGCAAATCTGGAGCAGCGGGAGGAAGCCCATCAGGTCCATCACCTTGATCACGTCGTCCGTCGTGAGCACGATCCGGCAGTCCCGCTCGAGGGCGATCTTCGTGATGGCCGAGAGTCCCGAGGAGTTGACGTAGGACGTATTCGAGAGGTCGAGCAGGACGCGGTCCTCCTTCGTCCGGGTCTGCGAGAAGATCGCGTCCACCATCTCCTGCGCCTCGGGCTTCTTCACCTCCCGGTAGCTCACCTTCACCCGGAGGATCCCCTCCCTCTTCTCGACGTCGAGTCCGCCCGCCCCGGGGGCCCGGAGCGTCGGGGCGGCCTCGGGAGGCTTCGCCGCCCGGAGCGAGGTCGTCGTGGGGCCCGGTCCCGGCCGGGCCGCCCCGGCCGTCGGGGTCGCGGGGGCCGCGGCGGCCGCGGCGGCGGGCGGAGGCTTGGCGGCGCGCTCCTTGGCGATCTGGTCGCGATCGCGCGCGACCTGCTCCCGCTCCTGGTCGAGGCCCGCGCGCCCCTTGGCGAGAAGGTCGCGCTCCTTCTTGGTCGTCGCGAGCTCGTCCTTGAGCGCCTGCTTTTCCTTCGCGAGCCGCTCGCGCTCGGCCGCGAGCTCCTTCTTCTCCGCCTCGAGCGCCGCCTTCGCGGCCGGGTCCTCGGCGGGCGCCTTCGCTGGGGGGCCCGAGTGGGCGGCCGTCCCGGGGGCCGCCCGGACACCGGACTCGACGGCCTTGGAGATCGCCTGGAGCCTCAGCTCCGTCTTGTCCCGCAGGAGGTCCACGCTCTCCCGGAGCTTCTTCACCTCGGCCTGGAGCGCCGCCACCGCCTTCCCCTCGCCATCGTCGCCCGTCTTCGGCTTCACCCCGGACCCCATCTGGAGGGTCTGCATCCGGCGAGCGAGGTCGTCCGTCTTCTCCTCGACCGCCTTCCGGATCCCCTTCGCGAGGAGGAGGCCGACGAGGACGGCGAGGGCCAGCGCGCCGCCGACGACCCCGAGGAGGACCGGATCGGGCATCGCGACGAGAAGAGGGATCATGGAGAGACCGATGGCGGATTCTACCGGCGCGGCCGGAGGGGGCAAGGAGAGCCGGTCTCTGTCCACCGGCGAGGGCAGACCGCTTCGCTCGAGGACTGCCTTGGGCGAGCGGGCCCCTCCGCAAGTCCATGTCGGGCCTGTGGCTCTGCGACGGTCGGCGTCCGACAGGGAATCCCCTTCCGCCTGGCACCCGGGTTGCGATCCCTCACGACGACACGGAGGTGAAGCCATGAAGCGTCTGCTGCTCGTCGGACTCCTCGGCCTTGCGGCCTGCTCGGCCTCCGGGTGCCACCGCTGGCTCCGGCACGAGCGTCACGCGGCCTACCACCGTCCGGCCGTGGTCCACGTCCACCACCCGGTCCCCCCGCACGTGGTGGTCCACTCGCCGGGGTGCGACTAGGGAGGGGTCGCGTGATCCGGGCGACCCTTCGTGTGGGCCTCTTCGCGGGTGGCCTGGTGGTGTCCGCACTCCTCGCCACCGGGTGCACAACCGATGCTCAGGTGCTCGACGCGGGACGGTGCCGCGCACGGGACTGGCGCTCCGATCACGGAGGGGCCTGTCTCGCCGCCGAGGAGCGATACCGAGCCGCCGCCCTCGTGGTCTGGTTGGCACAGCCTCTCGTGGCCTACGCCAACAGCAGGGGCCGCTAGAGCCTCGATCATCTCCTCCGGATCGTGCTCCGCCCCGCGCTCTTTTGCGCGCGCCGGGGCAGCTGTCCCCCGCGCAGCGTCTCGAGGTCCTCGATCAGCTCCTCGGGCGCCTGGTAGCGGCGGCGCCGGTCCTTCACCATCAGGTGCGCGAGCACGAGGAGGAAGCCCTCGGAGAGCTCCGGGGCGAAGTCGCGCGGGGAGGGGAGCTGCTCGGTGATGTGGCGGGCCATGATGACGACCGGCGCGCCCTCCCCGCGGAACGGGATCTCGCCCGTCGTGAGGTGGTAGAGCGTCGCCCCGAGCGAGTAGAGGTCGCTCCGGATGTCCACCCCCTCGAGCCCCCGCGCCTGCTCGGGGGAGACGTAGTTCGGGGTCCCGACGACCTCGCCGGCCCCCGACTGCGTGACGCTCGCCTCGCGATCCACTCCCCGGGCCAGCCCGAGGTCCAGGAGCTTCACGGACCCGTCGGCGCCGAGCATGATGTTGTCGGGCTTCACGTCGCGGTGGACGAGCCCGTGCTCGGCGGCGTGTGAGAGCCCCCTCGCGACCTCGATCGCGATCGCGATGGCCTCGCGCTCGGCGAGCTTCCCCGCGCGGCGCACCTTCTCCCCGCTCGTCTCCCCGTTCACGAACTCCATCACGAAGTAGCAGAGGTCCCCGGAGCGCCCGACGTCTATCGCCCGGACCACGTTCGGGTGGTTCATCTTCCCGGCCACCCGCGCCTCCCGGATGAAGCGCTCGACGTAGCCGGTCTCCACGAGGAGGCGCGGGGCAAGGATCTTGAGCGCGACGATCCGGTCGAGCGAGAGCTGGCGCGCGCGGAAGACCGCCCCCATGCCCCCCTCGCCGAGCTTCTCCTCCAGCTCGTAGCCCGGGATCTGGGGCCCGCCGCCCGACTTCCCCTGGACCCGCAGGACCTGGGTGATCCCTTCCCGCGTCAGGTTCCCCCGGCGCAGGAGCACCTCCCCGAGCCGCAGGTGGAGGCCCGTCGTCTCACGCGTGCGCGCCTGGATCCGCAGCGCCTCGTTCAGCGCCGCCTCGCGGATCAACTCGAGCCGGATCGCCACCTTCCCGAAAAGCAGCGACTCGCGGGACTCCTTCGAGTAGGCCCCGTGCCGCTGGAGGTTCCTCTTCTGGATCTGGAGGACCTTCACGAGCCCCATCTCGGTGAGGGCTCCCTGCTCGAGGAGGATCTTCCCGATCTGGCGCTTCTCTCCCCCCTCCTGCGCAGCGAGGGCCTGCTCGAGGGCGGCGCGGGAGACGAGGGCGATCTTCACGGCGATCGCGCCGAACAGGAGGTCGTCAATGTCCTCCTCGCGGATCGCCGCGGGGAGCTCGCGCGCCGGCGCCGGGGCGGCCGGCTGCCCGAGCTGCCGCGTCTCGCCGCTGTGCTCGATCCGGAACTCCAGCACCGTCGAGCCGATCTGGACGAGGTCCCCGCCCTTGAGCCGCTGCGTCTTCACGAGGGTCCCGTTCACCATCGTCCCGGCGCGGCTCCCGAGGTCGTGGAGGGTCCCCGTCCCCCCCTCCTCGACGACCTTGCAGTGGTCCCGCGACGAGGCGGGGTCGAAGAGACGGATCTTGTTGGCGCTCTTGCGGCCGATGGTGAGGGTCGCTCCGCGGCGCAGGACGTAGAGGTTCCCGCGGTTGACGCCGCAGACGATCGCCACCGAGCCGACCGCCGGGGACCCGGTGCCCGCCTCGGCGTCTATCGGGACCCCGGGGAGCGGGAGCGCCAGGTCGCAGACCCTGCAGCGCGAGCCGGCGGCCGGCGGCTTCTCGGCCGGGCTCCCGCAGCCCTCGCAGCGGGTGCCTCCCGACGTGAGGGAGAGGACGATCTCGTCGGCCTGGAACGACGTGAGGAACGCCCGGCGCACGAGCGCCTCGGCCACGCGGGGCCTCTGGAAGCTGCCCGGGAGCGACCCGGCGAGGCCGCGCGCCTCCTGGAGGAGGTCCTCGGGGACGAGCTTCCTCGCGCGGACGACCCGGAGGAAGTCCCCATCGAGGTCGGTGGGCTTCGGGGCGGCGGAGGGCGGCTTCCGGACGTTCGTCCCCTCGTCGCCCCCGCGGCGGGGAGGGGCAGGCGGCGGCGGCCCCGAGGCCGCCGGGGCCGCGGGTCGCCCCTGGATCTTCCGGAGCATCTCGACCTGATCGGGCCGGAGGAAGCCGCGCTTCAGGAGCCGGTCGGTGACCGAGACTCCCGAGGACTCGGCCTCCTCCATGCACTCGTCCACCTCCTCCTGCGCGACGAAACGATTCGCGATCGCGAGTCGGACGAGGAGGAGGTCTTCGGAGGAGGGCATCGGGCGGCTCGGCGCGAATCGTAGGAGCGACGTGAGAGGGGGGTCAAGGCGCGAGGGAGTCGCCGGGCGCCGCGGCCCCCTCGGGGATGCGGAGCAAGGCGGCCCGGAAGAGGATCAAGGTCAGGCCGTTCGCCGCGAGGAGGACCAGGGGCCAGGCGAGCATGACCCACTCCTCGAGGCTTGGGGCCGTCCCCCTCGGCGTGGTCGCCCTGGGACCGAGGGACCTGCCGATGGTCCATGCCACGGGGAGGCACAGGACGATGGCGCCGGCGAGGCCGAACCGGAGTCCCAGGAGGACCCGCTTGGACGATCGTGTCTCAGCCCCGGCCATCATGAAGCCGCCTCCGAGGGCCAGCGAGCAGAAGGCAAGGAGGGACGACCCGATCGTCAGGGGATCGAGCGCGTCCCCGAACCCCCTCACGTCGAAACCGACTCCAATCGGTATGTACACCAGAAGGGAACCGAACAGGTTCGTCGCGCACGTCACCCGGCAGGCGGTCAGCCCCCTCCGGGCCACGGCCGATGTCGCGGCCGGCCAGCGCCAGGGATCGGGGCTGGGATCCTGCACGAGCATCGGCACCTTCAGGAGTCTATCCGCCATAATCGCGCGAGATGGATGGCGCGGTTGGCCCCGAGGTGCCCGAGGGAAGGAACGCCCTGGAGTCCTGGGGGCTCGGGAGCGCGCTGTTCCTCTCGGGGGCGGCGGCACTCGCCTACGAGATCGTCTGGACCCGGCGGCTCGAGGTCGTGCTCGGGACGAGCGCCTACGCCACTGCCGCCGTCTTCGCGGCGTACATGGGAGGGCTCGGGATCGGGGCGGCGCTCTTCGGGCCGCGGGCGGCACGGGCGACCCGACCGCTCCGGGCCTACGCCGCGCTCGAGGCGGGGGCCGCCGCTTGCGCGCTTGCGCTACCCCTCGCCCTCCGGCTCCTGGACGCCCTCTACCTCGCCGTGGGAGGCGGCGTCTCGCTTCCACCAGGCCTCGGGCTTCTCCTCCGGCTCGCCATCTCGCTCCTGGCGCTCGGCCCCGCGACAGTCCTACTCGGGGGAACCCTCCCCTACGCGGTCCGGGCGGCGGGCAACGCCGGCGAGGGCCGCGCGACCGGCCGGCTCTACGCCGCGAACACGGCCGGCGCCGTCCTGGGCGTCCTGGCGTCGGGCTTCTGGCTTCTCCCGGCCATCGGGCTGGCGAAGACGACGTGGGTCGCGGCGGGGGCCAGCCTCGCCGCGGCGGGGATCGCCCTCACGGCGGGTGCCGGGGGCCGCGGGTCATCCGCCTCCCCTCCCGCGCCCGACGCGCCGGCTCCCCTGATACCCGGGACCCGGGACCCGAGACTCGGGGATTCCCGGGGCCTCGGCATCCTCGCAGCGGCCGCGGCTGCCGGCGCCGCTGCCCTCGCCCTCGAGGTCGCCTGGGTCCGCTACTTCGCCTGCGCGTTCGGTTCCTCGACATACGCCCTGGCCACGGTCCTGGCGGTCGTCCTCGCCGGGCTCGCGGTGGGGAGCCGCGTCGCGGCCCGGCTCCTGCCGTCGCACGCCCCGGCCCGGGGCCTCGCCGCCGCGCAGGCCCTCGTGGGGCTCGGCGCCGGGCTCCTGCTCCTG
>JAKEIC010000291.1 GCA_022614695.1 Planctomycetales bacterium | reverse complement strand
GTTCACCGGGCGCGGACCCGCCTCAAGGAAGCGTTGGCGCGATGACAGAACATCACCCGGAAATCGACCGTTGGAACGAGTACCTGGGGCAGCGCGCGGTGACCTCGGCCTCGGGCGCCCCGGCCCGCAGGATCTTGGCGAGGAACTCGTGGTACTCGGCGACGGTCACCTCGCGCTCCATGAGGAGGAACCCCCCGACTGGGACCCGCCGACGCGGGCCCCCCGACCGGGCCTCGGAGTCGCCGCCGAGGAGGGCCTCCCCGGCCGGGACGTAGATCCAGCCCTCGCCGATCTCTGCCTCCGTGAGGAGGCGGACGGGTCGAGGCGTGCGCTCCGCCTCCAGCCGTTCGATGAGCACGGGATACTGCACCGGCCGGTGTCCCTCGCGGCGCAGCACCAGCAAGTAGGACCCGCGCGGGAGTCG
Organism: Planctomycetales bacterium; assembly: GCA_022614695.1. Classification (GTDB taxonomy): domain Bacteria; phylum Planctomycetota; class JAKEIC01; order JAKEIC01; family JAKEIC01; genus JAKEIC01. The sequence goes on along the minus strand of JAKEIC010000291.1, from coordinate 8,528 downwards.
CGCGCCCGAGAGCGGCGTCCTCCCGAGCGAGACCGGGCTCGCCGGCCAGGAACCGGCGGCGGGGTCGTACGGCGCGTCCTCGAGCCGCCCCGGCTCGGCCTCCCGGTAGCGGCGGCACTCGACCTCGGCCCCCGCGGGATCCGTGTCGAGGGAGAGGGTGCCCGCGCCCTCGAGCTCCCGCGCGAAGCGCTCCGCCCCGTGCTCGCGGACGAGCGACTCGAACCGGGCGGCCTCGCGCGCGCGCCCCTCCGCCTCCGCCTCGCGGAGCCTCTCCCAGGCGAACTCGGCGAGCCGGTCCGACGCCTCCCGGGCCGCCGCGCCTCCGGGCGCGCCCGCCGATCTCGCCGCGAGGTAGAACGCCAGCGCCTGCTGCCAGAGCGGCTCCCGCTCGTCGGGGGGAGCGGCGGTGTAACGCTTCCGGTGCTCGTCCCCCCGCGCGCGAAGCGACGCGGCTTCCCGCTCGCGCGCCTCGATCCCGCGCTCCTCGGCGCGGCGCCGCGCCGCCGCGATCGCCGCGGGGAGGCCGGCGCGCTCCGGCGACCTCTGCCGCACGGCCTCCAGGAGCCCGAGCGCCTGCTCGGGGGCGGCCTCGACGAGGCCCCGGGCGGCCTCGAACGAGGCGGCGATCGCGGCCTCGTCGCGCGCGGCCCGCGCGGCGAGCACCCCGCCCGCCGCCGCGAGGGCGAGGAGCGCCACGGCCCCCGCCGCGGTGGGCGCGGGGTTCCGGCCGACGCGCCGCGCCGCCCGCGCGAAGGGCCCGGCCCTCCGGGCGCCGATCGCCTCGCCCCGCCGGTACCGGGCGAGGTCGTCGGCGAGCGCCTCCGCGGTCGGGTAGCGCAGTTCGGGCCTCGTCTCGAGGCACTTCGTCGCGATCGTGTCGAGCGCGCGGGGGACCTGGGGGTTGCGCCGGCTCGGGGGCACGACCTCGTCCTCGATGATCTCGCGCAGGAGCCCGTGCAGGCTCTCGCCCCGGAACGGCGGCGCGCCCGTGAGGCACTCGTAGAGCGACGCCCCGAGGCTGTAGACGTCGCTCCGCGCGTCGAGGGGGTGGCCCTGCGCCTGCTCGGGACTCATGTAGTCGGGGCTCCCGACGACCTGGCCCGCCCGCGTGAGCTGCGTCGCCTCCGGCCCCACCGCCTGGAGCCGGGCGATGCCGAAGTCAGTCAGGAAGCAGTTCACGGTTGACGGTTCACTGTTCACAGTCGCCGGCGGGGAGACGGCGCCTCCCAACGGCGGACCGTGAACTGTGAACGGTGAACTCGCCCGGCGGCCGATCAGGATGTTCCCCGGCTTGATGTCACGGTGGAGGAACCCGCGGGCGTGGGCGAAGTGGACCGCGCGGGCGGCCGTCTCGAGGATCTCGGCGACCCGCTCGGTCGGGAGCGGGCCCTGCTGGAGGAGTCCGTGGAGCGTGCGCCCCTCGATCAGGTCCATCGCGAGGTAGAGCGCGCCGTCGGCCTCCCCGATGTCGTGGACGGCCACGATGGCGGGATGCTCGGCGAGCGCGGCCGCGACCTGCGCCTCGCGGCGGAAGCGGCCGAGCGCCTCGGCCGATCCCACGCGCTCCGGCCGGATCACCTTCAACGCGAAGTCCCGCCCCAGATCGGGGCGACGGGCGCGATAGACCACGGCCATGCCGCCGCGTCCGAGTTCCGAGTGGATGAGGTAGGGCCCGACCCTCTCGGGGAGGGGACCGGCGTCGGGGGGGGGACCCTCGCCCTCAACTCGTGTCGGGGGCGGACGTTCGGGGTTGGAGTCGGAGCTGATGGTGGGAGGGATCTCTTCCATCGAGGGGGCCGATTCTACGTCCCGGAGACGTCCTCGCTCGCTGTTGTCCAAGTGCAGCGCGAACATGAGCGCGAGAATCTGCGAACATGTGTGGCACAAGTTCCTGGCATTTCATGATTTACGTCGAGTCACCTCTTGACAGCCGATCGAGCCCACCTAGAATGCCGCGCACTTTACGGGGCTGCACGGGGTCGCGCGGGAGTCGCGGGGCCGCGGCGGTCGAGGGGAGCAGAGAGATGAAGAACCTGAAGACGATCGCGACGAGCGGGATCGTCGCGCTGGCGACGGCGGGCGTGGCATTCGCCGCGGCCATCATCGGACCTCCCTCCGTCGCGATCACGGACGCGCCGGAGAGCGTGAAGGTCGGCAGCCTCTTCACCATCGCCGGCTTCGTGCAGGGGACCTCGCCGGAGAGCGTCATGGACGTGACGGTCTCGGCGACCCCCAGCAACGGCCACGGACAGGTGCAGTCGAGTTCTTTCGTCGTGGTCGGCAGCGAGCCGGAGCCCTTCGAGGTGCCGTTCCGCGCCTCGGGGCTGAGCGGCGGTTGGCTCGACATCACGGTCACGGCGACGGTCACCGGACCCGAGGGCGAGACCACGATCAGCGATTCGCGCACGGTCCGGGTCACCCGCGGCAACGGTCGCTAGCGGCGGGGCGTCGCGAGGAGCCTGGGAGGGCGAGCGCGGTGTCGGCCGAGCCTGAGCCGACCGTCCTCACCCTCGCCGAGTTCCACCTCCGGATCCGGGGCCTCTCGCCCGAGGAGTTCGCGGCCCGCTTCCCGCACCCCTTTCTCCTCGAGTGGCGCCCCCGCAAGAGCGCCGAGGAGTTCCGCGGCTCGCAAACGGTGGAGCCCGGGACGATGCTCCCGAGCGGCGCGCCTCCGGACAGCGCCCGTGTCGCGCAGGTCCGGAAGGTGACCCCGGTCTCCACGTTCCGGCACATCACGGTCGGCCGGACGGCCAACAACGACATCCCCCTCCCCGACGCCTGCATCTCCAAGATGCACGCCTACCTGGTCGCGCCCGAACCCGACGCCCGCGACCCTCGCTGGCAGATCGTGGACGTCTCGACCTACGGCACCTCGGTGAACGGCGAGCGGTGCAAGACGCAGAAGCCGACGCCGCTGCTGCAGGCCACGAAGGAGTCGGCCGCGCCCGTGATCTCCCTTGCCGACCTGCACTTCCTCTTCCTCGAGCACCCGGAGGCGGTCCTCCGCGCGCTCGCGAGCCTCTGGCAGCGCTCGGCTCCACGCTCAGCGGGCCGGTAGATCCGCCGCGAGACGGAAGCCGCAGAGGACGCTCGGGACGGCCCCGGGGCCTCCGTGCCTGTGGGCCGCGCGGAAGGCGAGCGGCTTGTGGGAATCCCAGGCTCCGCCGCGGGTGGCCTGGATGCCCGGCGACTCATCCCCGTCACACCACTCCGAGGCGCTCCCCGCGAGGTCCCGCACCCCGAAGGGAGAGACGTCGGCGCGCGCCGTGAAGGGAGGGAAGGGCCGGGGAGTCTCGCGGCCGTGAATGGGGCTCTGTCCTCCCACGACCCACTCCCACCGGAACCCCTCGCCCCACGGATAGGGTCGTCCGTCGGCCCCGCGGGCCGCTCGCTCCCACTCCTCCTGGGACGGCAGCCTCGCCCGTCGGCCCTGCTTCGACGACCACCAATGGGCGTAGGCCCCGGTGTCGTCCCAGGACATGCCGAGGGCCGGCCACGCCGGATCGAGCCTGCGGATCGCCTGGCGGGCGACCAGGGCGCCGTCCTTGGGGATGAAGAAGTGCCCCGTCGCCGGCGCGTTGCGCGGGCAGCGGGTCTGCACGGAGGCCGGCGGCACCCCCTCCGCGAGCAGACTCTGGAGGAACGCGACGTACTCGCCCATCGTCACCTCGCGCTCCATGAGGAGGAACGCGCCGATCCAGGCGCGCGTCCTCGGCCCCTCCGAGGGGACCTGGGGATCGCCGCCGAGGAGCGCCTCCCCGGCCGGGACGTAGATCCATCCTTCGCCGATCTCCGCCTCCGTCAGCATCCGGACCGGCTCCTGAGGGCGCTCCTCCTCGAGACGCTCGATCAGCACCGGGTACCGGACGGGGCGGAAGCCCTCGCGGCGGAGCACGAGCAGGTACGAGCCGCGGGGGAGGCGGACCCGCGCGAGGGGCGTCGCCCCGAGGGAGACGGGCCGGTCGGGCCACGCCCCCGTCGCGGGGTCGTAAGGCGCGTCCTCGAGCCGGCCCGGCTCGGCCTCCCGGTAGCGGCGGCACTCGACCTCGGCCCCGGGCGGATCGGTCTCCAGCGCGAGCATTCCCGCGCCCTCGATCTCCCGCGCGTAGCGCTCCGCTCCGTACTCCCGGAGGAGCGCCTCGTAGCGCGCCGCGTCCCGCGTCCGGCCCTCGCCTCCCGCCTCCCGCAGGCGCCCCCAGGCGAGGTCGGAGAGCCGCTCCGAAGGGGCGCGGGCCGCCTCCGCGAGCCCCGAAGCGAGCGCCGTCTCCCGCGCGGCGAGGTGGAACCCCCAGGCCTGCTGCCAGGCGGCCTCCCGCGCGAGGGGCTCCCCCGCCCCCGCGAACCGCGCGCGCGCGGCCTCCCCCTTCTCGAGGAGGAGCGTCACGTCCCGCTCGCGCGCCGTGCGGCCGGCGGCCGCCGCCCGCGCCCGCGCCGCCTCGGTCGCCTCGGGGAGCCCCGGCCACTCCGGGAACCGCGCCGCGGCCGCCGCGAACCGCTCGAGCGCCGCCGCCGGGTCCGAGCGCGCGAGCGCCTCCCCGATCTCGAAATCGCGCCCCGCGTCGGCGCGCGCGGTCACTCCCCGCACGGCGAGAGCCGCGCCCCCCGCCAGGAGCGCCCCGCCGAGCACCGCCCCGACCGCCCAGGGCGCGGGATTGCGCCGGACGCGCCGCGCCAGTCGCTCCGGCATCCCCGCCCGCCGCGCCGCGATCGGCTCGCCGCGGAGGAACCGCCCGAGGTCCTCCGCGAGCGCGCCCGCCGAGGGGTAGCGCCTCCCGGGGTCCTTCTCGAGGGCCTTGAGGCAGATCGTATCGAGGTCCTTCGCCACCTCGGGCCTGAGCCGGCGCGGCGGCGCCGGGTCGTCCGCGACCGCGCGCCGCAGCACCTCCGTCGTCGTGGGGCCGTCGTGCGGCGGGCGCCCCGTGAGCAGGTCGTAAAGGAGCGCCCCGAGCCCGTAGACGTCCGAGCGCGCGTCCACGAGGTCGAGGCTCCCGGTCGCCTGTTCGGGGGACATGTAGTGCGGGGTGCCCACCGGGGTGCCGCTGCGAGTGAGCCCGCGCGGGTCCTCGAGGAACCGCGCGAGGCCGAAGTCCGTGAGCCGCGGCTCCCCGTCGGCGCCCACGAGGACGTTGCTCGGCTTCAGGTCGCGGTGGAGGACCCCGCGGGCGTGGGCGTGCGCGACCCCGAGCGCCACCTTCCGCGCGATCTCCGCCGCGCGGGCGGGGGGGACCTGCCCCTCGTCCACCAGGGTGTCGAGCGACGGTCCCTCGACGAGATCCATCACGATGTAGGGGCGCGCGCCGTCCTCGCCCCCGACGTCGAGCACCGCCACCACATTCGGGTGGACCCCGAGCTGCGCCGCCGCCCGCGCCTCCCGCAGGAACCGCGCGATCATCGTGGGCGAGGCCTCCTCGCCCGCGCCGAGCACCTTCACCGCGACGTCGCGCCCGAGCCTCGTGTCGCGGGCCCGGTGGACGACGCCCATGCCGCCGCGGCCGATCTCGCAGAGGAGCTCGTAGGGTCCGAGCCGGCCGGGTTCGGCCATGTCGCGGGGGCGGCTAGGACTTCCCGCCGTTGCGCTCCACGAACTGGAGCGCGAGGGAGTTGATTCAGTGACGTTTGCCCGTGGGCTCCGGCCCGTCGTCGAAGACGTGGCCCAGGTGGCCCCGGCAGCGGGAGCAGATCGCCTCGGGGGACCCCCCGTCGTCGCGCGTCGCGACGGCTCCCGGGAGCGCGTCCCAGAACGAGGGCCAGCCGCAGGAGTCGTACTTGGTCTTCGAGTCGTAGAGCGGCTGCCCGCAGCCGGCGCAGGCGTAGGTGCCGTCCCCCTTGTGGTGGAGGTACTCGCCCGTGTAGGCCCGCTCCGTACCGCCCTGCCGGAGGATGAAGAACCGCTCGGGAGAGAGCTTCTTCTTCCACTCCTCCTCGCCGGCGGGGAGCTTCTCGATGGGGATGGCGGGCGTGGCGACGCTCTCGCAGCCCACGCACTCGATCTTCCGCGCGTTTGCCACGGGTCCCACTCCTTCCTCGACCTGCGCGGGCGTCCGGGAGCACCCCGCCGCCGCGAGGAGGCACGCCCCGACCGCCGCCGCTCGCCTCCAGGGATCCGTGCGGCGATTGTCGGGGATCAGGACCCGGCCCGCAAGGCACCCCGTGACGGACGCGCTACTTCACCGCCTGGATGTTCCTCGCCACCGCGTCGGCGCGCTTGCCGAAGAAGGTGTCGGCGAAGGACTGCGCGAGCTGCTGGGCCATCTTCTGGATGTCGTCCTTCTTCTTCTGCTTCCCGAGCTGCGCCCACATCGCGGCGGCCTGCAGCACCTTCTTGTAGTCGGCGGCCTTCTTCACGTCGGCGACGAGCGCCTTCGCCTCGGCCTCGAGGTCCGAACCCTTGAACTTCCTCTCGACCTCTCCGGCCAACTCGGTCGCCCTCGGGTAGTCGCCGTCCGCCTGCGCCTTCTTCGCCTGCTCGAGCAGCTTCTTCGCATACGCCTCGAGCCGGCCGAGTGTCGCCGCCATCTCGGCCGACGCGCCCGTGCCGGCCTTCTTCAGCTCGGCGACGGCCGCGCCGTACTTGCCCTGGAGGACCTGGGTCGCGATCGGCTTGCCCTCCTTCGATGCGACGAGGGCCCTCTCCCCGAAGAGGTCCACCTTCCTCAGCTGCTCCTCGATCACCTTCTGCTCCGGCCCTCCCGGCGTGCCCTTCCAGACGACCGTGCCGTCGGGCCCGATCACGGCCGCCTGAGGGATGGACCCGGTGCTGTAGGCCGACGTGTTGGCGTTCAGGGCGACGGGGTACGTGATCCCGTACTTCAGGACGTAGGCCTCGAGCTGCTCGCGCGTCGCCTGCTGGACGTGCGGCGCCAGCACCACGAGCCCCTTGTCCTTGTTCTTCTCGTGCAGCTCCTGCACGTGCGGGATTCCCCCGCGGCAGGGGGGTCAGTTGATTCCCCAGAGCTCGATGAAGACCACCCGGCCCTTCAAGTCCGGGAGCTGGTCCGCGAAGGGGGCGTTGATCCACTGGATGTCCTTGCCGATACCCGGCGCCTCCTCGCCCGGGGCCGCGATCACGACTCCCGCCGCGACCGAGGCGACCAGCGCTGCGCCGACGCCGAGGGTTCCGAGCTTCATGCGAACCTCCTCCGCCGAGACTGTCTCCCCGGCGGTCCGCGACTCCTATGTTAACCGCCGGGCTTGCAACCAGCCCTATCCTACCGTCGGGGATCTCGCGCCCTTACCTCAGGAGCGCCTGGAAGTTCGGGTCGTTCATCAACGCGACCTTGGCATGATAGAGAGCCCCTCCGATCGCCCGGCCGTTCGAGGCGCCCTTGTTCACGAACTGCTGCAGGAACACGTTCCTGCCCGTCTGGTCCCTCACCATGAGGGTCACGGTCGCGCCGTGGGTGAACCACGCCCCGGGGTGCCCCGTGAGACTCGCGATGGTCACGATCGCCTTGTTCCGGGCCTGGGGCGAGACCTGCACGCCACGCCGGCCGAGTTCGCCCGCGAGGTCCTGCGCCATGAACGAGTTCCAGGTGAGTGGGTCCGTGTAGAAGTGGTGGAACCCCTGCGACCATGCGAGATTCAATGGGGCCGACGTGCCGTCAGCCTCGACGGAGATCTGGCCGGACAAGTTCCCCACGACGTCGAGTTCGACGGGAGGGACGGATTCCGGAGCGACGATGTGCGTGCACCCGAGAAAACAGGTCGCGGCGACGAGGGCCACCGCGAACTTCGGGACGGACATGGGATCTCCCTCCTTCGCGTCGGGGCCCTGTGACGACTGGTCAGGGCGGGCTCGACCGGCGCCGGGGGGGCCATTATGCCGGGAGGAACCGGATAGGGAAGCGGCTCGAGTCCACCCCGCTTGACCTCGCGCGGGGGTGCGGCCGATCATCCTCCTCCTTGCGCGCGGCGACCCTCTCCCTGCTGGCGACACTCCTGATCGCCCCCCTGTCCGCACCGGCCCAGGACGGCGCGAACGCGAAGGACCGCGCGGCGCTCCTCAAGGACCTCAAGGCCCAGGACTACCACGACCGCGGGAGGGCCGCCGTCGCCCTCGGGAGGCTCGGGAACCCGGCCGACGTCCCCGCGGTGGCCGCCCTCCTCGGGGACCCGGCCCCCTACGCGCGCGATTCGGCGATCCAGGCTCTCGAGAAGTGGGCCGGCGACTCCGTGGAAGGCTGGGTCCTCGGGACCGGGCTCGCCCACGGGGACCCCCGGGTCCGCAGCCGCGCCTGCGACCTCGTCTACGAGCGGAAGATCGCCGGCGCGGGCGACCGGCTGGCCGCCCTCGCGACGGTTCCCGACCGCGGGACCGCCCTCGCCGCGCTCGCCGCGCTCGCCGCCGTCCCGCACCCCCCCGCCGCCGAGACTCTGCGGAGGCTCGTCCCTCGCGAGCGGGACCCCGTGCGGCGCGGGGCGCTCGTGAGGGCCGTCCTCGCCTCGGGGGGAGAGGCGGGCGCCGCCGAGCTCGGCGTCTCGCTCGCCTCGGACGACGGGCCGCGGAGGATCGAGGCGCTTCTCCACCT
>JAKEIC010000290.1 GCA_022614695.1 Planctomycetales bacterium | reverse complement strand
CTCTCGCCGCGCGCAACCTTCGGCGTCGAGTCTGAACATACCCCTCAACTCCATCGTCACTTTACCGCGCAAAGTCTCCACGCTCAAGTCCGACGCAGGACCAGCCGCAGGGGGGGGAGGGATCAGGTCGGCGTTAACTCCGCGAACTTCCGCAAGGAAGGCTCGGAATGGGCGGCCCCGCGCATTCCGCCTCCGTCCATTCCTACCTCGCGAGATAGCCTGGGGCGGGTAGCTACGGGAGCCGTACGATCTTCGCCTCCGAAGGGATGCCGTTCGAGACGACTTGCAGTAGGTAGTAGCCCCTCGGAACGCTCCCGCTGGGTGGCGTCGTCACGGTGAGCGCCGTCCCAGAGGCGAACGACGTGGCTGGGAGGGCAATCTCGGTACCGGCCCCGGCCTCCATGTACCCGCTAGTTCCGCCCAGGGGCCCGCGGAGAGTCACGACCGGAACATCGTGCGGGAAGTTCGCGTAGGAGCCCGAGGATGCCTCCGAGACGCCCCGCATCCGTAGCCCCGTGACCGTGTAGGCAGTCGAGTAGGACAGAGTGAGCGGGAAGCCGATGGCACCCGAGAGGCTCGTCACGATGGGGCGCGACGTGTCCGCGAAACCGCGCCCCTCGTCGAAGATCTCCGCGCTCGACATCGAGGCGGAGCCTGTCCAGCCCCCGACTGCGAGGACCCGACCACTCGTCAGGAGGACGGCCGCGTGTTGGTAGCGGCCTGAGCCAAGCGACCCCGACGGCACCCAGGTGCCGGCCGCCGGTTCATAGAGTTCGGTGGCAGTCACGGGGGACCCCGCGTTGTAGCCTCCGGCGACGAGCACACGTCCGCTTGGCAGGAGCGTGGCCGAGTGCTCGGCGCGAGCGGTGGCGAGTGACCCGGTCGCTGCCCACGTGCCTGTAACCGGGTCGTAGACCTCCGCAGCCGCGAGGGTGCCCCCAACGCTGTTGAGGCCGCCGACGACGAGGATACGACCGGACGGGAGCAGCGTCGCCGTGTGGTCGTGGCGGCTGGTCCCGAGGGAAGTCCCGGTCGTCCATGTTCCCGTCGTGGGGTTGTAGATCTCCACGGATGCCGTGTTCGTGCTTCCGGTGTAGCCCCCCGCGGCCAGCACGCGACCATCCCCGAGGCGCGTCGCCGTGTGCTCTCGGCGGGCCGTCGCGAGAGACCCCGTCCCGGTCCAAGTCCCGGTCGCGGGATCGTAGACCTCCGAGGTAGCGAGTTCCGCGGTGTTGCGGCCTCCGGCGATGAGGACCTGCCCGCTGACGAGTACCGTCGCCGTGTGGTACGCGCGAGCAGCGGCGAGGGAGCCCGTCCCCGTCCAGGTTCCGGTTGCGGGGTCGTAAAGTTCCGTGGCCGTGCTGCCGCTGGTGCCACCGGACGCGAGGACTCGGCCCGACGGAAGTACCGAGAAAGTGAACCGTGAGCGGGCCGAGCCGAGGGAGCCCGTCAGGGCCCAGGTCCCGGTGAGTGGGTTGTAGATCTCGCAGCCCGTCTGAGCCACCGTCCCGCTATCCCCGCCCCCGACGATGATCCGCCTGTCAGGGAGGGAAGCCGTCGCGTGCTGTTGCCGTGCCGTCCCCAGGTTGGCCGTTGCGGACCAGCTCCCAGAGGCGTAGTCGAAGATCTCTGTCCCGCCGATTGTGCCCGACGTGTCGTTGTAGCCGCCTGCAAGGATAGCGGTCCCGTCGGGCACCACGCCCATGGGGAAGTACCATCGGGCAGCCGAGATGCTCCCCGCGCTCGTCCATGTTCCGGCGTTCGGATCGAAGACCTCGGTGCTCGTCGTCCCGGCGCCCGGCGAGCCGCCGGCCACCAGGACCCTCCCCGAGGGGAGCAGCGCGGCCACGTGGTAGCGACGCCCCGTCGTCAGGGTTCCCGTGGAAGTCCACGTCCCCGTCGCGGGATCGTAGATCTCGGTGCTGCCCAGCACGGAGCCGTTGAAGCCACCCGCGACGAGCACCTGGCCGGACCCGAGCAGGGTCGCAGAGTGCTGAGACCTTCCCGTCACAAGCGCTCCCGTGTTTGTCCACGTGCCCGCCGTCGGGTTGTAGATCTCGGCCGGGCTTCCCCCAACCACCAGCACCAAGCCACTCGCCAGGAGGGTTGCCGTGTGCTCCGCAACGGCGGCGCCAAGGGCACCCGTCGAGGTCCAGGTCCCCGTCGCGGGGTTGTAGACCTCCGCGCTCGTGAATGCACCAGTCCCGCTTGTGCCCCCGGCCACTAGCACGATTCCATCCCGGAGCAGAGTTGCCGTGTGTGTGTAGCGGGCCGTGGCGAGGGAGCCCGTAGCGCTCCAAGTGCCCGTAGTCGGGTCATACACCTCGGCGGACACGAGAGCCCCTCCTGTGTTCTGGCCACCAACAACGATGACGCGGCCGTTGGGGAGGAGGGCCGCCGCGTGCAGGACGCGCACCGTGCCGAGACTCCCGGTCGTGCTCCAGGTGCCGGCGCCTGGATCGTAGATCTCGGCCGCCGCGAAGTACGTTCCTCCGGAGTTCATTCCGCCCGCGGCGAGGATCCGGCCCGATGCGAGAAGCGTCATCGTGTGATAGTGCCTCGGCGAGACCAGGCTCCCCGCAGATCGCCAGGTCGGGGCGGCGGACGCGGGCGTCGCCGCGTTGCGCTCGGTGGTGTTCGCGTCCTCGTTCCCCACCTCGTCCCTTGCCCGCACCACGAAGTAGTAGGTCGTGGAGGACGAGAGCCCTCCTGCGGTGAAGCTCGATGCTCCCGGGTCCGTGACGTAGGAGGCCGGAGGAGGCGAGGTGATGAAGCCGCTCGCGGTGCCAACGTAGACGGCGTATCGGATTCCCCCGGCTTGGCTCACGTTGTCCGACGCTGCGACCCACCGGAGCAGGACGGCGAACGGAGAGACGGCCGTCGCGGACGCGAGCCCGCCAAACGTCGGAGCCGTCCCGGCCGTGTCGTAGCCATAGCCGTTCGCGAGCGTCGTCGAGAGACCGCTCGGGTTGACGACCGCGACGTTGACACGAGTGCCGGAGGTGCCCGATGGCGCGACCACCGTGAGCTGGTAGGCATTGACGACCGTGACGGAGGTGCCCGCCTGGGAACCGAAGTAGACGGCCGTCGTGCCGGAGGTCTGGAAGCCCGAGCCAGTGAGCGAGACGAGGGTGCCGCCGGCCGCCGGACCGGCCCCGGGGGAGACGATGGCAATGGAGGGTCCGGCCCCGGCCGCTACGTACGTGAATCCCCCGACCTGGGTCGCAGAGAGAGTGTCGGGGTTGGTGACGACGACGTTCGCGGCTCCGACGGTTCCCCCGGGAGTTGTTGCGGTGAGCTGAGTGCTTGAGGTGACGGAGACGCTCGTGGCCGCCGCGCCCCCGATCGTGACCGTGGCTCCCGAGAGGAATCCCGTCCCGTAGATCGTCACGAGCACCCCTCCGGCCGTCGAGCCGGACGGGGGCACGGTAGCCGTGATCGTGGGCGCTACCCCGTACTGGAAACCGTTCGTCAGGGTGGCGGCCTGGAGGTCCGCGTTCGTGACGATGACGTTCACCGTGCCGAGGCTCCCGGACGGGCTCACGGCCGTGATCGTGGTCGAAGACACGACGACGACGCTTGTCGCGGCGCTCGCTCCGAACACTACCGTTGCACCGGAGAAGTACCCGGTTCCCGTCAGCGTCACGCTGGTCCCGCCCGACGTGGGACCAACACCCGGGCTCACTGTCGCAAGGGTGGGAGGTTGCAGGTACGTGTAACCGCCCGCGAGGCTCCCCGTCTGGCCGTCAGCGTTGGTCACCGTCACGAGGGCGGGACCCGCAGACCCGGCGGGCGTCCACGCCAAGAGTTGGGTGGTCGAGGGCACAGAGACACTCGTCGCTGGGGAACCGGCGAACCCCACCGCCGCGCCGGGGGCGAAGTTCGTGCCCGTGATCGTCACGAGTCTTCCCCCGGCAACGGGACCGATTGCCGGGCTCACGGACGTGACCGTGACGGGAGGGCCTGGAGGAGTCCGCTCGGTCACGACCTCCCGCTTGGTCTTGGTGCAGCCCGTCGCCGTGACCACCAACAGGAGGATGCCGCAGGCCAGACGAGATTCGGTCCCCATCTCCCACCCCCAGGGCCGCCGGGCGGCGGCGATCCTCCCCACGATAGCCGGCAGAGAGGCATGGTCAATCGCCAGGCCGATGCCGCCGGTCTGTTTTCGATGGCGCGTCCGGCTCTGCCGTCCGAGAATGCAGCCGTCCGCCGGGTGCGGTCAGACTCCCCGACGGACACGGAGGACGGACAGTGGCGAAGTCTCACCAACGCCTCCGGCAGGGTCAAGGCGCAGCGCGACCCTCCCGTGTGTGGAAGGCCCTTGCGACGCGGCTGCTGCCTCAACTGGGCCTCGACCGTCACTCGTCTCGCACGGCGATGAACCGTGTGGGGCGCTTCCTGGCAGCCCTGATGTGGCGGAAGTGGCCGGAAGCGTGCCGCGCCCCCGCGTCCGCGAGCACCGCGCTTGAGTGGTGGTGCAAGACCCTCGAAGCCCTCGCGGCGAGGCGGTGGACCGTCGAGAAGAAGCCAGCGGACTCGCGTCCCCGCTTGGCCTCAGAGATACGAAGGCTCGCGGGTCTCGCCCAGGTCCCCGATCATAGGGACGTGCTGGCCTGGATCGTCGGGAGTCCCGCCCCGATCCGTCAAGTCTGGGGTGCCAGCGCCCCGGACATTATCCGCGAGGCGAGGTTCCTGCTCGGGGATCGTGGCGCCACTGCGGACGGCAAGCATCAAGAGGTGGCCTACAGGGGGCCCATCATTCGACCGAAGAATGTCGCCAAGCGAGTAGGGAAACCCACCATCGAGGCGTTGGCGATGGCGTGCAACGACGCTAAGCGGGGGACCCCATGGTGGGAGCTACGGCTCGGCCGCGTCCGTGGAAAGGGCTACCGCGACGACGCCGTGATCGTCGCCGAGAAGATGATCGAACAGGGGATCACGGCCGAGGAGACCCGCATCGTGGCGAAGCGCGAGTGTGTCCGTCGTGAGAAGCTCGCGAACGCCGTGAAGCCAAGCACGGACGGCATACGTAGACTCGCCACGAGAGTCCGTGACACCCGCGAGGAGCAGGCCGAGCCCGCCGCCCTCGCCAAGCTCCAGCGCGAACCCTAAGCTGCGGACACCCGCCCCTAGAGCGAGCCGGCCCGTCGCGACCTAAGCCACCCTAAGATCGTTTCGGGTGGGTCGCGCGCCACCCTACGATCGCGCGTATGTCGTACATGACCACGCGCGAGGCGGGAGAGCGGCTGGCGGTCGCGCCGGGGACCATCCGGCGATGGGTGCGAGAGGGGCGGCTCCCTGCAACCCGGATCCCCGGGGGGCTGCTCCGGATCGCTGATGCAGACCTGGTGCTCGTGCTGCGCCCAGCCCGCGACCCACGGGCCGGCCGGCCGCGCCGGGAGCGGGGGCGGCCGTGACGGTCGCCGCCACCCCGCCGCCCCACGCTCCCGACGCCGAGCTGGCGATCATCGGGTGCCTCGCCATGGGAGCGGACCTGAAGCTCCTCGGCGACCTAGCGCCTGCGGACTTCTACGGCGAGGAGCATGCCCGGGCGTTCGCGGCAGCCATCGCTCTCGCGAGAGAGGGCCGGCCTGTGGACTCCCTCACCCTTCACGCGGCGGGGGTGGACGCGGGGCTCATCGCGAGGGCGGTTGCGGCAGTCCCCAGCACGGCCCATCTCGCTGAGTACGCGCGCCTGGTCCGCAACGCCGCCGAGCGTCGCGCAATCGCGAGCAGCGCCGAGGCCGCCGCGAACGTGGCCCGCGATCCTACCGCGTCGCTCGACGCGGTTCGGGCACTCGCCGCGGCAACCGGCCGAGCGGCCATGCCGGCTGGCCCACCGACGGCGACGCCGAGCCCGGCCAAGAAGCACGGGGGCACGGCCCAAGGCAGCGAGCCCGTGGTTGCGGACCCAGAGCCGTGGCCGGATCCCGTCGGGGACGGCGCGAGGCTCCTCGATTCCGTGGCGGCGCTCCTCGCGCGCTACATGGCGATGCCCTCGGCGGCGCGGCAGGCCGTCGCCTTGTGGATCGCCGCGGCGCACGCGATGGCGTCCTGGACGGTCTTTCCGCTCCTCGCGCTCGTCTCGGCGACGATGCGATGCGGCAAGAGCCGACTGCTGCGGCTGGTCGGCGCCCTCGTGCCACGCCCCCTCCTCGTGGCGAGCATCACGCCGGCCGCACTCTTCAGATCCGTCGAACGGTGGCATCCCTGCCTCGTCTGGGACGAGGCCGAGCGCCTATCGGCCCGCGACGCCGACCCAGAGATGCGCGCCCTGTTCAACGCCGGCGTCACGCGCGAGACGGCCCGGGTGGTTCGCTGCGATGGGGACTCGCACGAGCCTCGCGCGTTCTCGACATGGGCACCGCGTGTCGTCGCGATGATCGGGGATCCGCCCCCCACCATCCGCGACAGGACCGCGCCGTTGGTCCGGCTCCGGAGACGCACTCCCGCCGACCCGATCGCGCCGCTGCGGCAGCGTGCCCTCGCAGCAGAAGCCGAGCCCCTCCGGCGCCAGCTCGCCCGGTGGGCGTCGGGCTACATGGATGCGTTCGCGGCTGCGGACCCTGCGACCCCATCCGGGCTCGACGACCGCGCGGCGGACCTCTGGGCGCCACTGCTCGCGGTGGCGGACGCGGCCATGGGGGAATGGCCCATGCGCGCCCGGGCCGCTGCTCTTGCCCTCTCTGCTGACCGTGACGAGACCGAGGCCGGGGAGGGGGACGGAGTGGAGGCCCTCCGAGACATGGCCAGGGCGTTCGAGTGTGCGAAGCCCGGGCTGCCAGTTCCAGAGGCCCTACCGAGCGTGACGATCGCGGAGCGCCTCAACGCGGACCCCGACGGCCCGTGGAGGGGCTGGCACGCTGGGAAGGGGGTCACCCCCCGCGACCTTGCGCGGCTAGTCCGCGATTTCGGAGTGCGGCCCCGGACGGTCCGTCTCCTCGACGGCTCCACCCCCAAGGGCTACCACCTGTCCGACATCACGGACGCGCTCGCCCCCTATCTCCCCGTCCGGAATCCGCCACAAGCGCCACAATCGGAGGTACCCCCACATAGCCCTCAAGAAACCGCATTCCCGAGATCCGCCACAACCCCGGTTGTGGCGGACAACGGAAGCCCCGTAAACGTAGCGGAATCGCCCGGAGGACCTAATGTGGCGGATGTGGCGGCTGTAAGGCGGGGTGAGGGGGGAGAGGCGCCACCGCGCGGCCCATGCCGGATGTGCGGCGGGAGGGAGTGGTGGGGACCTGACGACTCCCAACGGTGCCGGCGTTGTCACCCTCCGGGCGACGCGGAGACATGCCCGTGCTGCGGGGGCGTAGGGTTGTGGCTTGGGGCCGACGGGGAGGTGCCGTGCCTCGTCTGCCGCCCCGAGGCGGTGGCCGTGTGACCGAGCCCCTCACGTCCTCGCCGGTCCCCGTCACGCCCCCCGCGGATCCTCCCGGCCCGGCGGTCTCCGGATCGCCCGCCGCCCGGGCTCCTGGCGCGTTGCCGGGCGTTACCGGGTTCACCTCGCCCCCCGACGGCCTCCCCCCCCTCCTCGACGTGCCCGCCGTCGCCGCGTGGCTCGGGCTCGCGCCGAACTGGATCCGCGCGGCGGCAGGCCGCAAGGCGATTCCCGCCGTCAAGGTCGGGGGAGCCTGGCGGTTCTCCCGGGAGACGCTCGGCGAGTGGTGGCGCGCGAAGGAAGCCGGCACGCTCCCCCGCTACGTCCCTGTCGGAGGTCGGCGGAGGCGGCTGTAGGGACCGGACGACTTCCGCAGGAGTAACCGTCAGGGGCCCAGACTGTTACGGCCGGGGTCGCACCATCACCCTTGACAGGTGTGCTAGACTCCTAATGCGGGGACCGTGCGTCGGCCGATCTCTTGGGAGGGCCGGTGCGGAGACGGGTAGCCGTACCGGGGAGAGGCGGCGGCATGCGAAGCGAAGAGATCCGGGTACTGGTGATTCCCAAGGCGTCGGGGCAGTGGGTCGCGGTCTGCCTCGACTACTACATCGTCGCCCAGGGTGGCGATCTGCCGGAGCTGTTCTCTGCCTTCGCGTACCACTGGAACGGACACGTCTCGATGGCGCTCCAGAAGGGCGAGCGCCCGCTCGACAAGCTCCCGCCAGCGCCCGAAGAGTACGAGAACCTGTACGCCCGCGGACTCGACCTCTTCGATCACCCTCTCCCTCAACCCCCGTTCGGCGTCAAGATCCTGCCCTCGCCTGTCGTGGGAGACTCACGAGACCTGCGTTTCCACTGGAAGCAGGCTCTTGTCCCGGCCGCCTAGAACAGTGTGCGCGTCCCAGGGCCGCTTGAATCGCTCCGGGAAGAGCGCTTCGTCGAGTTGCTCCGGGACTGGTACGCGGTCCGGCTCGTGGTCCACGCCAGGGACAGGACTGCCCCCGGGGTTGAGCTACTCTACGCAGAGCTGAATCGAGACCACGGAGACCAGTTTCTCCGGGTGCCCTTCTACCATGTGCCGGCGAGGACGGCGGAAATCGAGTCCATGAAGTACCTCTGCCTCAACCTGGGCATCGCTTGGGAGGACTTCGAGCGTCGGGTGCTTGCGGCACACGGTCGCGGCGAATTGTAGAGGACTCGCTCGGCCACACTGCCCGGCCTAGCGTTCTCGCCGCCCGGGCTCCTGGCGCCTCCGGGTTGCGCGAATGCGGATCACCTCGTCGAGTGTGAGCCTCGGCCGGCCCGAGGGCAGGTAGAAGGGCCGGAGCGCTCCCGCCTCGACGTAGCGGTAGATCGTCCGGAGGCTCACGCCGAGGAGCCGGGCCGCCTCCCCGAGCGTGACCGCGTAGGCGAGGTCCTCCGGCCGTGGGGGCCGCTCCGCCCTGCTCACGGATTCCCCCGGCGAGGACTTGACGCGCGAAAATCGGTATTGTAGACTACTAAACAGTGAACCGAGCCGAGCCCCGACCTGGACGCCCGATCGGCCGGCAGAATCCAGGCCGGCGCCCCGCGCTTGCGGAGCGGCTCATCCGGCGACGGCTTGCGCTCGGGCTCTCGCAGGAGTCCGCGGCCGACGCGCTCGGGGTCGCGCGGCCGACGTGGAGCAACTGGGAGCTGGGCGTCCCGCCGCGGGGGCTCTACGGCGTCGTGCTCAAGGCTTGGCTGCGGGGCGAGTGGCCCCCGAGGAGGTAGGACATGGAGAACGTCGAGAGCGTGTCGGTCCCGGTGAACGCGAGCCCCGCGCGGGAGCGCCGGTCCTCGCGCCGACCGTTCGGCCAGGTCCTCCGCCGACGCGGGCGGGACGGGAAGCTCGGGGATGTCTGGCACATGCGCTACCGCGACCTCGACGGACGAGAGCGTTGGGAGGCGATCGGGCCGGGCCCGAAGGGCCGGAAGAACGCCGAGGAGAAGCTCGCCAAGATCCGCTCGGCCATCGCCGAGGAGAGGGCGACGGGCCGGAAGGAGATCGTCCCGACCACGCTCCGGGACTTCTGGCCGACGTTCTCGCCGATCCTCTCGGCCCGCCACGCGGGGACGACTCTCCGTACCGAGGAGGGCCGCTACCACGTCGCGGCGGAGTTCTTCGGGGCCCGGTTCCTCCACGAGATCGGGGCCGCGGAGATCGAGGACTTCCTCGCCCGACTGCGGAGGGAGTCCGAGGCCCGGCCCGCCCCCGCTCCCCCGCCCGAAGGGTCCGAGGGCGCGAAGAAGCGGAAGCGCGCGCGGATGAAGGGCGCGACCGGGGCGACGTGCAACCGCTACCTCTCGCTCCTCTCCTCGGTCTTCAAGGCCGCCGTCGAGCGGTCCCACGCCCGCGAGAATCCGACGCGCGACGTGAAGCGGGCCCGGGAGGCGTTGAAGCCGGTCCCATTCCTTTCGTCCGAGGACGTGGCCCGGCTCGCGGCCTGCGCGGCTCCCGAGTACCGGGACGCGATCCTCCTCGCCGGGGACACGGGCCTCCGCCGCGGGGAGCTGGTCGCGCTGACTTGGCGGGACGTGGACCTCGGGCGGGCCGAGATCGTCGTCCGCCGCAGCAAGTCGGGGAAGCCGCGCACGGTTCCCCTGACGGCGCGGGCCCTCGCAACGCTCCGCCGGCTCCTCGACGCCCGCGGCTCGGTCCCCATGTTCGACGGGGGCCCCGTGCTCCCCGACCTCGCGGCGCAGCCCTGGCGGCTCTCCAAGGGCTTCGACAAGGCCGCCGAGGACGCCGGGCTCCCCGTGACTCTCCACGGGTTGCGCCACGGCTTCGCGTCGCGGCTCGTGCGGGCCGGCGTGGACCTCCCGACCGTCGGCCGGCTCCTCGGGCACTCCCGGAACAGCCTCGCAGTGACTCTCCGCTACGGCGCGCACGCCCCCGAGAGCGCGGAGCGCGACGCGATCCGGCGCCTCGAAGGGGCCGCCGAGGGAGTCCGGGAGGCCGCGGTCCGGGCCTCGGCCGGGGCGTGATCCGGCGAGGTTGACGTAGCACCGGACGTAGCACAGAATCGCGCGATGACGGAACCCGATGGGCGCGAGACCGTTCCGCAACTCGGTATCGGATTGTCGATCCGAGGGTTGCGGGTTCGAGCCCCGTCGGCCCCGCCAGGGGGAAGTTCACGGTTCACAGTTCACGGTTGGCCTCGCTCCAGCTCTCCGAGTCCATGAACGGTGAACGGTGAACCGCTTCGCGCTGCTCGCGGCGATAGACCTCCGCGGCGGGAAGTGCGTCCGGCTCGTCCGGGGGGACTTCGCGCGCGAGACGGCGTACGGGGACGACCCGGTCGCCGTCGCGCGGCGGTTCGAGGCCGAGGGGGCGGACGCGTTGCACGTCGTGGACCTCGACGGCGCGCGCGCGGGGAGGGCCTCGCAGGCCGATCTCGTTCGCGGGATCCTCGCCGCGGTCCGGATCCCCGTGCAGGTGGGCGGGGGGATCCGCGACGAGGCCACGGCGGCGGCGTACCTCGACGCGGGGGCGGCGCGCGTGATCTGCGGGACGCGGGCCGTCGCAGACCCCGCGTGGTTCGCGGCGCTCTGCCGCGCGCGCCCGGGCCGCGTGGGGATCGCCCTCGACGTGAAGGAAGGAGGTCTCGCGGTCCGCGCCTGGCAGGGGGCGCCGGTCCCGGCGGACCCGGCGGAGGCGGCGCGCGCCGCGGCGGCGGCGGGCGCGGCCGTGGTCGTCGTCACGGCCGTCGTCCGCGACGGAAGCCTCGAGGGGCCCGATCTCGCGCTCGTTGGTCGCGTCGTCGCCGCGTCTGGGGCGCCCGTAATCGCCTCGGGCGGCGTCGCGACCCCGGCCGACGTCGCGGCGATCGCGCGTTGCCGGGCGGCGGGCGCCATCCTCGGGACGGCGCTCTACGCGGGGAAGCTCGCCCTCGCCGACGCCCGGGCCGCGTTGCTTGCCCCCCCTCCGGGGCGGGGCTAGAATCGCTCGCGACGTGCCCGACATCCGAAATGTCCTGCTGATCGGCCACGGCGACTCCGGCAAGACGACGCTCGCCGAGGCGATCCTCTCGGTCGCCAAGGCGTCGGCCCGCCGCGGCCGGGTCGAGGACGGGACCGCGGTGTCCGACTTCGATCCGGAGGAGAAGGACCGGAAGTCCTCCGTCCTCCTCTCCATCCTCCACGCGGGCTGGAAGGGCGCCCACGTGAACCTCCTCGACGCTCCCGGCTACCTCGACTTCATCGCCGAGGCGATGTGCGGGATCCAGGCCGTCGAAACCGCCCTCGTCGCGGTCTCCGCCTCGGCCGGGGTCATGGTGGGGACGCGCCGCGCCGTCGAGATCGCGACCGAGCGGGGCGTCTCGATCGCGTTCGTCCTGACGAAGGCCGACCACGAGAACGCGCGCGTGGACGAGGTGCTCGGGCAGATGCGGGAGCTCTTCGGCCCCCGCTGCGTCCCGGCGACCCTCCCGATCGGGCAGGGGCCGGGGGTCCAGGGGGTGGCCGCCGTCCTCGCGCCGCCCCCGAAGCTCGCCGGCGAGGCGAAGACGGCGTTCCAGAAGGCGGCCGAGGCACTCACCGAGAAGGTCGTCGAGGCCGACGACGCCGTCCTCGAGCGTTACCTCGGGGGGGAGACGATCCCGCCCGAGGAGCTGCGGAAGACCTTCGCGAAGGCCGTGGCGAAGGGCGCGGTCTGGCCCGTCTACACCGTCGTCTCGCCGAGGGACCTGGGAGTGGCGGAGCTTCTCGACGACGTGAAGGAGGTCTTCCCGGCGCCCGCGGCGGGGCGGAGGCGCGCGGGCGTCCGGCCGGGCACGGAGACGCCGGTCGCGCTCGAGCCGACCCCCGCCTCGCCCTTCTCGGCCCAGGTCTTCAAGGTCGTGACCGACCCCTACGTCGGGCGGATCAGCTACCTCCGGATCGTCAGCGGGACCCTCGCCGCCGACACCTCGGTCCAGAACGCGCGCACGGGGAAGGGCGAGCGGATCGCGCAGATGGCGCGCGCGCAGGGGAAGGACCAGACCCCGCTCCCCAGGGCCGAGGCGGGGGACGTCGTGGCGATCCCCCGGATCGAGACCCTCGTCCTCGGCGACACGCTCCACGAGGCGCGCGAGCCGATCCAGTACCCCGCCTCGAAGTTCCCGGTCCCCATGGTCTCGCTCGCCGTCGAGCCCAAGACGCGCGGCGACGAAGCGAAGATCTCCGGCGCCCTCCAGCGGCTCGCTGACGAGGACCCGTGCTTCACCTTCCGGCGCGACGCGGTCACGAAGGAGATGGTGATCTCGGGCCTCTCGCAGCTCCACCTGGACGTGCTGCTCCGTCGGTGCGCCCGGCGGTTCAAGGTGGAGGTGGTGACCCGGCCCGCGAAGATCCCCTACCAGGAGACGATCACGGCGAAGGGCGACGCCCGCTACCGGCACAAGAAGCAGACGGGCGGCGCGGGCCAGTTCGCGGAGGTCTGGCTCACCATCGAGCCACGCGACCGGGGCGCGGGGTTCGAGTTCGCGGACGACACGACCGGCGGCTCCATCCCGAAGCAGTACATCCCGTCGTGCGAGAAGGGGATCCGGAGCATCCTCGAGACCGGGGCGATCGCCGGCTACCCGATCGTGGACGTGCGCGCGGCCGTCTACGACGGGAAGGACCACCCGGTGGACTCGAAGGACATCGCCTTCCAGATCGCGGCGCGCATGGCCTTCCGGGAGGCCATGAAGCAGGCGAAGCCGGTGCTCCTCGAGCCGATCGTGAAGGTCGCGATCACGATCCCGAGCAGGTTCCTCGGCGAGATCACGGGCGACCTGAACGGTCGCCGCGGGCGCATCGCCGGGATGGACACCCGGGGGGACCTGACGATACTCACGGCCACCGTCCCGCTCGCCGAGGTCCAGAACTACTCGACCGACCTCCGGAGCGTGACCGGCGGGGAGGGCTCCTACACGATGGAGCCCTCGCACTACGAGATCGTCCCGTCGCAGGTCGCGAAGCCGATCATCGAGCGCGCGGCGGCGGGGCGGAAGGACGAGGAGGAGGAGGGCTAGAGAGCGCTATGGTGACACTCGAGGAACTGCTCCAGATCATGGTCCAGCGGAACGGGTCCGACCTCCACGTGACGGCCGGCTCCCCGCCCAAGATCCGCATTGACGGGCGGCTCGTGAACACCGAGCACGACGTGCTCACGCCCGAGATGAGCCAGAAGCTCGTCTACTCGATCCTCGACTCGAACCAGATCGCGCGGTTCGAAAAGGACCTGGAGCTCGACATGAGCTTCGGGATCGAGGGGCTCGGGCGGTTCCGGACCAACGTCTTCCAGCAGCGCGGCGCCGTCGGCGCCGTCTTCCGGATCATCCCCTACGACATCAAGACGATGAAGGACCTGAACCTGCCCCAGGAGGTCTGCGAGGGGCTCTGCGTCATGCCGAAGGGGCTGATCCTCGTCACGGGCGCCACCGGGTCGGGGAAGTCCACGACGCTCGCCTCGATGATCGACTACATCAACACGACCCGCACCGACCACATCATCACGATCGAGGACCCGATCGAGTTCGTGCACCGGAACAAGAACTGCCTCGTGAACCAGCGCGAGGTGGGTTCCGACACGCACACGTTCGGGAACGCCCTCGTCCACACGCTGCGGCAGGACCCCGACGTGATCCTGATCGGCGAGATGCGGGACGTCACCTCGATCGAGTCGGCCCTCACGCTCGCCGAGACCGGGCACCTCGTTTTCGCGACGCTCCACACCTCGGACTGCGTCCAGACCATGAACCGGATCGTGGACGTCTTCCCCGCCTACCAGCAGCAGCAGATCCGGACGATGCTCTCGTTCACGCTGCAGGCCGTCTTCTGCCAGCAGCTCCTGCCGAAGGCCAACGGCCGGGGCCGCTGCCTCTCGGCCGAGATCATGATCTGCACCCCGGCCATCCGCAGCCTCATCCGCGAGGACAAGGCTCACCAGATCTACTCGATCATCCAGACGGGCGGGAAGTACGGCATGCGGACCATGAACCAGTCCCTCTACGAGCTCTACCGGGGCGGGCTCGTCACCTACGACGACGCGATGGGCTCGACCTCGGACCCGGAGGACTTGAAGAGGATCTTC
This sequence comes from Planctomycetales bacterium, assembly GCA_022614695.1. GTDB lineage: Bacteria > Planctomycetota > JAKEIC01 > JAKEIC01 > JAKEIC01 > JAKEIC01. Next base: position 779 of record JAKEIC010000290.1, on the reverse strand, counting down.
CAGAGGTACCAGTAGTCGGCCCATGGCCACCTTCGACAAGCGCCTGAAGACGATCCTGGTGAAGGCGGGATGCCTCGCCGAGGACTCCGGCGAGACCGCTCTCGCCGAGTCCACCCGCACGGAGAAGGACCTCCAGGACTACCTCCTCGAGCAGAAGATGGTGGACGAGAAGGAGATGCTCGGGGCGATCTCGAAGGAGATGCGGATCCCGCCCATAGACCTCGACCGGGTCACCGTCCCCGACGACGCGCGCGAGGCTCTCCCGCAGGACCTCGCCACCTACTACGACGTGGTGCCGGTCTCGAAGCTCGACAACATCCTCACGCTCGCGGTCGCGAACCCCTTCGACGTGCTCAAGCTCGACGACGTGCGGATCGTCACGGGCTGCGAGGTGAGGCCCGTCGTCTCCACGCAGCGAGCGATCCGCGTCGCGATCGAGCGGGTCTACAACCAGCGCGGCGCCGAGATCGAGCAGCTCTTCGAGGGGCTCGACGGGAAGACCGACATCGAGCACGTGAAGGAGTCCGAGGACGAGGAGGTGGACCTCTCGATGATCGAGGGGGACGCCGAGTCCTCCCCCGTCATCAAGCTCGTGAACCTCGTGATCGCCGAGGCGGTGAAGAACAAGTCGTCCGACATCCACATCGAGCCGCTCGAGAAGAGGATCCGGATCCGGTACCGGCAGGACGGCGTGCTCCGCGAGGTGATGAGCCCGCCGAAGAAGATGCTCGCGGCGATCGTCTCGCGCATCAAGGTGATGAGCCAGCTCGACATCGCCG
>JAKEIC010000289.1 GCA_022614695.1 Planctomycetales bacterium | reverse complement strand
GGGGGGCATCCGCTTCGTTGCGCCTCCGTCGGCGTACTTCTCCGTCAGTACGCCTCGTCGGCGACGCCTCGCGGCTGCACCCCCGGCGCTCCGCGCGACTCCGTCCCCTATTCCGACACGAACCCCTAGAATCCCCGGCGTGGAGCCCTCTCCCCCCGCCCCGGACTTTCGCCGCGTCGCGAGCCTTGCCGACATCCCCCCGGGCGAGGCGATCAAGGTCCTGGTGGAGGCTCGTCACATCGCGCTCTTCAACGTGGGGGGAACCCTCTACGCCATCAAGGACCTCTGCCCCCACCTCGGCGTGGAGCTGCACCGCGGAAGCGTCGAGGGCACGATCGTCACCTGCGCCGGCCACGGCTGGCAGTTCGACCTCCGGACCGGGATCTGCGAGCGGCAGGTCGCTATCCGGACCCGGGTCTATCCGGTGAAGGTCGAGGGCGGGGACGTCTTCGTCGGGGTCTAGTCCGCGCGCGCCGCGCGCGGACTAGGGCATCTGCGGCTTGTAATTGCGGAACTGCGTCGCCCGGGCGTGGGAGAGCTCCCGGGCCGCGTGGGAGAGGTTGTCGAGGAGGATCCTCACCATCTCGAGCTTCGGCCGGTAGTCGTAGAGGTGGCAGCCGAGGACCAGGACGACCGACTGGGCGTCGCGGGGGTCCGGCTCGAGGCTGTAGTGGACCCCGTTGTCTGTGAGGAGCAGGTGGATCGCCTCGCGGTGGCGGCGCACCTCCTCGCGGGGCATCGGGGCCTCGCTCCGGAGCGTGATGAAGTCGTGGTCGAGGGTCACCTTCCCCTTGATGGCCACCCCGCCCGGGGCGTACTGGAATGTCCCCTCCCAGAACTCGAGGGGGCCCCGCTTCAGGAACGTCGGGATCTCCCCCGAGTCGAAGGCGCAGCCGCAGCCCTTCATCAGGTTGATGAAGACGTGGATCCGGTGCCCCTCGGTCTTGCGGTCGGGCTTCTCGGGCATGGGGAGGGGGAATCTAGCACCCGGCGGGCGGCGGGTCGAACGTTGGGGGGGAATCCGGGTTAACATGGGGGGGACGCCCGGGCGCCGGCCTCCCCCCCCCGACGGAGGGCCCCGTGACGATCGTGAGGACCCCGCTCCGCCCCGCCGCCCTCGCCGTCGCCCTCGCGCTCCTCGCCCTGTCGCCCGGTGCGCGCGCGGACGGGCCGGACGCCAAGCCGTCGCCGCCGCTCGGGTCCAGGGCCAAGGCCTTCGCGCGCAACATCCTCCTCTGCTACTACTCGAAGCTGCACCCCGAGAGCCCCGAGCTCGCGAAGCAGTGGGACAAGAACCGCAAGGCCCTGTCCGGGCTCGAAGGCTACTCCTGGAAGGGGCTCGGGAAGGCGCTGAACGGCACCTTCATCGGGATCCGGCCGCCCGAGAAGGGGAGCGGGAAGCTCTCCGTACCCATTGACGGCAACCCGTGCAAGTACCAGGTGAGGACCCCCGGCGGCTACGCCCCGGGGAAGCCCTGGCCCCTCATGGTCGCGCTCCACGGCGGGGGCGAGGGGGCCGGCGACGGCGGCGAGGCGATGGGCACCATGGGCCACATGCTGAACCTCGGGGCGATCATGGTCGGCCCGACCGCCCCGGGGCTCCCGAGCGGCGCGTGGGCCTACCCGCGCGGGTATCGGACCACGCGGAACATCATCCGGGAGATGGCCGAGATGTTCCACGTGGACTACAACCGCATCTACACCGGCGGCCACTCGATGGGAGGCTACGGGGGCTATTGGCACGCCGTCTGGTGGCCGGACCGGTTCGCCGGGTACACGTCGGCCGCCGGCGGGATCACGGCCGGCGTCGTGAACGACCTCGAGATCCTCTACAACACGCCGCTCCACGTCGTGCACGGGGTCCTCGACACGAAGCAGGCCTACTGGAGCTACGTGGAGATGGCGGACAAGATGATCCAGAACCTCGAGCTGAAGCCGCGGAACTACAAGTTCGTCGGCATCCCCGACGCGGGGCACGGGTTTCCCTCCACCTACCACAAGGCCGCCTGCGAGTGGATGTTCCAGTTCACCCGCGACCCCTACCCGAAGAAGGTGGTCTGCACCTGCCCGCGGGTGAACAACCCCGACGCCGACCGCGAGATGCCGGGGACCGAGAAGTCGGGCCGCGCGTTCTGGGTCGAGTGCCTGGACCGTGCCGTCTACGACAACGACCACGCGGCGAAGGTCGTGGCCGAGTACGACTCGAGCACGAACGAGATCACGGTGACGACCCCGCCCGTGAAGAGGGTCTTCCACCCCAAGGCCGACCCAGCCCACCCCGAGTCGCACCTGATAGACATGCCGAACATGGTGACGAAGATCGGGATCCTCCTCACGGACGACATGGTGAACCTGGACAAGCCCGTGAAGGTGATCCTGAACGGGAAGGTCGCGCACGACGCCGTCGTCCCGCGGTCGGTGGACTTCCTCCTCGAGAGGATGATCGAGACCGAGGACCCGGCGATGCCGTTCGCGGCGCGGATAGAGCTCTCGGTGACGCCGCCGAAGCTGAAGGCGAAATGAGCCGGGCGTCCGCCCTCGCCGGATGCCTCGCGCTCGCCGCCGCGTCTGCGGGCGCGCAGTCGCCGCCGGCCGCGGACGGGGCGGGCCTCCCGTCCGCGAAGAGCGCCCCGCTCCCCAAGGCCAAGCAGAAGGAGTTCGCCGAGGCGCTGGGCTGGTGGCTCCTCATGGCCGAGGACCCGGGCCTGGCGTCCTCGAAGAAGCGGGACGAGAAACTGGAGAAGCTGAAGAAGCTAGAGGCCTGCTCGTGGAAGGGGGCGCGGGCCGCGTTCAACGGCTGGAGCCCGCACCCGCGCGGGATGCCGAAGCAGGACATGACCCACAAGCTCGAGTACAAGTTCAACCCGGCGGTCTTCACCCAGAACCGGAGCTGCTTCGGGGTCCCCTCGCGCTACCAGCCGGGCCGCCCGACCCCGGTCGTCCTCGCGCTCCACGGCGGAGTGAAGAGAGG
>JAKEIC010000288.1 GCA_022614695.1 Planctomycetales bacterium | reverse complement strand
GCCCCGAACAGGAGGACCGCCGTCGCGGCGAAGGGGACCCAGAGCGGGCCCGCGTCCCGGCCACCCGCCGCGTGCGCCGCCGCGCCGGCCGCCGCCACGCGCGGGAGCCGCAGCGCCCCGATCCCCGCGGCGATCCCGAGGAGTCCGAGCGCGACGAACGCCGACCGCCAGTGGCCCCACTGGACGAGGAACCCGAGGAGGGGGGCGGAGGCGATCCCCAGGTTCCCCATCACGCCATGGAGCGCGAGCGCGCGGCCGCGCCTCTCCGTGATCGTCGAGACGACGGTGAGCCCCGGGGGGTGGTAGAGGCCGGCCGCGATCCCGAGCGCGGCGAGCGCCACCGCGAACGTCCCGGGGCCGGGCGCCGCCGCCGCAAGGAGAGCCGTCGCCCCGATCCCGGCGAGGGAGACGAGGATCAGCCCATTCGCGTGGCCGCGCATCGTGAGGATCCCGGCCGGGAGGGCCAGGAGCCCGAAGAAGCCCCCGCGCAGCGCCTCGATGGCGCCGAGCGTCGAGTCGCCGAGGTCGAAGTCGGCGCCCACCGCGCGCAGGGTCGGGGGGAACGCCTCGTCCGAGGCGTGGTCGAGGCCGTGCGCCGCCCCCGTCACGGCGAGGATGCGGACGCGGGAGGGCCCTTCCCCAGCCGCCGCGCCCGGGGCCGGCGATCCGGCGGCCTCCGGCTGTCCCGGACTACTGGGGGCGTCCGAGGGTCACCTCCACGGCGAGCGACTCGGAGCCCCTCACGATCGCCACCGAGACCTTGGATCCGGGCGCGTGCTTCTCGAGCGCGGCGGTGAGGTCGCGGAGCGAGCCCACGCGCACCTCCCCGACCTTCACGAGGAGGTCCCCCGCCTTCAAGCCCGCCTTCTCCGCGGGCGAGTCCGGGACCACCGACTGGACCCGGACCCCCGCGGCGGCTTCCTCCTTTGGGTCCTCCCGGATCCCGAGGTAGGAGCCCTTCCTCTGGACGGGCTTGAAGTAGAGCTCCATCCCCGGCATGTCCTGCACGCGGCCGTCGCACTTCCGGAACGGGGGGCGCTCGGGCATCTCGGCCAGCTCCCAGGTCGCGAGCATCGCCAGCCGGGCCGAGCGCGCGAGGGTGTCCGACTCGATCTTCTGCCAGTCGTCCGTGGGGGTGTGGTAGTCGTCATGGAGCCCCGTGAAGAGCATGAGGATCGGGATCCCGCGCATGTAGAACGAGTCGTTGTCCGAAGGGGCCCGCCCGCCGTCGTAGTAGACGGCCTCGAGCCCCACGCGGCGGTTGAGCCTCTCCATCATCTCGCGGAAGCCCGGCGACGTGCCGACGCCGTTCACGGCGCACCAGCGGTTCGCCCCGCGGCCGATCATGTCGAGGTTCACCATCGTCACGGTCTGCGCGAGCGGCGCGAGCGGCTGACGGCAGTAGAAGGCCGACCCGAGGAGCCCCTTCTCCTCGGCCGCGAAGCCGAGGAAGAGGATCGTCCGCCGCCCGCGAAGCCCCGCGGCCCCCATCGCCTCGGCGACCGCGATCACCCCCGTGATGCCGGAGGCGTTGTCGTCGGCCCCGTTGTGGATCTGGCCGCGCGCGTTCGTCCGGCTCCCGAAGGTCCCCATCCCCACGTGGTCGTAGTGGCCGCCGAGGACCACGACCTCGGACGACGCGGCGGGGTCGCGCCCCGGGAGGCGGGCGACCACGTTGTGGGCCAGCGTGTTCGCGTCCACGGTCGTCGCCCGGAGCCGCGCGCGGACCGGGAGGGCCGAAGACGCCGGCTTCCCGGCCGCCTCGATCGCCTCCTGCGCCGCCCGCAGGTCCTGGCCTGCGGCGGCGAAGAGCTCCGCCGCGGCCCGTCGCGTCACCTGGACGCCGGGGATCGGCGATTTGAACGGGATCCCGGTGAGGATGTCCCCGTCCAGCTCCTTCGTGGCCGGGCCCGAGACGAGGACGAACCCCGCCGCCCCGTGGTCCGCGGCGTTCTTCGCCTTCTTCGCGATGCCCCCGTGGACGTAGCGGAGCCTCCCCGCGAACGGCGCGCCCGGGTCGGCCTCCTTCGGGACGCTCGCCAGGAGCAGGACCACCCGCCCGGCCACGTCGAGCCCCGCGTAGTCGTCGTAACCCGCCTCGGGCGCGCTGATGCCGTAGCCGGCGAAGACGAGGATCCCGGCCGCCTCCGGGTTCGTCGCGAGCCCCAGCGGCCGGAAGTCGGTCCCCGGGACGAGGACCTTCTCCCCGGCGCCCGCCAGGAGGCTCACCGTCGAGTCCGGCCCGGGCTGCGTCTCCCCCGAGATCTTCACGGCCTGGAAGAAGGTCCCCTGCTCGCCGATCGGCTCGAGGCCGGCCGAGCGGAACCGGGCCGCGACGTAGTCGGCCGCGCGGCGGCCTTCCGGGGTCCCCGCCTCGCGGCCCTTGAGGTCGTCCGAGGCGAGGAACTTCACGTGCTCCATCATCCCCTCGGGCGTGATCGCGGCGAGGGCCTTCTCCACGGCGGCCTCGCGCGCGGCGGCCTCGGGGTCGGAGGCGGGGGAGCCCCCGGGCTCCTGGGCGACCGCCAGGGCCGCGAGGAGCGGGAGCCCGAGCGAGAGCCAAGTCCGGAAGGTCCGAGGCTCTAGGTTCGGCCTCCGCGCCACGATCGAGAGACTAGGTCCCGGGGTGGGGCGAGTCAACGAGCGGGGCGAGCGGGAGGTACGGGAGCGGCTTCGGGTAACCGAGGCTCCGCTCGACCTCGGCGAGGAGCGCGAGCGGGTCCCCCGCGACGAGGCGCGGCCGGCCGGCGTGGAGGACTTCGGCGAAGGGACGTCCCGCCGCCTCGAAGAGGGCGCGGTGTTCGGGGCGGCCGGCGGCTGGCGCGCCGTCGCGGAGGACGAGGTCCAGGTCCTCCGGCTCAAGGGCGAGGAGCTCCTCGGCCGGGTCGCCGCCGCGAGAGGGGAACACGACGAGGTCCGCCCGCGCCCCCGCGGCCACCCGGCCGCGATCCGGACCGAGACCGAGCGCGTCGGCCGCCCCGTCCGTCGCGAGCCGCAGGAGGTCCGCCGCCGGCAGGTCCTCCCCGTAGCGGCCGCGCCACGCCTCGCGGGCCGTCCGCATCTCGACGAGGAGGCTCGGCGACCCGGACATGGGCGAGTCGGTGCCGAGGGCGAGGCGGACACCGCGCGCGCGCAGCGCCCGGACGTCGGCCGTCACGCCGTAGAGGAACAGGTTGCTCCCGGGGCACCAGGCGACCGCGGCGCCGACCTCCGCGACCCGGTCCATGTCCCGGGGCGAGAGTCCGACCGCGTGGACCAGGAGGGTGTGACGCCGCAGGCCGCCGAGGCGATCGAGCGCCGCGAGGTCCGCGCGCGCCTCGTCGTCCATCCCCTCCGCGATGTGGATGAGGAACGGGACGCGCTCCGCCTCGGCCGCGATCCCCTCGCCCCAGGGCGGCCAGTTCGCGGGGTCCGTGGCCGACCGGACCACCCACTCGCGGCCGTACTCGGGGATCCGCTCCACGGGGACGCTCGCGTACGTCTCGGGGGGAAGCCTCTTGTCGTGGTCGGCGACGAGAACGGCGCCCGAGAGGAGATTCCGGTATCCCCCGAGCGCGGCGATGACCGCGTCGGGTACCCGGTACCGCTCCGCCCGGACGGTCGAGGGGTTGTACTCCTCGAGCCACCGATAGACGTTCGGGTAGGGCCCCTTCCCGAACCGCGGAGCCCAGGTCCCGCGCAGGTGGTCGTGGGCGTTGAGGAGCCCCGGGACCGCCGCCATCCCGACGAGGTCGAGAGCCCGGCTCCCCCGGGGGAGCTTCTCCCTGGCTCCGAGAACCGCCTGGAACCGTCCGCCATGTATGACCACGGTCGCGTCTCGGAGGAGCCGGTCGGGTGTGCGGAGCGCGAGCCCGCGGAGCGCGAGGCAACCCAGGGCGCGGGGCCGGCGGGGCACGGCGGGGGAAGGTATGCGGTCCGCTCCCCGCCGCCAAGCACCCGCGCTTGCAACCCGGACCCTCGTGGTCATAATAGGAATCTCCGTAGGAGATTCCTTGGCCCACTGGAAGCGACGCTACATGCTCTACTGGCGCGCCAAGCGCGCCAATCACGGGGTCAAGCCGAACCGGGGTCGCGACCGGCGCCGGATCGCGCGGAGCCGCTACTAGCGCACCCGGTCCGCGCGGCGGCCTCCGCCTCCGCGGAAGCCCAGCGCGAGGCGCTTCACGACGATCGTCGCGTAGGAGCCGGACGGGAGCCGGAACGCGACCGACGCCGCCTGGCGGCCCGCGTTCAGCTCGTCCGTGACCGGGGCCTCCGCCGTCGCCTCCTCCGGCACGACCACGGCCGGCCTCTGCCCGGGCCGGAACTCCGTCTCCCGGAGCCCCCGCGCGCGGAACCCCTCGACCGTCACGCCGTCGCTCCCGAGAACCTCGGACGCAATCTCGCGCAGTTCCCCCGCGTACTCGGCGTCGTGGCGCGGGAGCGGGATCTTGAGCGCGCGGAGCTCGTCGAGGACGGTCGCCGGCGCCTCCTCCCAGAAGACCAGCCGGACGTAGCGGGTCTCGACCGGCCGCGCCGTGGCCCCGAGCCGGCGAGAGAGGAGCGCCACGAGGATCCGATCCCAGACGAGGCTCTGGTAGGCCGAGAGCGCGAGGTGCCGGAAGTCGCTCTCGAGCCGATCCACCGCGCCCCCGAAGTCCCGGGGGTGGTCCTTGAGAAACGCGACGATGCTGCGTTCGGAACTCCGCGGCAGCTCGCGGAGCGCCCCCTCCCAGTCGCCCCAGAGCCGGCCGAGGGTCGCGCGGAGGCGCTTCCTCTGCGACCGGTCCTCGGGACCCGGGGTCCCGATGAGCAGCCGGAGCGCCCCCTCCGGGTCGCCGGTCACGAGCAGGCGTCCCGGGAACTCCCCCGTCGCCCGCGCCGAGCCGAACCGTTGCTCGTCGAAGTAGTTCGGCACCCCGTCCCGCGCGGCGGCCGCGAGCCTCGGGCCCACGAGCGCCGCCTCCTCGCGGGAGAGGTCCCGGATCGCGATCCGGAAGCGGTTCCCCCGCACCGCCTCGCGCCCGAGCGGCCCGTCGGTGCGCCCGAGGTAGCGGAGGTCGAAGGCCGGGTGCCGGAGGTCCCGCGCCGGCCCGGCCGCGATCGCGACCGCCTGCTCGGTGACGGCGTGGGCGTCCTTGAGGCCGCCCACGGTCACGCGGGACCGGGGCACTCGCATCTCGCGCGCGACGATCGCCAGGGCCTCGAGGGTCGGGATCCCGGTCTTCACCAGACGGTAGAGCCCGAACGACCCCTGCTCGCGCGGCTCCACCGCGCTCTCCTCGACGACCTGGAAATCCGCGGGGCGCTGGCGGAGCTTCATGGGCGTTCGCGCGGGAGAGCATACAGCGGGAGGGCGGGTAACATTCGTTCGTGGACACGGGGCCGGACGGAATCCCGAGTTACGCATTCCTGACGGACTTCGGGCTGGCGAAGTCGGTCTCGACCGGCTCGAGACTCACCCGTACGGGGCAGGCCCTCGGGACGCCGGCGTACATGTCCCCGGAGCAGGCGCGGGGGGAGATCGCCGCGCTCACGCCCGCGACGGACGTCTGGAGCCTCGGCTGCGTCCTCTACGAGATGCTCGCGGGGCGGCCACCGTTCGGAGGGGCGACCAACGCGGCGCTGATTGCCGGGATCCTCACCCAGGAGCCGAGACCGATCCGGCCGCTCCGGCCCGACGTCCCGCGGACGGTCCAGACGGTGCTCCAGATCTCGATGGTGAAGGGTGCCCGGGCCCGATACGGCGACGGCGCCGCGCTCCGCGACGACCTGGACCGGGTTCTCCGGGGCGAGCGGCCCCAAGCCAGCGTGCCGGGGCGCCGACGCGGCCGTGCGGCGGCTGCCGCCATCGCGGGCGCCATCGCGTTCGCGGCGGGCGTGTGGGCGATCGCGGGGCGGCGCGCGCCCCCTGGGCCCCTGGCCATCCCGGCGCTCGCGACCCCCGCCGAGGCTGAGAGGCTCCTGTCGGCGTCCCGGTCGCTGCGCCAATCGGACCCGGCCCAGGCGGCGCGGTTCCTGTAGCGAGCGCTCGCCCTCGAGCCGTCCCGATACGAGTGGCGCTTGGAACTCGGGATCCTCCACTGGGCCGTCGGAGATCGGGAGCAGGCCCGAGTCGCATGGGGTGCGGTACCGGCGGGCGCGCCCGAGGGATCTGCAGCGGCGTTCTACCGCGGACTGGAGGCGCTGTGCGACCGGCGCGGCGGGGAGTCGCTCGCCGACCTCGGGACGGCTGCGCGCGGCACCGGCCTCGAGGCCCGTCTCGCCCGGGCCGCGCTCGCGGGTCTCCGGGGGGAGCCGGGAGCGGCGCGCGAGGCGCTCCGGGACGAGCCCGGCTGGGAAGCGGCGCTCCTGCGGGCGCTCGCCACCAGGAGCGAGGCCCGAGACGCGCTCGCCGCCTGCATCGCCGACTACGACCAGGCCCTGCGTGACGGCATCCCGTTCGCCTGGGCCTACCACAACCGGGCCGTCGCCAAGGGCCGCCTGGGCGACGTGGCGGGGGCGATCGCCGACTACACGACCGCGCTGCGCGTGCGACCCGGGAGCCACGAGTCGCTCCGGAACCGGGGCCTCCACCGTTACCAGACGGCTGACTACCGGGCGGCGCTCGAGGACTTCGACGCCGCGCTCCGCCTCCGCCCGCAGGAGTCGGAGTCCTGGACCCATCGCGGGAGCGCCCGGCAGCGCCTCGGCGATAACCCGGGCGCCATCGAGGATCTCACGTCGGCGCTCCGGCTCCGCCCGGACGACACGGACGCGCTCCACGCCCGCGGCGTGGCGCGGATGGCACTCCACCAGTTCCCGGAAGCCCTCGAGGATCTCGACGCCGCGCTCCGCCTACGTCCCGGCGATCCCGAGTCGCTCCAGGCGCGCGCGACCGCCCGGCGGGCGGGCGGGGACCTCCCCGGCGCCCGCGACGATTACGACTCGGTCCTGCAGGTGAGGCCCGACGACCTCGAGGCCCTCTCCGGTCGGGGGCTCGTCCGGCAGCATCTCAGCGACCACGCCGGTGCGCTCGCGGACCTCGATCGGGTGCTCCGCTCGAAGCCCCAGGACGCGTCGGCGCTCACGACGCGCGCGGTCTCCCGGAGGACTCTCGGGGACCTCGACGGCGCGCTCGCCGACTTGCGCGCCGCCGTGCAGCTGCGACCCGACCACGCCGAGACCCACCTGGGGCTCGGGCTTGTCCAGCGGGAGCGGGAGGCGTGGGCCGAGGCTGCCGCGAGCCTCGAGGAGTTCCTTCGTCGCCGCCCCACGGACCGCCACGCCGCGAGCCTCCGCGGCCTGATCGAGGACTGCCGCGCGCGCGCGGCGGGGGCGGCGGGGAACTCCCCTCGTTGAGCGGCGCCCGGGCGCGGGCCGACTCCCCTTCCCGGGGTGCTACGATGGCAGCCTCGTGCAAGCCGGTCCTAGCCATCCGGAGAGCGAACCAGGCCGGGGCGGCTCCACGACGGTCTACGGGGGAGGGCGCCCGCACGTCGTTGACTTCGGGCTGGCGAAGCTCGTCGCGACGGCCAGCAAGCTCACGAAGGCCGGGGAGGCCCTGGGCACCCCCGCCTACATGAGCCCGGAGCAGGCGCGGGGGGAGCTCACGTCGCTCGCGCCCGCGACGGATGTCTGGAGCGTCGGATGCGTCCTCTACGAGATGCTGGTGGGACGGCGGTCGTTCGAAGGCGAGACGGACGCCGCGGTGGTCGGGAAGGTCCTGCTCGCGGAACCGCCGAGACTGCGGACCCTCCGCGGAGACGTCCCGGAGGGCGTCGAGCGGATCGTTCGGGTCTGCCTCGGGAAGCGTGTCGTGCACCGGTACCGCGACGCCGCGGCGCTGCGGGACGACCTGGACCTGGTGTTGCGCGGCGAGAGGCCGAGGGCCCGGCTCCCCGGGGCACGGCGATGGAAGGCCGCGGCTGCACTCCTTGCGAGCGGCGTAGCGGCGTGGGGCGCCGTCGCGGTCTGTCCGCGAGCGGAGGCTCCTGCACCGCCGTCCGCAGCTTCGGCCCCCTCGGCCCTCGAGGCGCCTGCCGTGAGCCCTGTCGAACGGCTCGGCGCGAAGGCCCGAGCCCTGCGGCAGACGGACCCCCGCCGGGCAGCGGAGATCCTCCGGGAGGCGCTCGAACGGGAGCCCGCAAGGGATGACCTCCGGATCGAGAGGGGCCTCCTCCTCTGGGCGGTCGGGGAGAACGCGGGAGCCCGCGAGGAATGGGGCCGTGTCCCGTCCGGGTCGTCAGAGGGCCCGAGGGGGCGGCTCTTCCAAGGACTCGAGGCGGTTTTCCGGATGGCTGCGGACGAGGCGCGGCCGCACCTCGTGGCTCTGCGGGACGCGCCCGGCCGCGTGGGGAGCCTCGCGCGAGGGGCGATCCTCTTGATGGGCCGCGATTGGCGGCTGGCCCGGGAGGCCCTTTCGGGAGCCGAGGGCTGGGAGGCGCACCTCCTCCGGGGCTTGGTCGAGAGTGTGGATCCCGCGGGCGACCGCGCCGCGGAGTTGCGCGAGTACGGGTCCGCCCTGGACTCCGGGATTCCGTTCGCGTGGGCTTGGTACAACCGCGGCGTCGTGAACCTGGGCCTTGGGGATCTCGCCGGGGCGATGGTGGACTTCGACCGGGCCCTCGATCTGAACCCTCGGATCACGCTGGCCTGGTACAACCGCGGCGTGGCGAAGCAGGCCCTCGGGGACCTCGCCGGGGCGGTGGCGGACTGGGACCACGCCATCGAGCTGAATGCCCAGGACGCGAGAACTTGGAACAACCGCGGCGTGGCGAAACGGGTCCTCGGGGACCTCTCGGGAGCCGTGGCGGACTACGACCGCGCCCTCGAACTGGATCCGCAGCACGCGGAGGTCTGGTGCAACCGTGGCTCGGCGAAGGAGGCTCTCGGGGACCTCGCGGGGGCGGCCGCGGACTGGGAGAGGGCGCTCGATGTCGCCCCCACCGGTTGGCCGCACCGCGCACAGGTCGAGATGAACCTCGCGGAGGCCCGCGCTCGACTCGCTACAAAGTGACGCCGGTCGCCGGCGCACTCCCGCCCCGCCGCGCTGGTCCGCGGCCCGCGGCTCGCATACGATGACACGGCCGTGCCCGCTCGCGAGCCCGTGATCCGCGTCATCATGATGCCCCGCGACACGAACGCGGCGGGGACGATCTTCGGCGGCGTGATCCTCTCGTACGTGGACCAGGCGGCGGCCGTCGAGGCGCACCGGCAGAACCCCCGCCGGAAGTTCGTGACCGTGGCCATGAAGGAGGTCGTCTTCAAGCAGCCCGTGCGCGTGGGCGATCTCCTCACCCTCTACACCCGCACCGACCGGATCGGCACCACCTCGGTCTCGATCCACGTGGACGTCGAGGTGTACCGGCCCGGCTCGCAGGAGAAGATCCCGGTGACCGAGGCGGACGTCGTGTTCGTCGCCGTGGACGACCAAGGCCGGCCCGTGCCGGTCCGCGAGGGCGCGTGACGCCGGAAGAGGCCGGGCGCGCCCTCCTCGTCTCCGAGGACCTCTTCGTGCGCCTCGGCACCCGCTCGGACTCGCGGGAGGACCACGTCCGTGTCTCCTGCCCGGAGGCACGCGCCGTCCACACCGCGAACCACTTCCGGGAGATCGTCCTGCCCCCCGCCACCGACCCCGACCAGTTCGTCCTGGATCGGATCGGGGAGGCGATGGATCTCGATTGGCCCATCACGCGAATAGAGGTGGACGACAGGACGTTCCCCGCCAACATCGGCCACTCGCTCGGCCAGGCGGAGTTCCTCCCCGAGGTCTACATCGGGATGGCGGCGGCCGCGGGCGACCTTCGGAAGGCCGATCCCCCCTTCCCCGTCCGCGAGGCCGCGACCGAGGACCTGCGCCACCTCGAGGGGCTGCTCGCGAGCGAGCAGCTCGAGGACGGGGCCGGCGTGGACGCGGCGGCCGGGGCGCTCCACATCCTCCGCGCACGGCTCGAGACCCGCCGGTGGCGCGTCCTCCTCGCGATGGACGGGGAGCGGCCCGCCGGCCAGGTCGCGTTGGTCGAGTCCGGCCCTTTCCTGCGGCTCAAGGACGTCTACGTCTCTTCCGCCCACCGGGGGCAGGGCGTCGGGAAGTCGCTCCTCTCGGCCGCCGCCGAGAGGGCCCGGGCGGGCGGGCGCGACCTCCTCGGCCTGTTCACTGCGGCCAACTCGGACCTGCTCGCCTTCTACGGCGGGGCGGGGTTCCGCGCCGTCACGCGGCGGGAGACGTGGCTCCGGTCGAGGCCGACGGACGAGATGTAGCGCTACTTCTTGAGTACCGTCTTGTGCAGGCACGCCCCGTTCTCGCGCGCCTCGAAGGCGATCGTCCGGGCGTTCTCCCGCGTCGCGAGGGACTGACCCGCCGCGACAGGCTCCTCGGCGATCGTCCCGTCGTCGGCCGCGCTGAGGAACGCGCAGGCCGCCTCCGCCTCCGGGACGACGCACGCGGGCCCGGCCGAGGCGAGCGCCGCCTCTCGGGCGTGAGCGGCAAGGAGCTTCGGGTAGAGCTTCCGGAAGAGCGCCGGGTGGATGTAGACGTCGGCCGCCACCACTTCACCTCCCACTGCGAAGACCGCTCCCACGGCCCCGGGTTCGCGCGAGGGGAGGTCCCCGAGTGCCGCGAGGTAGGGGGCGACCCGGTCCTTCACGGAGCGGCTCTCCGCCACGTCCACGAACGTCCCCGACGCGGTCTCCTCCGCCGCGTTCTGTGCCCGGTCCTTGGCGACGTAGTCCCAGACTCGCTGCTGGTTCTTTTCCTTGAGGATCGCGATCTTGGCCTTCGGGGAGCAGCACGCCTCGGCCGAGCCGAACGCAACCTCCGCCCGCACGGCGCCGCCGGCGACGGCCACGGTCCCGCGGCTCCGCGGGGTCCAGCGGCCGTGCTCCACGCAGAAAGCCGCGATGGGCACGTTCTTCTGCCCGGGGGCGAGCAGGAGGTCGCGGCCGAGGGTCCTGTCCTGCTTCCCGCCCTTCACCACCTCGCCAGCCTCGACGTACACCCACCGGGACGAGAGGTTCGAGATCTCGAGCGTGTTCACCGTAGCCGAATCGCCTCCTCGGCGCGGACGGCGGATCTGCGCCACCTGGACCCGGGCGTTCGCGTTCCCGCCCTCTTCCACCAGGACCTCTTCCTCGACGGGATCCGCCGGGACTTCCTCCGCTCCTGCCGGCCTCTCCTGGCCGCCCCTCTCCGTCACGACGACCTCGCCCGAGGCCGCCCCCTCGTCGAGTGTCAGGAACTCCCTCGGGTCGGCGGGACCGGTCCCACGGACCAGGTACACCACCAGGTTCCCGTGCACGAACGGGCCAGCGAGGTTCCCGTTCCCGACTCCCGTCCCCCCCCCGCCGGCCGGCGGGGCGACGATCGCGACCGGAGGGCCGCCTTGGGGTTGCGTCGTCGCGCCGGCGCTGCCGCCTCCGGCACCCGCGCCCCCCGAACTGCAACCGGCCACCGCCGCCAGAGCCGCCACGATCCTCGTCCGCATCGCGCACCTCCTGAGGGGGGCCTCCCCTATTCGGATAGACGCTGCCGGAGCCCATTCGGTTCGCGTCGCGCTTGACGCCTCGCAGCCTCGCGGGTATCGGTGCCGCCGCCCATGACGTCCTCCCTCCGCCCGTCGGACTCGGACCGCCGCCGCCTCGAGGACGACGACCGGCGGTTCCTCTGGCACCCCTTCACCCAGATGCAGGCCTGGGAGAAGGAGCCGCCTCTGGTGATCGAGCGGGGGGAGGGACCGTGGCTCTGGGACATCCACGGCCGGCGCTACTTGGACGGCGTCTCGTCCCTCTGGACGAACGTCCACGGCCACCGCCACCCGAGGCTCGACGCGGCGGTGCGCGAGCAGCTCGACCGGGTCGCCCACTCGACCCTCCTCGGGCTCTCGAACGTCCCCGCGATCCGGCTCGCGCGGAAGCTCGTGGAGATCGCGCCGAAGGGCCTCACGCGGGTCTTCTTCAGCGACAACGGCTCGACGGCCGTGGAGGTGGGGCTCAAGATCGCGTTCCAGCACTTCCAGCAGAGGCGGCCGGCCGAGCCCCGGCGGACCCGGTTCGTCCGGTTCCGCCACGCCTACCACGGGGACACGCTGGGGTCGGTCTCGGTGGGCGGCATCGAGCTGTTCCACTCGATCTACAAGCCCCTCCTCTTCGACGCGTTCGCCGCCGAGTCGCCGTACTGCTACCGCTGCCCGCTCGGGAAGACCTTCCCGGACTGCGGGATCGCCTGTCTGGGTTCCCTCGAGGAGGTACTCGGCGGGCACGGCGCCGAGGTCGCGGCCGTGGTCGTGGAGCCCCTGGTCCAGGGGGCGGCGGGCATGATCGTCCAGCCGCCCGGCTGGCTCGCGCGGGTGGCCGCACTCACGCGGCGCGCGGGGGCGCTCCTCCTCGCCGACGAGGTCGCCGTCGGGTTCGGGCGCACGGGGACGCTGTTCGCGTGCGAGAGCGAGGGCGTGCGGCCCGACATCCTGGCCCTCGCCAAGGGGATCACGGGGGGATACCTGCCTCTCGCCGCGACCCTCGTCACGGAGGAGATCTACCGGTCGTTCCTCGGCGCGCCGGAGGAGTTCCGGACCTTCTTCCACGGCCACACCTACACGGGGAACCCGCTCGCGGCCGCGGTCGCCCTCGCGACCATCGAGGTCTTCGAGAGCGAGGGGACCCTCGAGCGGCTGCGGCCCGTTCTCTCGCACCTCTCGCGGCGACTCGAGGACGTCCGGACGCTCCCCCACGTGGGGGACGTCCGACAGCGCGGGGTCCTCGTGGGGATCGAGCTGGTGAGGGACCGGGCGACGAAGGCGGAGTACTCCCCCGCCGAGCAGGTCGGCGCCCGCGTGTGCCGGGCCTGCCGGCCCCGCGGCGTGATCCTGCGCCCGCTCGGGAACGTCGTGGTCCTGAATCCGCCCCTCTGCGTGGGGATCCCGGAGGTGGACTTGCTCGTGGACGCCGTGAAGGCGGCGATCGCGGAGGTGACGGGGGCATGACCGAGGCGCGACGCGGCGACACGGCGACCCGGGGGCGCAGCGACGAACGGGAGTCGCCCGCGACTCTCCGCGCCGACGTTGTCGGGAGCCTCCTCCGGCCGCGCGCGCTGCTCGAGGCCCGGGAGCGGCGCGTGCGAGGGGAGTGTTCCGAGCGCGAACTGCGGCTCGTCGAGGACCGGGCGGTGGCCGAGGCGGTCGCGATGCAGGAGCGCTGCGGGCTCCCGGTCGTGACAGACGGGGAGCTGCGCCGGACCTCGTTCCAGAGCGCGCTCGTCGAGGCCGTCGAGGGGTTCGGCGAGGCGGGGCTCCCGGCCTACCTCTGGGGGTGGTGGCGGGACGAGGAGGGGGAGCACCGCGTCGAGAGGCCGCCGACGATGGGAGCCGTCGGGAATCTCCGCCGCCGCCGCGCCTTCGCGGTCCCCGAGTTCGAGGACCTCCGGCGCCGGACAACGCAGGTGCCGAAGGTCACCCTCCCCAGCCCGACCCTCTTCGAGGACTTCTGGGACCCCGGGCGCTCGCGGGAGGCGTACCCGACCCTCGAGGCGTTCCTCCAGGACGTCACCCGGATCCTCTGCGAGGAGGCGGCGGCGCTCGAACGCGCCGGGGCCCGCTACCTCCAGCTCGACGCGCCGCACTACACGGTCTGGCTCGACGCCCACTGGCGGGGGCTCTACCAGCGCGCGGGCTGGACCCTCTCGCGGTTCCTCTCGCTCGCCGTCGAGCTGGACAACGCCGTGATGGCGGCGGCGCCCGGCGTCACTTGGGGCTTCCACCTCTGCCGCGGGAATCAGGGCGGCCGGTGGCTCGTGGAGGGCGGCTACGAGGTGCTCGCGAAGATGGTCTTCCCGCGGATCCGGGCGCATAGGCTGCTCCTCGAGTACGACGACCCGCGCTCGGGATCGTTCGAGCCGCTGCGGGAGACTCCGGACGGGACGACGGTCGTCCTCGGGCTCGTCTCGACCAAGAGGCCCGAACCCGAACGTCGCGACGCCCTCGTCGCGCGCCTCCGGGAAGCGGCCCGGATCCTCCCGATGGACCGTCTCGCCCTCTCGCCCCAGTGCGGCTTCTCGCCGTCGGTCGCGGGCGGCCCGCTCACGCCCGAGCAGCAGGAGGGGAAGCTGCGGCTGGTGGCCACGGTCGCGCGGGAGGTCTGGGGATGAGCGGAGAGGCGGGACGCGGCCAGGGTCGCGTCACGATCGTCGAGCCCCCGGCACCCGTCCTGCTCGAGGGCTTCGCCGACGCCGTCCGGCGGGGGCTCGGCGGCGAGAGGAAGAGCCTCCCCCCACGGTTCTTCTACGACGCGCGGGGATCGGAGCTGTTCGAGCGGATCTGCGATCTCCCCGAGTACTACGTGACCCGCACCGAGACGGCGATCCTCCGCGCGCACGGGGCGGAGATCGTCTCTCCCCCGCCGGAGACTCTCGTCGAGCTGGGGAGCGGGTCGGCCGAGAAGACGCGGCTCCTGCTCGACCCGATGCTCCGGGACGGACGGGAGGCGACGTACGTCCCCGTGGACCTGTCCCGCAGCGCCCTCGTTGCGGCCGCCGAGGCCCTGGCGACCGCCTTCCCGGGCCTCTCCGTCCGCGGCCACGTGGCCGACTACGCCGGGGCGGCCCGGGTGGTCCGGGACGAGCGCGCGGGGGGACGCACGACGGTGCTCCTCCTCGGGAGCAACGTCGGCAACTTCGACCCGGCCGAGGCTCGCGCGTTCTTCCGGGGGCTCGCCGCCGAGCTGCGGGCCGACGATCGGCTCGTGGTCGGGTTCGATATGGAGAAGGACCTCCGCGTCCTCGAGCCCGCCTACGACGACGCCGCGGGGGTGACAGCCGACTTCAACCGGAACGTCCTCGCGCGGGTGAACGCGGAACTCGCCGGGGAGTTCCGCCTCGACCGCTTCCGCCACGTCGCCTTCTACGACCGCGCGGCCGGCCGGATCGAGATGCACCTCGAGTCCGACCGGGACCAGGAGGTGCCGATCGCCGCCCTCGGGATGCGGGCTCGCCTCAGGAAGGGCGAGAGGATCCACACGGAGAACTCCTACAAGTTCACGCGCGAGCGGATCGAGCGCCTCGCGGCCGACTCGGGGCTCCGCCTGGACCGGACGTGGACGGACGGACGGGGCTGGTTCTCCGAGGTCCGGTTCGCGCGCGGCTAATCCTACTCCGCTATGGGCCGCGGGCCA
Source organism: Planctomycetales bacterium (assembly GCA_022614695.1). Lineage (GTDB taxonomy): Bacteria > Planctomycetota > JAKEIC01 > JAKEIC01 > JAKEIC01 > JAKEIC01. Next base: position 74 of record JAKEIC010000288.1, on the reverse strand, counting down.
TGATGCAGGAGCGCATGCGTGAGAGGCGGTAGCCGGCACTGTGGAGTTCGCGAAGCCGGGTTCGGCGGGCGAAG
>JAKEIC010000287.1 GCA_022614695.1 Planctomycetales bacterium | reverse complement strand
GAGGCGCAGGAGAAGCACCGGCGGGCCCTCGCCGCGGCCCAGGAGGTCCAGCGCCGGGCGGTCGGGAAGCTCCGCGACCTCGGCCCGCGCGGCGTCGAGCCGCTCCGGACTCTCCTCCGGGCGGGCGCGGAGCCGATGGTGCTCTCCTACGCGCTCGGCCGGCTCGGGGAGCTCTCCGGGCTCGTCCCCGCCGGGGAGCTCGGCGAGACCGCCGAACTCGTGAAGCGGGTGGCCGGGGGCTCGACCGAGGACGTCCGCCGCGCCGGCCAGAAGACCCTCGAGCGCCTCGAGGCGGCCGGGAGGCGCGCCGCGGCTACGGGGAAGTAAGGGCTCAGCCTCCCCCGAACAGCCCGTCCAGGTACCTCTCCCGGTCGAAGGGGGCGATGTCCTCGGGCGTCTCCCCGGTGCCCACGAACTTTACCGGGATCCCGAGAGCGTCCTGGATCGCGAGCACGATCCCGCCCTTCGCGGTCCCGTCCAGCTTCGCGAGGAAGATCCCGGTCACCTCCACCGCCTCGCGGAACACCCGGGCCTGGGCGAGGCCGTTCTGGCCCACCGTCGCGTCGAGGACGAGGAGGGTCTCGTGGGGGGAGCCGGGGATCTTCCGCGAGAGGACCCGTCGGATCTTGCCCAGCTCCGCCATGAGCGGCTCGCGCGTGTGCAGGCGCCCGGCGGTGTCCACGACGAGGACGTCGGTCTTCCGGGCGAGCGCCGCCTCGGCGGCGTCGTAGGCGACCGCGCCGGCGTCGGCGCCCGTCGGCTGCCGGACGATCTCGACCCTGAGGCGCCGGGCCCAGACCTCGAGCTGCTCGACCGCCGCGGCCCGGAACGTGTCGCAGGCCGCGAGCAGCACCGAGAGCCCGCGCTCCTCGCGGAGGTGCCAGGCGAGCTTCGCGATCGAGGTGGTCTTGCCCACCCCGTTCACGCCGCAGACGAGGACGACCGTCGGGGGGGCGGGGGCGAGGCGGACCGCCGGGTCGCCCCGACCGAGGCCCTCCCCGACGTGCGCGCGGAGCCGCGCGAGCGCGGCGCCCGCGTCGGCGGGGGGGACGAGCCCGGCCTTGCGGTCGGCCTCGATCGCGGAGAGCAGTCGGGCCGCGACGGCGGGGCCGAAGTCGGCGCCGAGGAGGAGCGCCTCGAGGTCCTGGAGGACGGACGGGTCGAGGGGCCTCGCGAAGAGCGAGCGCAGCCCTCCCGCCAGCGCGGCGCGGGTCTTGGCGAGCCCGGCGCGGAGGCGCTCAAACATGGCTCGCGGACGGCGGCGGGGGCGCCGGCGTCCCGCGGACCGCGAGCGCGCGCGGGAGCAGCCGGTCCAGGATGCCGTTCACGAACGCGCCGGACTTCGCCGACCCGAACCGCTTCGCCAGCTCGATGGCCTCGTTGAGCGCGACCTTGGGGGGGGTCGTGGCGTGCCAGATCATCTCGTAGGCCCCGAGGCGGAGGATGTTCCGGTCCACGACCGCCATCCGGGGCACGGACCAGTTCTCGGAGACCTCGCCGATCAGCCGGTCCGTCTCCTCGCGCCGCTCCCGCGCGCCGAGCGCGAGCGCCCGCGCGAACTCCCGGCCCTCGGGGGGGAGCCGCGAGCCCTCGAGGAACTTGTCGAGGTCCTCGGCGGCCGAGGAGCCGCCCGAGTCCCCCTGGTAGAGGAACTGGAACGCCGCCTCGCGGGCGAGGCTCCGGACCCGCATCCGGGGGGAACCCATCAATCCCCGCCCTTCCGGCGGCCCCGCTTCGCGCGCCGGCGCGGGCGGCGCGGAGCGTCGAGCTTCCCGTAGACGTCGGCCATCTCGAGGGCGGCCTGGGCCGCGCGCGCGCCGAGGTTGCCCCGGGATCCCCCCGCCCGCTCCAGGGCCTGCTCGGAGCTGTCGGCCGTGATGACGCCGAAGGTGACGGGCCGCCCCGTCTCGCGCGCCGCCGCCTCGATCCCCCGGGCCCCCGCGTGGCCGATCACCTCATGGTGCCAGGTCTCCCCGCGGATCACCGCCCCCAGGCAGATCACCGCGTCCACGCGCCGTCGGGCGGCGAGGCGGACGGCGGCCTGCCCCAGCTCGAAGGAGCCCGGCACCCAGACGACGTCCACGTCGTCCCCGCCCACGCCTCCCTGACGCAGGGTCTCCTCGGCCCCGGCCAGGAGCTTCCGGGTGATGAAGTCGTTCGTCCGCGAGACGACGATCCCGAAGCGCCGCCCCTCGCCGCGTCGCGCGCCCTCGTACACCGGAGGCATGGGGGGGGCATGGTAGCAGACACGCGGGGGGGTAGCTCCGACTCGTATTGGACACCGAGTGACGGCGGTGGGCGCCGATCTGGCACATGGGTGGCTCCGGCTTTCGAGCGCTCTCCGTAACCTCTTGGGCGGGAGTTCGTTCGGCCATTACTAGCGGACGCCGTCAGGCGTCCGCTAGGCACGCGATGTGCGAGGGCAGAAGTCCGGGGTGACCCCCCGGCGATTTCAATCGTCTATATGTGGGGAGGCCCCCTTGGGACATGAGGGAGGTAGAGGGCCTCGGGTGCCATGGACGCAAGGAAGAACACGACGAGCCTGATGAACGCCCCGGCCGGCGCGCCGGCGGCCCCGCCGCTGGCGGCCGGGCAGGCGTTCGGCGGCTACCTCCTCGTCGAGGAGATCGGACGCGGGGGGATGGGCCAGGTGTTCCGGGCCCGCGATCTCGCGCTCGATCGGCTGGTCGCGCTCAAGGTCTCGCCCCCGGACGCCGGACCCGCGGCGATGGACCGGATGCTCCGCGAGGCGCGGATCGCCGCCCGCCTGAGCCACCCGGCCATCGTCCCGGTCCACGCGGCCGGACGGGTGGACGGGCGCGCGTTCCTGGCCCTCCAGTACGTGCCGGGCCGGAGCCTCCGCAGCCTGCTCGACGAGCGGGGACCGCTCCCCCCGGCCGAGGCGCTGCGCATCGCCCGCGACGCCGCCGACGCGCTCGCGGCCGTGCACGCGGCGGGGCTCGTCCACCTGGACGTGAAGCCCGAGAACCTCCTGCTCCCCGAGTCGGGGGGAGTCCGGCTCACGGACTTCGGGATCGCCCGCGAGTCGCCAGTCCTCCCGGCGCGGGAGGACGGGGGGCTCTACTTCGGCACCCCGGAGTACTCGTCGCCGGAGCAGTGCCTCGGGGGGGACCTCGACCCGCGGTCGGACCTCTACTCGCTCGGGATCACGCTCTACGAGATGCTGGTGGGCAAGGTCCCGCACGAGGGCGATTCCCCCGTGGAGATCCTGCGCCGGATCGCGACCCGGGCGCCGACGGCCGTCGAGGTCCTGGACCCCACGATCCCGGGGCCGGTGGCCGCGGTCGTGCGGAAGCTCCTCGACCGGCGCCGGGACTCCCGGTACGCGCGGGCCGAGGACGTGGTCCGGGACATCGGGAAGGTGCTCGGGAGCCGGCGGCTCGAGGGGGCGGCGCCTCCCTCGCGGCTCGCCGCGGGCCGGGTCGAACGGCCCGCGTCGAGGCCGGCGGCCGCCCGCCGACCGACCGCTGCGACCCAGCCGCTCCCGCGGGTGCGGTCCCGCTCGCTCCGGCGGGCGGCGGCCCGGGCCGGGATCCTCGCCGCGGTCACGGGAGGGTTCGGGCTCGTGCTGGGGGCGCTGCTCGGCCTCGTCCGGATCGCGCCTCAGGCGGAGGGCGCGGCTCCGGGCCCGGCGGGACCCCCGGGAGACCCCGCGGCCGTGGACGCCGCCGGCGGCCCGGTGGCCGAGGCGCTGGGGCGGGCGCTCGAGCCGGTCCTCGGGCGCGCGATCGCCGGGGCCCCCGCGGGGGCTCCCCGCCCGGTAATCACGGTGCGGGAGTTCCCGGCGAGCGGCCACGTGATGGTCCAGATCGCGGTCGGAGGCGCCTCCCGCGCGGGGTTCTCCTGGCTGACGGCGGACAACCCGGGGCTCCTTGCCACGGCCACCCGCGAGGTGGGGAGCGTGCTCAGGGCCATCCTGCACGGGCCGAGCGCGCCGGCCCCGCCGGCGGACACCCCGTAGCGGGCCTACTTCGGCTGCTCGCCCTCGGGCGGGGTCTCGCCCCGCTCCCGACGCTTCAGCTCCTCGAGGAGTCTCTGGAGCTCCTCCCGCGCCTTCGCGGCCTCCTCGCGGTCGCGTCGGGCCTCCTCGCGGTCGCGCCGCGCGTCGTCGGCCTCGGAGGGAGGCGCGGGAGCCGCCTTCGGAGTCTCGGGCGCGGGCGCGGCTTCCGCCGGCGTGCGCGGCTCGGCCGGCGCCGCCGGCGCGGAGGGCGCGGCCCCGAGCGGCCGGCCCGCCCCGTCGAGGACCGGGGGCCGCTCCTCGCGCAGCGCGTAGCGCTCCGCCCCGCGCGGGTCGTAGAAGCCCCAGTGCTGCCGCCAGGCCCAGCGCTCGAGCGCGCCGCGGCCCGGCAGCCCCGCCTCGGCCGGCTCCCGGCCGATGCCCGCCACCACCCAGCCGGCGTGCGGGCCGCCCCACTTCGCCCTCCAGCCGGCGTCCTCCTCGGCGACGGCCTGCGCGACGATCTCCTGCTGCTCCTGGGAGTGCAGGTCGGAGAGGGAGCGCGAGACCATCCCCAGCTCGAACTCCGAGGGTGCCACGACCCTCTGCTCGAGGACGGTGAGCCAGCGCGCCTGAAAGGCGTCGGCCGCGGGTGCCGACGCCTGCAGCTCGGCCCGCACCGAGCCGACCTCGGCGGCGGCGCGAGCCTCGGTCGCCCGCAGCCTCGCCACGGCCCGCGCCTCGACCGGCGTGCCCGGCGCGCCGGACTCGACGAGGTCGTAGGGGTAGAAGCAGCCTGCCGCGAGGGGCGACAGGGCCGCGAGGCCGACCGCTCCGAGGACCCGGCCGGACGACGTCCACGCGCTCATTCGACGCCTCCTCTGCGAGGGGATCCCGTGTGAGGATACGAGGTCCTCTGTCACCGTTCAACGACGGATCGGCCGCGTCCGGGAGCCGCTCCCTTGCGCCCGCGCCGCCCCATCTGCTAGAAGCTTGTAAAGCGAGTTTACATTGGGAGGCGCCCTGCCAGCTGGCCACCTGCAGCTCCGGGTGATCGAGGGCGAGCGCACGGGCGTGGTCTTCGCGCTCACGGGGCCGGCGACGATCGGCCGCTCGCCGGGCAACGCCATCCGGCTCCCGGGCACCCAGGTCTCGCGGGCTCACGCGACGCTCCGGCCGACGGAGCGCGGGTACGTCCTGCAGGACCTCGAGAGCCGCAACGGCGTCTTCGTGAACGGGCGCCCCGTCCGCGAGCAGCTCCTGCGCCCCGGCGACGAGGTGCGTATCGGCCCGACCCTCCTCCTGCTCGAGCCCGTCTCGGGGCCGCCGCTCGACGACGAGCGGGCGACCGAGACGCCCGAGGAGACCGGCCCGGCCACGGCGGAGCCGCCGGCCCTCGTCGTGACGCGGGACCAGGCGCCCGAGGAGGCGCTCGTCACCGTCTCCTACGACGCGGGGGCGCTCGCCTCCTCGGCCGCGGAGCCGCCCGAGGACCCGAAGGCGCTCGCGCGGGCCCACGCCCGGCTCGGGGCCCTCTACGAGATCGGGACGCTCGTCTCGGCCCAGCTCGATCTCGGGCCGCTGCTCCGCGAGGTGGCGGCCCGGGTGCGCGAGGCCCTGGACGCGGACCGCTGCCTCGTGCTCCTCGGGGCGGGCGAGAGGGCCGAGGACCTCGAGCCCGCGGCCTACGTGTCGGTGGGCGAGGGGGGCCCGATCCGGGTCTCCTCGACGCTCCTCAGGCGCGTGCTCGAGGAGGGGAAGAGCGTGCGCGTCGGCGACGCGCGCCTGGACGTGAGGCTGCGCGACGCCGAGTCGGTGAGGCTCTCGGGGGCGCGCTCCCTCTGCGCGGCGCCGCTCCGGCGCGTGACGCGCACGATCGGGGCCCTCTACGTGGACACGACCCGACCCGACCGGCTCTTCGACGACGAGGACCTGCGCCTTCTCTCGGCCGTCGCCGCGCAGGCCGCGGTCGCCATCGAGAACGCCCGGCTCTACGCCTCGGCGCGGGCCGAGGTCCGCGAGTGGCGAGCCCGCGCCTCGGGCGGCTCCCCCGCGCTCGTCGGCGGGAGCGCCCCGTGGAAGGCGCTGCTCGGGGAGGTGCGGAAGGTCGCCGGGACCGACTCGACCATCCTCCTCTCCGGCGAGACCGGGACCGGCAAGGAGGTCGTCGCGCGAGCGATCCACGACCTCTCCCGGCGCCGCGAGCGGCCGTTCATCGCGGTGAACTGCGCGGCCGTCACCGAGTCGCTCCTCGAGAGCGAGCTCTTCGGCCACGAGAAGGGGGCGTTCACCGGGGCCTACAAGACGAAGCCCGGCAAGTTCGAGCTGGCCGACGGGGGGACGCTCTTCCTCGACGAGGTCGGGGAGCTCTCGCCGGCGACGCAGACGAAGCTCCTGAGGGTGCTCGAGGAGCGGCGGTTCGACCGCGTGGGGGGCGTGCGGCGGATCGCGGTGGACGTGAGGATCCTCGCCGCGACGAACCGGGACCTCACGGCCGAGGTCTCGTCGGGCCGCTTCCGCCAGGACCTCTTCTACCGGCTGGCCGTCGTGCCCCTCCGCGTGCCGCCGCTCCGCGAACGGCCCGACGACGTCGCCGAGCTGGCGCGCCACTTCCTCCGCCGCTTCGCCCGCGACCTCGGGAAGCCCGTCACGGAGATCTCGGACGAGGCGCTGGCGGCCCTCGCTCGCCACCGCTGGCCGGGAAACGTGCGGGAGCTGCAGAACGTGATCGAGCGCGCGGTCGTGCTCACGGACCGGAGCCGCGTGGACGTCGAGGACCTGCCTGCGAGCCTCCCTTCGGTCGGGGGGAGCCCCCGCGTGGCGCCCCCCACGGGCGACCTCTCCCTTCCCGACATCGTCGCCGAGACCGAGCGGGTCTACATCGCGCGCGCCCTCGACGTGGCCAAGGGTCGCAAGGTCGAGGCGGCCCGCCTCCTCGGGATCTCGCGACCGACCCTCGACAAGAAGATCAAGGCCCACGGGCTCGGGGTGCCTAAGAGCAAGAATTGAGCCCGCGCTCCCGCAAGCTCCTCCGCGAGATCGCCCTCGTCCTCCTCTCGGGAGCGCTCTACACCGCGGCTCACCCGCCCTTCGGCCTCTGGCCGATGGCGTTCCTCTGCCTGGTCCCGTGGGCGGTGGCGATCGAGGGCGCGTCGCCGCTCCGCGCGGGGTTCCTCACGTTCCTCTTCGGTATCCCCGCCTTCGTCGGGGGCCTCTGGTGGATCGCCGCCGTCGGGATCGGGGGGTTCTTCGGGCTCCTGTTCCTCGCGCCGGTCCTCTCGTCGCTCTTCTGGACTCTCCCGGGCGCGTGCGTGGCGCTCTGGCGGTCGCGGATGCGCCTCCCTCTCCCCGCCGCCCTCGCGGTCTCGTGGGCGGCGAACGACACGATCCGCACGTTCCTCTTCGGCGGCTTCCCCTGGCTCTTCCTCGCCCATCCGATCGCCGAGTGCCCGGTGCTCGTCCGGACGGCGGCGCTCGGGGGGGCGCCGCTCGTGGGAGCCCTCGTCGCCGCGGTGAACGGCGTGCTGGCCGAGGCGGTCCTGCGGGCGGCGCGCTCCCCGCTCGCGCCTCCTCCCCGCGCGCTCGCCCGCTCGGCCGCGGCGGTCGGGGCGGCGCTGCTCGGCTCGGTCGTCTGGGGAGTCGCGAGCCGGCGCGCCGAGTTCCCGCCGGGCCCCACGATCGGCGGGGTCCAGGGCAACGTCGCGCTCCTCGACAAGGAGGGGCGGAAGCCCGCCTCCGAGCGCGAGGACCAGCACGTGCGGCTGCTGCTCGACTCGGCCGGGGGCGGGGCGGACCTCGTCGGCTGGGCCGAGACGATGGCGCCCCGCTCCCTCGGCTGCGAGCCGGACGCGCTCTCCCGGATGTGCGCCGTCGCCCGCACGCTCGGGGAGGGCGGGACGCCGCTCCTCCTCGGGAGCGACGCCGGGGGCGTCGTGGAGCGCCCGCCGCGCCGCCGGGAGTGGAACAGCGTCTTCCTGATCGGGCCCGACGGCGCTCCGCGGCAGCGCTACGACAAGCGGCGCCTCGTCTGGCCCACCGAGGAGGTCCCGCTCCGCGGCCCGTTCCCGGTCCTCGAGCGCCTCGTGAAGGAGGGGGCGGGCTGGGTGCCGAACCTCTCCCGGGGGGAGCGGACGGCGCTCTTCCGGATCCCGGGCGCGCGGGGGAAGCCCGACTGGGACGCGGGCGTCCTCATCTGCTACGAGATCGTCTTCTCCGACCTCGCCCGCGAGCTCCGGAACGCCGGCGCGACGGTGATCCTCAACCCCACGAACGAGGCCTGGTTCCCGGGCAGCTCCGAGTTCGCCCAGATCTGGGAGGCGGCGGTCTTCCGGGCCGTCGAGACACGGACGTCCGTGGTGCGGATCGCCAACTCGGGCTGGTCGGGGCTGATTGACCCGAACGGGGAGGCGCGGGTGATGGTCGGGGAGGACGCGGGCGGTCCGGGCGGCACGACGATGCGGGTGACGGTCCCCCTCGACGACCGCGGGACCCCCTACCTCGCGCTCGGGGAGTGGTTCGGGAACGGGGCGATCGGGCTCGGGCTCCTCCTCGTCGTCTGGGCGCTCCGGCGGATTGTCACCAACGGGCCACGGCCTCCCGGAGCCCCCGCCCCTCCCGCTTGACAGGTCCCTCCCCCCTCCTAAGATGGCCGCCCTGGCCCGGGGGCGCCCCGCCCCCATCCCAAAAGTCCCCCCCATTCGCGTGGAGGCCTGCGCATGAGCACTCTGGCCAAGGTCTTCGTGGTGCTGAACCTGGTCTTCGCCGTGATCTACCTCGGCATCACGGCCGCCCTGCTCAGCAAGCAGGAGAACTGGTACCACAAGCACGAGAGCCTGCGCGTCACCCACGAGAAGGACATGAAGGAGAAGGGGGAAACGATCAACGCGCTGCAGTCCGACGTGCAGCGCCTCACGGCCGCCAACCAGACCGACCGGGCCGAGATCAACCGGCTGAGCGCGGAACTCAAGAGCAAGGAGGAGCAGCGCCTCGACGCCGAGAAGAAGTGGAACGACGTCAACACCGAGCTGGGGAAGCTGCGCGAGAAGTACGAGACCCTCTCGAAGGACTTGGAGGAGCAGAGACAGGGGAACGTCCGCCTCTCCGCGGAGAACGACAAGCTCAAGGCAGACCTGGACGAGGCCGTCAAGATCAAGGAGCAGACCATAGACGACAAGATGCGGCTCTCGAAGGACCTCGAGGACAGCAAGATGGTCCTCGACAACCTCGAGAAGGCCCATGTCGAGCTGGCCAAGCGGAACCAGGAGAACGAGAACATCATCGCGAACTACCTGGCGAAGCTGAAGATCCGGATCCCGCAGGAGCTGGTGAAGGCGCCCGCCATCGCGGGGCGCGTGATCGGGGTCTCCGACCAGTACAACCTCGTGATGATCTCGGTCGGCGACCAGGACGGCGTGAAGGAGGGCTACGAGTTCACGATCTCGCGCGGCAAGGAGTTCGTCGGCCGCGTGAAGGTGGACAAGGTCTTCCCCGACATGTGCGCGGCGAGCGCCCTCGAGGAGTACCAGCGGGAGAAGATCCAGAAGGGCGACGAGGCCCGCACGAGGGTGGAGTAGGCCATGGCGCGAAAGCCCCCGAGCGCGCGCGAGCAGGCGGCCGCGACCACCGAGCCGGTGGACGAGGACATGGAGCGGGGCGGGCCCCGCCCCGACCTCACGGCCGGCCTCCTGGTCGTCTCCTTCGCGGGGATCCTCCTCGGGATCATCCTGACCTACTCGCACCTCCGGAGCGAGTACGACGTCGGCAAGTCCGACAAGTACGAGGGCGTTGACCAGAACGAGGAGCGGCGCAAGAAGGCCGAGGGCGGCGGCGGGGGCGAGGAGACGACGTCCGAGCCGACACCCCCTCCGGCCGAGGCCCCGAAGCCGGCGGAAGAGTCGAAGGGCGAGGAGTAGGCTCCGGGGGCCTCACGGCAGAGGCCGCTCCGCGGCCCGAATGAGGCCCGTGAGGAGCGCGACGAGCCGCGCGGCGAGAAGGCGAACTCCGGTCTCCTCGGAGTGAGGGCACGCGCCTCGCCGCGCCAGCCGCGTCACGGCCGCGGCGGCCTCGAAGGCGGGCCCTCCGCGTGACCGCCGTCCGTACTCGTACTCGTACTCGTCCGGGTCGGGTGGGGGACAGTTCCGTACCCCTCAAGCTCCCGCCCCCTCCGACCGATCCTCCCCTTGGAGCCCCGCCATGGGCACGGCGGGGGCCAGGGGGAGGGCGGATGATCGGCTTCTTCAACTCGCTGTGGGGTCTCTTCTCGATTGACATGGGGATAGACCTCGGCACCTGCAACACGCTCGTCTGCGTGCAGGGCGAGGGCGTCGTCCTGAACGAGCCCTCGGTCGTGGCCGTACGGCGCGGCACGAACCAGGTCCTCATGAACGGGAACGCCGTCGGCCACTCGGCCAAGGTCATGCTCGGCAAGACCCCGGCCGCGATCGAGGCCATCCGGCCCCTCAAGGACGGCGTCATCGCCGACTTCGAGATCACCGAGGCGATGCTCAGCTACTTCATCCGGAAGGTGCACAACAACCGGCGCCGGCTCGTGCGGCCGCGCGTCGTCATCGCGACCCCCTCGGGGATCACGCAGGTCGAGAAGCGCGCCGTCATCAACTCGGCCGAGCGCGCCGGGGCGCGCGAGGTGTTCCTGATCGAGGAGCCCATGGCGGCCGGGATCGGCGTCGGGCTCCCCGTGGACCAGCCGCAGGCGAGCCTGATCGTGGATATCGGCGGCGGGACGACCGAGGTGGCCGTCCTCGCGCTCGCCGGCATCGTCGAGAGCCAGTCCATCCGCATCGCCGGCGACGAGTTCGACGACGCGATCCGCGCCCACATCAAGGAGGCCTACAACCTGATGGTCGGCCCGCAGACGGCCGAGGAGATCAAGCTCCGGATCGGGTCGGTCGCGCCCCTCAAGGAAGAGATGAGCATGGAGGTGAAGGGCCGCGACGCCGTGTCGGGGATGCCCCGGCGGATCGTCGTCAACTCCGTCGAGATCCGCGAGGCGATGCTGGGACCCCTCGACCACATCACCAAGGCGGTCCGGCAGGTCCTCGAGCGGACCCCGCCCGAGCTGGCGGCCGACCTGGTCCATCAGGGGCTCACGATGTGCGGGGGCGGCTCCCTCATCCGCGGGATAGACCAGGTCCTCTCCGAGTCGGTCGGGCTCCCGGTGAGGATCGCCGAGGACCCGATGACGGCCGTCGCCCGCGGGACCGGCCGCGTGCTCGAGAAGCTCGACCTCCTCGCGCAGATCCTCGAGAACGGGGACGAGTAGACGGCCGCGGCCGCGGGCCGCGCCCGTCTACCGGGGTGAACCGTGCCGGGAGCGCCCATGCGACTGCGCCTCGCGGTCGGGCTCCTCGCCGCATCCGCCGCGGCGCTTGCCCTCGGGGACCGCCTGCCCCGCGCCCCCCTCCTCTCCCTCGCCGGGCGGCTCGCGGAGGCGGCGGCCCCCGCGGCGCGGCTCCCACGGACCCTCGGACCGACCGACCCCGCCTGGGCGGCGGCGGTCTTGGATAAGCGCTTCCTCGGCGAGTTGCGCGAGGCCGCGCGCGAGCTGCTCCCGTTGCTCGCGGCCGCGCACCCGCCCTTCGTGGGGGTCCCGGCGCGGCTGCTCCCGGGGGAGGCGCCGGGACGGCTCGGTCTGCGGATCGCCGTGCCCGGCCGGGCGGCGGGCGCCGACCGCGGCGTCGGCGTGGTCTCGGGCGCCCGGGCCCTCGGCATCGTGGAGTCGGCCGATCCGGGGGCGGCCTACGTGAGGACTCTCGTCCACCCGCTCTGCGCCGTCGCCGCCGAGGTGGTCCCGCCGCCGGAGAGGCCCCGGGAGGGCGTGGGAGCGCGGCCCCGAGGCGTGCTGCGGGGCCGCGGCCCGAGGTCCCTCCTCGAGCTGGCCCGGGTCCCCCTCGGCGTCGACGTCCGCGAGGGGGACCTCGTCGTCACCTCGGGCCTCGATCGGGCGTTCCCGGCCGGGCTCGCCCTCGGGACCGTGGCGGGCGTCGCGAACGCGGACGGAGACGCCGTGCTCGAGGTGGACGTGGCCCCGTTCGAGCCGGCCGAGGGCGGGGAGACCGAGGCGGTCCTCTACGTCCTGCCGCGGGCGCCGCGCGCGGAGGTCGCCGCCCCCGCCGGAGGCAGCCGGTGAACCCCCTCGCCCTCGCCGCGGCCGCCGCGCTCGCGCTCGCCCTCGACGCGGGGGCGTGCGCTCTCGCCGGCCCGGCCGCGCCGTTCCTGCCGGACCCGCTCGTCTGGCTGGCGGTCGCCGCGGCGCTCCGAGGACCTGTCCCGGAGGCCGTGACCCTCGGCTGGCTCGCCGGGCTCCTCCGCGACGCCCTGGTGCCGGATCCCCTCGGGCTCCACGCCCTCCTGCTCGGTCTCGCGGCCGCCCCGGCGGCGGCGCTCCGGCGGGCCCTGGACCCGGACGGCCCCGTGGCGCGGGCGGGGCTCGCGGCCGCGGTCGCGACGACCTACGGCGTGGCGATCGCGCTCGCGCGCGGCGCGGCGGTCGGACCGGCTCTCGCGGGCGCCTTCGCGACGGCCGTGACCGCGCCTCTCGTCCTGCCCCTCCTGCTGCGGATCCCGGGCCTCGCGGCTCCGCGGGGCGGGCGGGCCGCGTTCGAGGGAGCGTGAGCCCGGCGGCGAGCGATCGGCCGTCCGCCGTCCCGTCCGACCGGCTCTCCCGGTCGGGCCTCCGCCGGCGCCTCGGGGTTCTCGGTGCGGCGCTGCTGCTCCCCTACGCGGCGGTCCTCGCGAGGCTCCTCGACTGGCAGGTGGCGCGCGGGGCCGAGCACGCGGCGCGGGCCGAGGCCAACACGCGCGACTTGGAGGTCCTCGCCCCCATCCGGGGCGAGATCCGGGACGCCACGGGGGTGCTGCTCGCCGGCGAGACGCCCGTCTTCGGACTCGAGGTCGTGGCCGGGGCGACCCTCCCGGCGCCGGCGCTCCGGGAGGCGGTCGCCGGGATCCTCGGGGTCCCGCCCGCCGAGGCGGCGCGTCTCCTCCGGCGCGGCGACCGCGACGCCCGGGTCGCCGCGCGCGTCGCGAGGGAGCGGGCGTTCGCGACGGTCCTCGCGCGGCTCGCGTCGCTCGTCTCGATCCCGGAGCGGGACCTCCTCGCGCGGGCCGCCGAGGCCGAGGGGCGGATCGTCCGGCGCGAGGAGAACGCGCTGGCCCGGGGGATCGCGCGCGCCCTGGAGGGCGAGGGGAGCGTCGAGGCTGCCCGGGCGCGGGAGGCGGCGAGGACGGCCGCGGCGGCGGCCTGCGAGGCCCACGCGGCGGCGCAGGCCGCGGGCGCCAGGGGGGGTGGGGAGCCCGTCCTCCTCGCCGGCGACCCGGCCCCGGCGGCCGCGATCTCTCGGGCGCGGGGCGAGGCGCTCGCCGGGGCGATGCCGGGCGAGCCGGCGGCCCGGGAACGCCTGGATCGGGCCGTCCGGACACTCGCGGCGGCCGCCGAGGCGCGGCGCGCGGCGGCGCTCCGGTACGAGCCGCTCACGCTCATTCCGGAGGCGACCGAGGAGCAGTGGCTCGCCGTGGACGTCCGCGGCGGGGAGGACCTGCCGGGCGTCCGGGTCGCGGAGAGGGGGCGGCGCCGCTATCCCCTCGGGGCGGTCGCGGCCCAGCTCCTCGGCTCGATCTCGTTCCCGGGGCTGCGCGCGGTGCCCACGGGACAGGGAGGCGAGGGCGCCGACGAGTACGAGGCGATGGAGGAGGAGGGAGTCTTCCGCCGCGACCTCGAAGGCGTCCTCGAGGCGGAGGACTACCAGGAGCTCGAGCGGCGGAGCGCGTTCCGGCGCGCGTTCGCGCTCGGGCGGACGGGAGTCGAGGCCGCGGCGGACCGCGACCTGCGCGGGCGGCTGGGCGTGAGGGTGACCGAGCGGGACGCCCAGGGGCGCAGGCTCCGGGACCTCCTCGTCGCGCCGCCGCAGGCGGGGGCCCCGGTCCGGCTGACGATCCGGGCCGACCTCCAGGCGGCGGCGGAGAAGGCCCTGCGCCGGCCCTTCCGCCCGGGGGCCCTCCCGAACGGCGGGACCCGTCCCGTGGCGCCGCCGCCCGAGGTCCGGCGCGCAGCGGCCGTGCTCCTGGAAGTCCGGACGGGGGCGATCCTCGCCTGCGCGAGCGCCCCCGGCCACGACGCGAACGCCCTCGTCCCGCCGGTGTCGCCCGAGGCGGCGAGGGTCCTCTTCGATCCCGAGGGGCCGGGACCGACCCTCCACCGGGCCTCGCAGGGGCTCTATCCCCCCGGCTCGGTCTGGAAGGTCGTGGTCGCGTCGGCGCTCCTCGCGGACGGGCGCGGGAGCGACGCGTTCGACTGAGGCGACGGGGTCTTCCGCGCGGCGCGCGGGAGGAACCTCCGGTGCTGGAAGTCCGGGGGGCACGGGGGCCCGCTCGGGCTCCACGAGGCGCTCGTGCGCTCCTGCAACGGGGTCTTCTACCGCGCGGGCGTGGCGCTCGGGACGGGGAGGATGGCCGAGGCGGCGCGCGGCTTCGGGTTCGGGGAGCGGACCGGCTGCGGGCTCCCCGGGGAGAGGGCCGGGAAGGTCCCGGACGAAGGGCCGGCCCCGCTCGTCGCCATCGGGCAGGCCGGCCTGGCCGTCACGCCTCTCCAGGTCGCGCGGATGATGGCGGCCGTCGCGAACGGGGGGCGGCTCGTCGTGCCGCGGATCCGCGCCGACGGCCCCGCGGTCGAGGCGCTCCCCGTCGCGGTGGTCCCCGTCCCGGAGGAGGCGCTCGCCGAGATCCGCCAGGCCCTCGCGGACGTCGTCTCGAGGAAGGCCGGCACCGCCCACGGGAAGGGCCTCGAGCGGACCCGGGCGGCCGGGAAGACGGGGACGGCGGACGTGATCCGGGCCCGGCGGGCCGACGAGCGGCCGAACGGCGAGACCTCCCCGATCCGCGTGAACGCGGTCTGGTTCGCCGGGTTCGCCCCTCGCGACGACCCGGCGGTGGCGATCGTCGTGCTGGTCGAGGACGTCGTGGACGGGACCCACGCGGGAGACGTGGCCGCCCCGATCGCGGCCGAGCTGCTGGACGCGGCGGCGCGCGCGCTCCCCGAGGCGTTCGCGGAGGCGAGGGGATGAGCGCCCTCCCCTCGCGGCTCCTGGACGGTCTGCGTTCCGCGCGGCGCTTCGCCGCCCCGCTCGTCTTCGGCCCTCCGCTCGTTCTCGCGGCGGTCGGGCTCGCGGCCGTCGCGAGCGCGGCGGAGAAGTCGGGCGCGGACGGCGAACTCGTGACGCAGCCCTACGCCTCCCGGCAGCTGCTCTGGCTCCTCGCCGCGGCGGTCTCCGCCGCGGTCGCGGCGACCGTCCCCTATCGCCGCCTGCTCCGCCTCGCGGTCCCCCTCTGGGCGATCTCCGTCCTCGGGCTCGCCGCGGTGCTCGTGCTCGGGACGGCGACGAACGGGTCGCGGAGGTGGATGGACCTCGGGCCACTCCGGTGCCAGCCGTCCGAGATCGCGAAGCTCGCGGTCGTGCTCGCCGTGGCGGCGGCGCTGCGTCGCGCCGACCGGATGCGGCCCGTCCCGATGCTGGCGAGGGTCGCGATCGTCGCCGGCCTCCCGGCCGCGCTGATCGTCGTCGAGCCGGACCTCGGGACGGCCCTCGTCGTCGTCCCTGTCGCGGTGGCGATGCTCGTGGCGGCCGGCCTCCCGTGGCGCGCTCTCGCGGCGGCCGGAGCCCTGGCGGCCGTCGTGGCGATCCCCGCCGCGACGTTCGGGCTCAAGGACTACCAGCGCGCGCGCATCCGTGCCTTCCTCGGGCAGGGCTCCTACTCCGAGCACCAGCAGGTGGGCGAGGCCTACCAGGCGATCCAGGCGCGGATCGCCGTGGGCTCGGGCGGCTGGACGGGACGGGGGTACGGCGAGGGGACGCAGACGCACCTGCGGTTCCTCCCCTTCCCGCACACGGACTTCATATTCGCCGTGGTCGCCGAGGAGGGAGGATTCCTCGCGGGGACGGCCGTGCTGGCGCTGTTCGCGGCCCTCGCCCTCGGCGGCCTCGGCGCCGCCCGGCGTTCCCGCGACGGCCCGGGCCGCCTCCTCGCGGTCGGGGCGACGACTCTCCTCTGCGTCCAGGCCGCCGTGAACCTCGCGATGGTCGTCTCGCTCGGGCCCGTGACGGGCCTCCCGCTCCCGTTCGTCTCCTACGGCGGGTCGTCGCTGGTCGCCTCGGGCGCGGCGGTGGGCCTCCTCCTGAACGTCTCGGCGCGCGGGGAGGACGCGGACCCGCTGGGTTAGCCCACCCGCACCTTCGCGGTCGCCGTCGCGGCGACGCGGTCGTCCGGCGTGAGGATCCCGCGGAAGTTGAGCGGATCGGCGGCGGAGACCTCGACGGGGGCGCCGGGCTCGCCGCGGCGCAGCGTGCGGAGGAGCGACACCGCGTCCGGATGGGCGTACTGCTCGCCGGCCATGCCGGCCACGAACCGGCCGCCCCGCACCTCGCCACGCAGCTCGAGGAGCCTGTAGACCCGCACGAGGTCGCGCCAGGGGACGGGGATCCTCTCGCGCAAGAGCGTCCGCCGGAAGACGATCCCCGTGCGGTCGAGGAGCCGGCGCGCGGCGAACTCGGGGTCGGGCGGCGGGGGCGGGTCGCGGCGGAAGAGGCTCCAGCGGCCCGAGGAGGGCGCCGCGCCGCGGCGGCGCGACGGGGGGACGATGAGGCCGCGAAGCCCCTGGAACGAGTCGCACGTGACGGCCCCGTAGGCGGCCAGCTCCCCGAGCGCCCCGTCGAGCTGGGCTCGGACGAGCCCAGCCGCCCGGAGCAGCTCCTGCGGGAAGAGCGGCCCGCGGGCCGCGAGGGCCTCGAGGACGGCGCGGGCGCTCCCCGAGAGGCGCTCGGGGGCGGCCTTCCCGGCGAGACCCGTCCACGCATCCAGCTCCTCGCGCGGGAGGAGGGCGATCGGCGCCACGCGGACCGCCGCCGCGCCCCCTCCCCAGAGCCTCCCCCAGGCCACGTCCCCCGAGAGCGCGAGCTGGTCCAGCCACTCGCGCCGGTAGCCCCGGACGCGCGCGGGGAGGAGGCTCCCCTCCCAGTGGGCCGCGGGCGCCTCGAACCCCGCGAGCTGGCGGACCACCTCGGCGACCCCGGCCGGTCCCTCGAGCCGGTGCCTCTCGTCCGCGTGCTGCCACGCGGCGAGGAATCGCAGGAACTCCCCCGCCGTGGCCGGCTCGATCTCCCTACGGAGCGTCTCGACCATGGCGCGCCGGATCCGGGCGAGGAGCCGTGGCGCTCCCCAGACCGTCCGCCCCCCGAGGCGCGCCCGCATCGCGGTCCCCTCGCGCTCGAGTTCCTCGAACGTCGCCCGGTCTCCCTCCGGGTCTTCCATCACCGCGAGCGCATCGAGCCGGCCGCGCAGGACGGCCTTCGGGTCCCGCGCCGCCTCGGCCGCGAACCAGCGGCCGTCGTCGAGGGAGACCCGGCGCTCGGCCCGCAGCCCCGCGAGCCACGCGAGCCACGGCCGCGCCTCCTCCTCCGTCGCGTAGCCCATCCAGAGGAGCGCCTCGTGGACCTCCTCGGCGTCCGTCGGCTCGGGCCACGCCTCCGCGCGGACCCGCGCG
>JAKEIC010000286.1 GCA_022614695.1 Planctomycetales bacterium | reverse complement strand
GAGGTACGACACGTCCCCCTCCGCCTGTTCGGGGGACATGTAGTGCGGTGTCCCGAGGGCCTGGCCCGTGCGGGTGAGCCTGCTCCCCGTCGCGACAGCCTTCGCGAGGCCGAAGTCGGCGAGGAAGCAGTTCACCGATGCCCGTTCACGGTTCACGGTCGGCGGACGATCATACCCGCGAGAATCGCCGTTGTTCCCGCGAGGAGACGCCGCTACGATCGCCGCACCCCCGTGGCGAAGACCGGGTTCACGAGCCCCGAGAGGACGGACGAGGACCGGCAGGCCGACCAGGTCCTCCGGCCGCGCACCCTCGACGAGTTCGTCGGGCAGCCGCGGACCGTGAAGAACCTCCGCTACGCGCTCGTCGCGGCCCGCGAGCGGCGCGAGCCCCCCGACCACGTCCTCTTCTCGGGCCCGCCCGGGCTCGGGAAGACCACCCTCGCGCAGATCGTCGCCCGCGAGATGGGGGCGAACTTCCACGCGACCTCGGGGCCCGCGCTCGAGAGGAGCGGCGACCTCGTCGGGATCCTGACGAAGCTCGGCGAGGGGGACGTCCTCTTCATAGACGAGATCCACCGGCTCCACCCGGCGGTCGAGGAGTACCTCTACTCGGCGATGGAGGACTACGTCGTGGACATCGTGTTGGATCAGGGGCCGGGGGCCCGCTCGATCCGGCTCACGCTCAAGCCCTTCACCCTGGTCGGGGCCACGACGCGCGAGGGGCTCCTCTCGCCGCCCTTCCGGGACCGGTTCCTGATCCGGGAGCGGCTGGACCTCTACCCGAAGGGCGACCTGGTGAAGATCCTCGTGCGCGCGGCGGGGCTCCTGAAGGTGGGGCTCGCCCCCGACGCCGCCGACCACGTGGCCGCCTGCTCGCGCGGGACGCCGCGGGTGGCGCAGCGGTTCCTCCGCCGGCTCCGCGACGTCGCGCAGGTCGAGGGCGGGGGCGAGATCACCCTGGATCTCGGGAAGCACGGACTCGACATGCTCGGCGTGGACGCGCGCGGACTCGAGGAGATGGACCGGCGGATCATCCGGGCGCTCGTCGAGTCGGGCGCGGCGCCTCTAGGCCTCAAGACCCTCGCCGTCCGCGTGGGCGAGCCCGAGGACACCCTCGAGGACGTCTACGAGCCGTACTTGATCCAGCTCGGCTACCTCCAGCGCACCCCGCGCGGCCGCCTCGCGACCGAGAAGGCGATGCGCGAGTTCGGGGGCGATGGGGCGGGGACGAGGAAGCCGAAGACGGGGACGCTGTTCTAGGGGCGCCAGGTCCGGAGACACCACGGGCCAGCCTTGCGGCTGGCCCGTGGGGGACTGGATCGGTAAGCCGGGTTCTGTCTTCGGGACCTTGCGGCCCCGGAGGCGGCCATTCCTCTGGGCCGGCGGTCGCCCGCCGGCTCGTGCGCGCGACCATCCCCCCGCGACGCGGGAACCACGCAGAGGGGGATACTTGCGCTTGCACCGGGTGGGGTTTGCCGTGCCCGGCGCGTCGCCGCGCCGGCGGTGCGCTCTTACCGCACCGTTTCACCCTTGCCCCGCAGTAGACCTCGCTTTCGCTCGGACACCACGGGGCGGTCTGTTCTCTGTGGCACTTTCCCTGGGGTCACCCCCGGTGGGCGTTGCCCACCACCCTGGTTCCTGGAGCCCGGACTTTCCTCCCCAGGAAACCGCCGCTCTCGCGGCGGTTTCCTAGAGCGACCGCCTGATCCACTCCGGACGCGAGTATAGCGGGTCGCGCGGTTGTGCGGGGAGCGGCGGGGGATACCATCGGGCCTCCGCAGGAGGGGCGATGGCGAGACGGGACACGCGCGGGACGGCGAGCGACGTGCGACTCGGGGCGCTCGTCGCCGCGCACGGGTTCGTCCCGGTCCAGGCGGTCCGGGACGCGCTCGACGAACAGGCGCGCGACGCCGAGGCCCCGGCCCTCGGACAGATCCTCGTCGCGCGGAAGCTCCTCGGGTCCGAGCAGGTCGAGGAGCTGCTCTTCGAGCAGGCGCGGCGCGCGGGGCGGGGTGCGGGCCGGCTGCTCGGCGCCGTGCTCCTCGAGCAGAAGGCCGTGACGGCGGCCGCCCTCCGCGCGGCTCTCGCCGAGCAGGCCCGCCGCCGGCGCGAGGGGCAGGTCGTGGCGCTCGGGGTCCTCCTCGTGGCCTGGGGATCGGTCACCGAGAAGGAGATCGCCCGGGCCCTCGACGCGCAGGGATAGCCGTGTACCCACGGGGCGCGAGCCGTGCCGAGCGGCGCCGCCGCGATCCCACCCGTGCCTACCACGACCGGGTGGCCGGGATCTACGACGGGATCTACGAGGGGGACCCCTACTGGCGCCTCTGGCGGGACCTCGTCTGGCGACGAGCGAGGCGGGCCCTGCCTCCGCCCCCCGCCCCGGTCCTCGACGCGGGCGGGGGCACGGGCCACTTCGGGCTCCGGCTCGCTCGGGCCGGTTGGCGTGTCACGATCTCGGACCTCTCGCCGAAGATGTGCGAGGTGGCTCGCGCAAAGGCGGCAGAGCTGCCGCCCTCCCGGCGGCCCGAGGTCGCCGTCGCCGACGTGCAGGACCTCGCGCCCTTCGCCGACAGGTCGTTCGAGGCCGCCCTCGCGATCGGGGACGTGATCTCGTTCTGCGCCGACCCGCTCGGGGCCCTGCGCTCCCTCCGGCGGGTCCTGCGGCCCGGAGGCGTCCTCGTCGCCACGGTGGACGGGGCCTACGGCCAGGCGACGCACTTCCTCCGGGCCGGGGACGTGCCGGCGCTCGAGAGATTCCTCCGCGACGGCCGGACCGAGTTCCTCGCCAAACGCGAGGAGGAGCGCTTCCCGACGCGGGCCTTCACGCCGGAGGCGCTCCGGGCGCTCCTCGGCGAGGCGGGGTTCGCGGTCGAGACCCTCGCCGCGCAGCCGGCGCTCCCGCTCCGCGAGCACAGGGAGGTCCTGGCGGACACGAAGGCCGCCCAGCGTCTCCTGGCGATCGAGTTGAGGATCGGCGCACGCGAGGCCCTGCTCGGGGGGGCTGCTCACCTGCTCTGCATCGCTCGCGCTCACGGCTCGCCTTGACCGATCTCGTCGTTGGCAGGCGGTGCCGACTTGCCTATCAGCGATTCTCTCCCGGAGAGGAGGCTGGCGCGCGAGCTGCTAGTGGTGAGCCGGAGGAGTCCTGACGCGGAGCGTCAGGACTTCCGTGTCGAACCACTAGTTGTTCGGCGCGCCCCAGTCCACCCAGCCCTCGATCAGCCGGATCTGGGCGGCCGTGAGGGGCGTCCCGAAGCGGGGCATCTGGAGTCCCTGCCGTGGGCTCGCGAGCTTCACCTTCTCGACGAGGTAGGAGCCGCCCGCGCCCGTCGCGGAGTTCCCGGGGCGCACGCACAGGTCGGGTGCCACCTGTCCCGACTGGACGTTCACGAGGTTTCCGCGGGAGTTCCCGGTCGTGAGGTCCAGCCCGAACGGGGCGAACGCCCCCGCGTGGCAGCCCGTGCAGCGGGCGCTGAAGATCGCCTGGACGTCGTTCCCGAAGCTCGGGGGCGTGAGGGCCACGAGGGCAGGCGTCGCGGTCTCGGTCGCGTAGATCCGGCTGACGGCCCGGTCCACGACGAGGCCCTCGAGCGACCCGGCCGCGAGCCCGGTCACGAGGGCCCCGACCAGGGCCCCGGCGGCGGAGATCTCGACCACGTCGCCCGTGGCCTGGTTCGCCACCAGGACGTTCCCGGCGCTGTTCACGTCCGCCCCCCGCGCGCCGGAGAGGACTCCGGAGGCGGTCGCCACCACGAGCACGTCGTTGTCGCCCGTCGCGACCGTGCTCGCCGACCCGACGCGCCGGAGCTCGTCGAGCCCCGTCCCGCTTGCGGTGAGCCAGAGCGCGTCCGTCGCCGGGTCGTGGGCGGCGGACTGGACGCCGGTCACCCCGGTCGCGATCGCGGCCACTGCGCTCGACGCGAGCGCCGAGGCGTTCACCGAGATCCGGTGGACGACCCCCGAGCCCGCGTTCGTCACGAAGAGGCGGTCCGAGCCCGCCGAACCGAGGTTCCACTCCACGGAGCGCGGCGACGAGAACCCCGCCGCCGCGACGACGGCGAGAGTCGAGCCCTGGAGGATCACGCGGCCGTTCCGGTCGAGGACGACGACATTCCCGGTCCCCCCGTTCCCGTTCGTCCCCGAAGCCGTCGCGACCCAGGCGCGCCCCGAGGAATCCACCGCGACGTCCTGCGGGGAGGCGAGGAGTCCCGTCGCCAGCGCGTTCCCCGCCGAGTCCTGCAGCGACGAGTCCGCGGCGAACGTCGTCACGTTCCCGAGCGCGTCCACGCGGAGGACCGCGTTCGTCCCGGCCGCCGCGACCAGGACGTCTCCCGCGGCGAGAGTGAAGCTCCCCGCCGCGAGTCCCGCCGGGGCGATGGCGAGCCCCCGCGGGTTGGTCGAGGCGGCGAGCGCGGCGAGGGTGGCCGTCTTCGTGAAGGCCTTGACCGGCGTCGTCGTCGCGCCCGGCGGGATCGGGGCCGGCCCGGCGCTCCCCGGCGACGCGGGGGCGAACGGCTCCTCGCGCTCCTCGCACGCGAGCCCCAGCGCGACGATCGTCCCCGCGATCAGGAACGCCACCCTCATCGGTGGCGATTCTAGCGGGTCTCTCTCCTCCGGGTGTACGCCCACGACGCCCCGAAGAGGATGAGGCTCATCCCGAGGAACGACGCCACCCGGTAGGGGACGGCGAGCCGGGCGACGTCGAGGAGGCCCACCTTGGCGACGACGGCCAGGAGGAGCCCGACCCCGTACAGCCGGAGGGGCCGTGCCCCGAGCGTGAAGCCCGCGGCGAGGAGGACCGCCCCCTCGATCCCCCAGCCGAGGGAGAGCCAGCCGGCGGAGGCCTCCTGGTGCATGAGCGCGATGGCGAGGGCGATCCCCAGCCCCGCGATCGCGTGCGACGCCCCGGCGTGCGGCCCCGGTGGCCCGGGCCGGCCCGGCGCCGGGAGGGCGCGGGCGGCGGAGAGCGCAGCCGTCGCTAGGAGCGCGAGCACGAGGAGCGATCCCGGGAGGATCCGCCCCGGCTCCGCCCCGGGCGGGGCGTCCGGGAGGATGCGGGGGAACGCGGCGAGCCCTCCCAGGACGACGCAGGCCGTCCCCGCCCAGGTCCAGAGGACGAGCCCCAGGCTCCCCGCGAGAGCCGTCCCGGCGAGCCCGGCGAACGCCCAGGCGACCGGGATCCAGGGAGCCCGGCACTCCACGAAGAGCAGCACGAGGCCGAGGAGATGGGCGGAGACGAGGACGGCCGCGCCGGCGCCGGCCGGGCGCCACGCGGGGTCCGAGCCGGCCGGGATCTCCCCGTGCCGGAGGGCCGAGACCGCGTAAGCGGCCACGCCGGCGAGGGCGACGAGGGCGACCGCCGCGATCCGCCCGGCCCCGGGTCCGCGGAGCCACTCCTGGCCCGCGAGCGCGAGACCCGCCGCGACGACCGCGACGAGGACCACGGCCAGCGAGAGGGCCGGCAGGTGCCTCGTGAGGGGGGCGCGCGCGGCGGCGACGACGAGGGCGAGGCCCGCCGCGGCCGCCGCGGCGGCGTTCCACGGCGCGGCGATCTCGGCGAAGAGGATCGTCCACGCGGCCGCGATCGCGACCGCCGTGTGGAGGGGGTGCGGGCAGCCCGCGCGCAGCCGCCGGATCGCGAGCCCCGCGTTCGCAGCGGCCGTGGCGAGGAGGCCGAGGCTCGGCCCCCATCCCGTCGCGCCGTGCCCCGCGTCCCAGAGGGCCGCCAACCAGGCGGCGAGACCCGCGAGGGCCGCCTGGCCGGTCGCGTGGACCTCGGCCGCCGGCGCGGCGAGCGCGATCGCGGCCGCGAGCGCCGCGAGCGCGGGGACGGTCCACGGGTCGGGGACATCCAGCAGGACCAGCCCGCCGAGGAGGAGCGCCCCGAGCCAGCGCAGGAGGGGCGGGATCGCGTCCTCGTCCTTCGCGAGCCCGCCGGCCTCCCCGCTCCGGCGCAGGAGCCCAGCGAGCCCAAGGGAGGTGCCGGCGAGAGCCGCCAGCGCGAGGTCCCGCGCGGGGAGCCACGGGAGCGCGGGGAGGCCCGCGTCCCGGGGGAGGTCCCGCAGGGCGAGACGGACGAGCCCGAGCACGAGGGTCCCGTAGCCCAGGATCCGGAGCGGGTACTCCGCCAGCCGCACGCCCAGGATCACCAGCACCGCCGCCTGGGCCGTCCAGCCGAACGTGATCCATTCGGTCGAGAGGCGCAGAGGGACGGAGAGAGCGACGAGCGCGGCCGCGAGGGCGGCCTCGGCGACGAACAGGGCCCACCGGGACTGCCCGCGGGCGGCGGCGCTGAGCGCCACGTGGGCCATCCCCAGGAGGAGGGGGAACAGGTACTCCCGCTCGGGGTCCGGGACGTGGGGCGTGACCGAGAAGAGCACGAAGTAGGCGAAGGCGTTGGCCACGGCGAGGTGGGCGGGGAGCGCGGGCCAGCGCTCGTGCCGCGACGAGAGGTGCGCCCCCGCCGCGAAGAGCGCCCACGTGAGCGAGGGCCAGGCGACGTTCCGGAGGAACTCCCCCGGCGGCCTGCCGAACCCGATGTCCGCCCCGGAGACGTCCGGTCCGAGCCACAGCAGGTAGACGGCCGTCGCCCCCGCGAGCCCGATCCCTCCGAGGAAGAGCCACCGGAGGCGGCAGAGCAGGACGACCAGCGCGGCCGTGTAGACCGCGCTCGCCATCAGCGAGGCTTGGCTCGGGCCGGAGAGCAGGAGCGTGAGGTAGCCGAGCGCGAAGCCCGCCATCGTGACCCACTCGGACCGGTAGCGGAGCGAGAAGGCGATGCCGGCGCCGGCCGCGGCCGCTAGGAAGAAGAGGGCCAGGGTCGCGTCCGCGACGATCCGGCTCGCGGGGAAGTGGTGGGCCGCGTAGACCGTGAAATAGAGGAGCGGCCAGCCGGCCGAGAGGAGCCCCCGGCCGTAGGCGCGCCACCTCTCCCGCCGCTCGAGGAGGACGCCCGCCGCGAGGAACCCCCCGCTCAGGAGGAGCCCGGAGAGGATCTTCGCGACCGCGGGGAGACGTCCCCACCAGCCGATGTCGTAGGCGTACTTGAACGCCCACGCGACCCCGACGACGGCGAGGAGGAGCGCGAGCTTGAGGAAGACCTGCTCGCCCACGAGCTGCTCGAACCCGCGCGAGACCAGGGGCTCGGGGGGCGGGGTCGGGCGGTCCCGCAGGCCGCGCCCGGCCTCGCGACGCCATCGGGCGTGGCGGGCGAGGATCGCGAGGTCGGTCGAGACCGGGGCGGGGACGGGCGCCGACGGCGGGACAGGGAGGGCGGCCGGCGGAACGGGCGGGGCCGGCGCGGGAGTCGCGGCCTCCGGCTGCTCGAGCTTCCCGAGCCGGTGCGCGACCCGGTCGAGGATCGCCCGGAGCGCGGCGATCTCCTCCCTCTCCCCCGTGGAGAGGGGGGCGCCGCACCCCTCGAGGAGCGAGATCCGCCTCCGGCAATCCTCGAGGCTCGCGCGGAGCGCCGCGACCTCCCGCCCCCGGGCCTCATCGCCGGGGTCACCCACGTCCGAGCACCCGGTCGTAGACCGCCTCGACGCCGCGGCACATCGCCGCGGCCGAGTGCTCGGCCGATCGCGCGCGGCCGGCGGCGCGGAGCGAGTCGGCGAGCCCGGGCTCCCGCAGGACCCGGAGCAGCGCCGCCGCGAGCGCCTCGGTGTCGCCCGGGGCGTGCGTGAGCCCGGCCCCTCCCCGGAGGAGCTCCGGGATCCCGCCCACGTCCGCGCCGACCACGGGCACGCCCGCGGCCATCGCCTCGACGAGCGCGCGCGGGAGCCCTTCGCCGCGAGAGGGAAGGGCCACGACCGAGAAGGCCGGGAGCAGCCGTGGGACGTCGTCGCGCTGGCCGAGGAACCGCACCCGGTCGGCCACGCCCAGTTCCCGCGCGAGCGCCGCGATCTCGGGCCGCGAGGGGCCGTCCCCCACCAGCACGAGCCGCGCCGCGGGTTCCGTCCCGGCGACCCGCGCGAAGGCCCGGACCATCTCGGGATGGCCCTTCATGACGGAGCCGTGGGCGACGAAGCGGGAGACCATCCCGATGGCGATTTCGCCCCCGCCCAGTCCCAGGAGACCGCGGGCGAAATCGCGGGTGGGGAGCGACCCGAAGGGCGCGAGGTCCACGCCGTTCACGACGTGGAACACCCGCGCCGGGTCGCAGCCGAGCCTCTCGATCGCCTCGCGCCGGAGCGCCTCCGAGACCGTGATCACCGCGTCGAAGAGCCCGCGGAGCACGCGGGCGTAGACCCGCTCCGAGAGGCCGAACCTCTCCACCCCGCGCTCGTCCACGGAGGCGGAGCCGTGGAGTGTCGCCACAGCGGCGACGCCTCGCGCGAGCCGCGTGGCGATCCCGCCCATCCAGTCGGCGCGCCGGATGTGGGTGTGGAGGACCCGGACCCCGTGCGCGCGGCAGTGGAGCGCGAGCCTCCCCGCCGCGCGGAAGTCGAGCTTCCCGCGGATCGAGGAGGGGAGGACCGTCACCCCCTCGGCGGCGATCCGGCGGCACCATTCGGACCCCGGCGGCCCCGCGATGAACGGCCGGAACCGCGCCCGGTCGAGCCCCCGCGCCAGCAGCCGGATGTGCTCCACGTTCCCGCCCCACGCCGAGCGGTCGTGGACGTGGAGGACAGGGATCGGTCCGGCCCCGCGCGCACCCATCGCGGGGGCATCGTACCCACCGAGACTACCCCCCGGCCCGCTGCTGGACCTCCTCCAGCAGTGCGCGGACCGTCGGTGCCTTGGGATCGTCCGGAGCGAGACGCAGGAACTCCCCGAGCTCGCGGGCGGCCCCGGCCCATTCCCCCCGGTCGCGCAGCGCCAGGCCCAGGTTCGCCCTCGCGTCGGGCCACGTCGGCCGGGCGAGCGTCGCCGCGCGGAAGTCCGCCACGGCGCCAGCGAGGTCCCCCCGGGTCCGCCGGAGATTCCCCCGTCCGAGGAGCGCCGTGGCCTCCCCCGGGTCCCTGCGGAGTGCGGCCTCGTAGTCCTCGAGGGCGCCCTCCAGGTCGCCGAGCATCTGCCGGGCGTCCCCCCGGTAAGCGTGCAGCTGGGGGTCGTCCGGACGGCGCCGGAGCGCGGCCGCGAAGTCGTCCCGGGCGCCGGCCCAGTCGTCGAGCTTCTCCCGCGTCACTCCGCGGTTCCCGAGGACCGTCGGGTCGTTCGGGCTGAGCCGGAGGGCCTCCTCGAGGTCCGCCATCGCCCCCCGGATATCGCCCAGGGCCGCCCGGGACGTGGCACGGTTCCCGAGGGCCTCCACGTACCCAGGCCGGAGCGCCAGGGCCTCGCCGTAGTCGGCGATCGCTCCCCGGTGGTCGCCGTCGTCTGCCTTGAAGAGCGCGCGGAGGGCGAGGGCATGCGCCCGGTGCTCGCCGCGCCGGAAGGCCTCGGCGAGGTCCGCCTCCGCCGCCGCCCGGTCCCCCAGTCGCCGGCGCGCGTCCGCACGGTTCAGCAGCACCTGGGTGTGTCCCGGGAGCAGCGCGAGCGCGGCGTCGTAGTCCTCGATCGCCTCGGCGTCCTCCCCGAGGAGCACCCGCGCGTGGGCGCGCTCCGAGTACATGATCGTCCGGGGCGGTCCGACCGCGATCGCCCGCGTGAAGAGCTCCACCGCCTTCCTCTGATCCTCGGGGCCTCCCTCGGCCTCGTGGTGGACGATGAGGGCCCAGACGACGAGGGCGTCGGCCGAGTCGCCGGCCTGCTCGATCTCGCGCATCGCATCCTCGCGGCGCCCCTCGAGTCGCGCGATCACGGCGCGGGCGAGCGCCCCCCGGTGGCCCGCCAGCCGCTCGCCGGCCACGCGTAGGTCCCCGACCGGGTTCCCGCCGGGCTGCTCGTGCGCATCCACGGCGTGCCACCGCGCGAGTCCCCGCCCGTAGCGCGCGTCCGCGTCGGCGGGATCCTCCGCGATCAGCCGGTCGTACTCGGTCTCCGCGCGCCGCCACCGCCCGGCCTCTCGAAGGCAGTCGGCGTAGAGAAGACGGAGGGCCCGGTCCTGCGGCCGCGCCGCCACGGCGTCGCGAAGGAACCGCGCCGCCTCGTCCGGGGACCGGAGGCGGGCCTCCGTCGCGCGGCGCCTCACGGTCTCGACGGGATCCTCCGTCACGGGGACCGGGTCCGGCTTCGGCGCCGGCGGGGGACCGTGGAGGGCGACTCCGGCCCACGCCGCGACCGCGAGGCCCGCGGACCCGAGGACGAGGAGCTTCCACGCGCGGCGGGGGGGCCGGGCCCTCGTCGCCTCGCCCCGGAGGACGCGGTCGAGGTCGTCCCGGAGCTCATCGGCGGCGCGGTAGCGTTCCGCAGGACGCTTCGCGAGGCACGCGGCGACGACGCGTTCTGCCCCCCGCGGCAGGTCGGGGCGCAGCGGGCGAAGGCGCGCCGGCTCCCGCAGGAGCACGAGTCCGACGGTGGCCGCCGAGGTCTCTCCGTCGAAGGCGGGCCGTCCGGCGAGCATCTCGTAGAGCACGCAACCGAGGCTCCACACGTCCGTCGGTGCCGCGAGCGCGGAGATCTCGCCGCGGGCCTGCTCCGGCGACATGTAGGCCGGCGTGCCGAGGGCCTGACCGGTGCGGGTGAGCCGGCTCCCCGTCCGGACGGACTTCGCCAGGCCGAAGTCGGACAGGAACGCGGACGGCATCCCGCCGGGATTCTAGTGCGCGCCGCGCACGAACGTCCCCCGGTCCAGCTCCTCGAAGGCCTGCCGCAGCTCCGCCTTCGTGTTCATCACGATGGACCCGTACCACGCGATCGGCTCGCGGAGCGGCCGCCCCGAGACGAGGAGGAAACGGACCGCGCGCCTCGACGCCGAGACCGAGACGCGGCGGCCGGCTCCGTAGAGGACGAGGGTCCCGTCCCCGTGGACCGCCGGGCCGCCCCCGCCCCCGAAGTCCCCCTCGCCCTCGAATACATAGGCGAAGACCGTGTGGGCCGGCGGGAAGTCCCGCTCGAAGGCGCCTCCCGCGGGGACGGAGACGTCGAGGTACTCGGGCGACGTGACGATCTCGCGCCCGTTCGTTAAGGGCCCCTCGACCCCCTCGACCGTGCCCGCAACGACGCGCACCGTGGCGCCGCCGGGCGTCCGGACCACCGG